>JANPCU010000383.1:0-12229 GCA_031431195.1 Planctomycetota bacterium | reverse complement strand
CTCATGCCCACTCCCTCGCTGCACGGTCTCAAACTTCTCTGCTTCGTCGGGGACGATTACGAGGATCTCGAACTCTGGTATCCCAAGCTCCGCATGGCCGAGGCGGGCGTGTCCATGACCCTCGCTGGTCAGGAGGCGAATCAAAAGTACACCGGCAAGAATGGCTATCCGTGCATCTCCGCCGCCGCCATTCGCGACATGAAGGCGGACGACTTTCAAGGCGTCCTCTGCGCGGGTGGCTGGATGCCCGACAAGCTGCGGCGCGATCCGAAAGTGTTGGAGCTCATCCGCCAGTTTCACGAGCGGGGCCAGTTGATCGCCGCCATTTGCCACGGGGGCTGGATGCCGATCTCGGCGAACGTCTACAGCGGCGTGCAGGTGACCGGGTCGCCGGGGATCAAGGATGATCTGATCAACGCCGGGGCGATCTGGTCCGATACGTCCGTCGTCGTCGACCGGCACTTCGTCAGCAGCCGCAAGCCGGATGACCTGCCCGATTTCTGTGTCGGGATGTTGCAGGTGCTGAAAGAGTATCGGACACGCACAGCACATTGACAATTCGCCCCAGCTGCTCACTCACCAGTCGGCAGCTCACTCGGAGTCTCGATCCAGCTGAGGTCACAGGCCACGAGCGATCCGTCCGGCTGAACTGCGAAGAACTCGGGTGTCGCTGTGGACGACGGATAACTCCATTCCGGCAGCATCACGGACCAGCGGTCCAGATACCCAAATTGGCGATAGGTCCGCGTCGTCCCGCACACCACGCCGTCGACTACGGCGATCAGTTCGACCGGCTGCTCGGGCGGGCGGAGCGAGACGACTCGGCCTTCGATGTGATACGGACGCGACTCCGCCCCCGACGAATTTGCTGGCAGCAGAGGCATCAGGCATTCCAGTTTCAGCGGGTCCGCAGTGCCACGGGGCAGCCCCTGCACCGGCTCACCGAGCCATTCCGAATGCGGACCGATGCGGAACATGTTCCAGCGATCAGTTCCAGCGCCGAAGCGTTTCCGGATGAGGCTGGGTACTTGGGAATGGAGTAACACCTCAGGGGAGAAGGCGAGATCGTGTTGCGGGTCGCGCACGATGAGCTGGGTGCGGAGCGCCACACGCGGATCGCTCACGGGAATGCCTTCCAGCGGAGCCGCGGGCTGAATTCCTACGAGATCCAGAATCGTCGGCAGCAGGTCAGTCGACTGGACCGGAAGGTCATTGACCTCGCCCACAGTCTGCCCCGGGGACTTGATGAACAGGGGGATCGACAACAGGTCTTCCGTGTTGCCGCCAGTATACTCCCGCCGGTCCTGACCGATACGAAACGAAATCCCGTGATCGGCGGTAACGATCAGCAGACAGCGATCCCAGATTCCGACCTCTTTCAAGCGAGCCGTCAACTGACCGACGATGTGGTCAACGTACATGACCTGCAGGAGATGACGCTGTTGATTCTGAATCACCCCCAGTTCATCGGACATGATGGAGTCGTCCGATTCCAAGCAGAGGCGATCCAGGTTGTCTCGGTCTCGGGCATAGCGCGTCCCCGTGGGAAAGTAGCACCACGGAGCGTGCGGAATCAGTAAGTGGGCGAAGTACAGCACCGATTGGGGCGTGCTGTCGAGACATTCTAGAAAGTGTTCCACCTGCTCATCGCGGCGATCCGTCCACCCGTATCGAAAACATCCGCGCAGACGATTTCGGTCGACCAGTTTTGTGTCATGATGCCCAAACCAGACCGGGGGAACCACCGGCAGGTAGGCATGAAAATCCGGGGGACAGATCTGATACAGGTAGACGTGGTTGAGGACGTTCAGCATTCCCGCAGTTTGCCTGAACGTGTTCGGAGACTTCGAGGTAGGCAGTTCATTCCGTCGGGGGCACAGAGCGGAGAGAGGTTCAAATGCCGCCAGCTCATATCGGCCCGCCACGGAGAGCAAAGAGAACATATTCTGAGGGAGAAACCGAGAAGATCGTGCGTGTTCAGTGAGCGGATACTGGCTGGACAACAGGGCTGGCAGGGCACTGGAGGTGGCCGGAGAAACGCTGGAGGCCCCACGATACCAATTTGACTCCTGCTGAAGCGAAGCGAAGTTCGGGAAACGGACCGCATCGATTTCCCGATCCGGAGTCATCAGCGAAGCACCGCAGAACTCGTCAAACACGACCACCACGACGGGAACGGGTTCTCGGGTCAAATCGTGACTGGCTCGATGTGCGATGTTCCCCTCGGCCGCATTCAAACGCATGAAAAGGATCCCCGGAAACAGCACGATGCCCGGCGACACCCATGTCACCATCGACCGGAAACCTGGGAATCGCTCGTAGCTCGCCGTCAGGGTACAAGCCGCCCCGAGTGCCGTGACAAGCATGAGCCAACCGGGCAAGAACATGGCCCTCTGCACGACTTGCAGGAAAAGTAGTGTGAAGCAGAGAAGTACAACCACTAGATGCACCGACTCGCGAAGCTTTCGATGCCCCCATCCCGCGAGACCTTCCACTCCGACAATCAACAAGGGAAGTCCGACTGACAGAATGATGACCATACCCGTGATCGCAACGGAAGTCGCTTTCGGATCGACGAGATACTCGCCTTGATGCGCCAGGCGGTCATAGTAACTTTGCGCGATTACGAAACTGGTGAGGACGAACACATGTAAGGCGTCCAACCCAAATCCGCGTGCCTGTGGAAGAGGCGATTGCCGATCTTCTGGGGGGAGCCATGATTGGTCTTCTGTCGTCATGGGGCCACTCGCGAGCCGGCAAAGTACAGAGTCCGGAGTCCCTGACTCAGTGAAAGGGTGTCCGACACCTCAAACAATCGGTGCAGTTCTCGCTCGAAGTGAACCCGGGTGTAGTCGGGACATTCGCCGCCGCGACGCTGCA
The DNA here is from genome assembly GCA_031431195.1 of Planctomycetota bacterium. GTDB lineage: Bacteria > Planctomycetota > Planctomycetia > Planctomycetales > Planctomycetaceae > TH-plancto1. The sequence goes on along the minus strand of JANPCU010000383.1, from coordinate 9,349 downwards.
GCAGCTGACTCGTCATCGCGTCTTCACGGTCCACGAACTCGATCACCAGATGCGACCGGAGTTCCGCGAGCCACTCCATGAACTCCGTCAGTGGGATGCCGCACCCAATCACGAGATGATGAATCAAAGCCAGTGACAGCACCAGATCTGGTGGCCCTCTGTGCAGCAGACTGGATCGCTCCCGACCGCGCCAACCGAGCCCGGCGACCTGATCGGCAAGGTTGGATACCAAAGGCAAAATACGATCCCCCGGGCCGGTCGGCTCGGACTTCAAGGACTGATAGAACCGCTCGACACACAAATGGTCGGCATCAAGGGCCACGACCTGCTGGGAATTCTCAGCGGCGATCCGACTGAATGTTCCCGTGTTGCAGCCGATATCCCAGGCCAGCGACCACGAGCGCGAGGCAACACATCGACGAACGAAGGCTTCTTTTTGCGTTCGGTCCTCGGCGGTGTAGTTGTGATTCTGATCGTACTCGGACCAGTTCGAGCGGACCGCAGCCCACTCCAGTCCACTGACGACGTTTGTCAGGTTCCGAAAGTTGGCAGCGAGCATGTCCTTCTGAAAGCCCGATTGACCGAGTGATTGCGGCGTGTGATTCTCCTGGATCGATCTCGATGACTGGAGCCAGGCATGCAGCCAGACATGGTTGCGAACTCCCCGACGAAAGAAGTCACGGAACGACATCAGGTTCCAACACTCCTGGGGAGTGATCCCGTCGAGGCGACCCCTCAGCCAGGGGTGAAACGGCACGTTCTTGTAGGCCTGCAACATCAGTGGGTAGAGCATGGTCTGACAGAACTGGCGATAACCCGACCAGGGCCGGTCGGGCACCAGCGTCTCAAAGGACGCCACATCGATAAACACCGGCCTCACGCCGCGAAACTGCACGTTATAGGCGGTGCCATCCTTGAGCGTCAGATTCTCTGCCAGCCCCTCCGTCAACAGATTCAGGTGCAGCTGAGCGGCATCTTTGAGCATCCCGAAGGACCACTCATAAGGATAGGACACAAACGGGATGCGCTCGTGATGCAGCACGCCCGCCCATTCGGAATCGCCCGCGGGCCACTCAGAGTCACGTTCCGTACGAACGACACGTCCTTCGGTCATGAATCTCTGGAAGCAGGCGGAGTTCTCCAACAAGAGCCACTGGGGCCAAGCGTGAGTCGACAATCCACGCAGCACCCGACCGTACTCGTCGTAGAAGACGCGAGCATCCCGGTCGCGATAGGAGCCTGGCTCAGGGCGGAGCATTACAGTGACTCGGACCGCTCCACGATGCGGGTCGAACGCTGACGGGGTGAACGTAGTCGGTGCCCGAAATTGGAGATCAAGTAGCGGCAGAATACCAGCATCCCCGCAGATCCACCGACGATCGCCTGCAACACCAGGCTACCCGAACCCGGATCAAAGTAGGCTAAGAGACAAAACGAATCCATGACAGTCATCCTCATTCACTGGCCCATCCGGTCAGACTACAAGAGTTCCTCGCGGCTCTCAGAAGAACGCCCAGGCCCCAACGAATCTACCGATTCTGCGTCGACTTCTAAAAATGGAGGAGACGAGACCAATCACAAAGTGACCTCGCAAACCCCGATCTGCAACTACCGACAATGCTTAGGGCGAAACTCATCAAATCGGAAGGCATGTCGTCCAGTGAGACCAAGGCAACCCTCAGTTGTTCGTCCCTGGAAAGATGCAAAAACATATACTTCACGCGGAGAGAACTGAGGCATTTCGTAGGACGGACATCCTTGTCCGTCCGTGTAAAAAACTCGGGGAGCGACGGACGAGGACGTCCGTCGTACGCCTCCATCTGGCCCGCGTGAGGTATAACTGGGGGTTTGGGCGCTCACCCGAACTTGATCCGACAAGGATCGGCCCGGCCACCCCCCCGGTCATGCCACGCTCGATGTAAATCGCAAGAGCTGTGCCATGCCTGTGGAGCTCTTGAATTCGCAACAATCGCTCAGGTCGTGACAGTGGCACTCCCCGATGAAGTCAGACTTGCTGAATCCACAGGCAGTCTTGCCCTCACCCGTACTCTTTTAGCCGAAACAGAATGCCTCCAAGTCGCGTGTCCGACCACTCGTGCAAAGCAGCGTCAACCAGAGGCGTAACTCGTGAATTCAGCAAGGGAAACAACCGGGCGGCTACGTTGTAGATATCCTGAAAAAACAGTACAGTACCTACATTCGTAGAGAAGCAGGCCCAGTCACTGATTGCTGCTTGTAACTCTCGACTCATGAGACATTTGCGTCGAATGAATGCCAGCCGCTTGGTCCTTCGGACCCGCGGGCCACGAAGGAGTTGACCGTTGGTTTCTAAGAACGACAAGAATGCCCCGATTCCCGAGGACAACGGCGACGATCGCATCCAGCGGATGGATATCCGCGATGAGATGCAGCAGAGCTATCTGACCTACGCGATGAGCGTGATTATCAGCCGCGCGCTCCCCGATGCTCGCGACGGATTGAAGCCCGCACAGCGCCGCATTCTGGTCGCCATGAACGACCTCAATCTGGGGCCGAACGCGGCTCGAATGAAGTGCGCGAAGATCTCCGGCGATACGTCGGGGAACTACCACCCGCACGGCGAAGCGGTCATTTACCCAACGCTGGTCCGCCTGGGCCAAGATTGGGTCATGCGCGAGGTCCTGATCGATAAGCAGGGGAACTTCGGCTCGATCGCCGGACTCGGCCCGGCAGCCATGCGATATACCGAGGCTCGGCTTTCGGCTCAGGCTGCTGACCTGCTCGATGACCTCAACAAGGACACGGTCGACTTCGTCCGGACCTATGACCAGCGGAATGAAGAGCCCGTCGTCCTCCCCGCGCGGTTCCCGAATCTGCTCGTCAATGGCTCGACCGGCATCGCCGTCGGTATGGCGACCAGCGTCCCTCCGCACAACCTGGCAGAAGTCGCCACAGCGGTCCAACTGCTGATCGATAACCCGGACGCCAGCGTTGACGAGATCATCGAAGTTCTCCCCGGTCCCGACTTCCCCACCGGCGGCGTGATCTGTGGGCGCTTCGGCGTGCGTCAGGGATATCACACGGGACGCAGTACGCTGACCGTCCGCGCCAAAATCGAATTCGAGACTGAGAAGAATACCGAAGTCATCGTCGTGAAGGAGATCCCGTATCTCGAAAATCGCGACCGCATTAAGGAGAAGCTGGAAGAGCTGATCCGGGATGACAAGATCAAGGGGATCTCGCGCGTCGTCGACTTCACCGACCGCAAGACACCGACCTGGCAAGTGCGGCTGCACATTTACTTGAAGCGGGATGCCGACCGCGAAGTCGTGCTGAACCTGCTCTATAAGTATTCACCGCTACAAACCACGGTCAGCGTGATCATGCTAGCCTTGGTCGGCAACCGCCCGCAGACGCTCAACATTCGGGCGATGCTGCAGGAGTTCATCCGGCATCGGGTGACCGTCATTCGCCGCCGGACCGAATTCCTGCTGGCCGAAGCCCGCAAGCGCAAGCACACGGTCGAAGGCTTGCTGATCGCCCAGATCGATATCGATCTGATTATCTCGACGATCCGCAACTCCCCAAGTCGCAACGAGGCTAAGGTTCGCTTGCAGGAAATTAAGATCGATGGCGGGCTGATCGAACGCGCCCTCGGGGCCACCGGCTATTCAATGTTCCAGGACGAGCAAGGGGTCTTCGAAGCCTACTCGCTGTCACTCAACCAAACCGAAGCTATCGTCAGTATGCAGCTCGGCTCACTCGCCAATCTGGAGCGAGAAAACCTCCAAGGCGAGCATAATCATCTGCTCACCGGGATCTCGGAGCATCTGCGTTTGCTGGGTTCCGAAGAAGCGGTTCTCGCGCTGATTCGCGGCGAGATGGAGGACATGAAGTCCAAATACGCCACGCCTCGCCGGACGGAGATCAGCGAAGAAGAGCTGACTGATGTCGACAAAGATTCGCTGATCACCGAAGAGCCGATGGTCGTTACGCTGTCCCAGCGGGGCTATATCAAGCGGACTCCGTTGATGACATATCAGTCTCAGCATCGCGGGGGCAAGGGGATCGCCGGAGCCAAGAGCGACGACGAAGATCCGATCGAGCATCTGTTCGTATCCAGTACGCATGCCTACCTGTTGTTCTTCACGAACAAGGGCCGCGTCTACTGGCAAAAAGTGTACGACTTGCCGCTGCAAGGCCGCACCGCCAAGGGCCGGGCGCTGGTCAACTTGTTGTCCCTCGACGAAGGCGAAAAGGTGCAGGACTGCATCGACGTGCGCGAGTTTGTCGACAACCAGTTCCTGCTGATGGCCACGCAAGCGGGCATCGTCAAGAAGACTTCGCTGTCTGCTTACAGCCGTCCCAAAAAGGGCGGGATCATCGCGATCAAGCTCGACGAGGGAGACGCTCTAATCGATGTGGTCAAGGTCTCCCCCGGCCAGGATGTGGTCCTCAGCACTTCGAACGGGATGTCGATCCGCTTCTGCGAGTCCGATGCTCGGGCGACCGGTCGCGACACGATGGGGGTCAAGGGGATCAAGCTCGGCAAGGACGATCTGGTCGTTGGTATGGTTGTGGCGGAAGAGAACGCCACACTGCTGACCATCTGTGAAAATGGCTACGGCAAGCGGACTCCGTTTGGCGTGATCGAAGCGGATGACCCGGCGAGCGGAGGGCGTGAGCCCTCTGGTGATGAACCAGAGAGCGTCGAACCCGAAGTGGCCGAAGCCGAACCGACCGGCGAAGAAGAAGACCCCACCAGCCCGAGCGGCATGCGTTACCGCCGCCAGCGCCGCGGCGGCAAGGGCCTCCGCGACATCAAGACCACCGACCGCAACGGCAAGGTCATGGGTATCCTCGCCGTTCACGACGGCGATGACGTCCTCATGGTCTCCCAAAGCGGCATGATGCAACGCATCCGTGCCGTCGACATCAGCCTCATCGGCCGCAACACGCAAGGTGTCCGCATCATGCGTCTCGACGGCGAAAAACTCGCCAGCGTCGCCCGCATCCCTGCCGAAGTCGCCGATGAAACCACTACGCCCGCTGCCCAATTAGAGAATCCGCCGGAGACTCCACCGCCTGTTTAGCTGCGACGCGAAGTCTTCGAAGCGGAGCCCAGCGAGCGGCAGATGTGAGTCTGCAGAAGCAAGGGGTCAGCACAGATTGAACTCTGGTGAGTTTGGTTTTCGCACAACCTACTTCAACCGCACATCCACGCTTGCCCGGTGAGCGGTCAGCCCCTCCTTGTCGGCCATGAGCCGCACCAGATCGGCATCCAGGGCCAGTCCGGATTTGTTGTAAGAGATGACCGACGAACGCTTGAGGAAATCAACGGCACTCAGTCCGTTGGCGAACCGTGCGGTCCCACCGGTCGGCAACACATGCGATGGCCCAGCGACGTAGTCACCCAAGGCCACAGGGGTATAGTGGCCGAGGAAGATCGCCCCCGCGTTTTGTACCTTATCCAGCAGCTTCTCGGGGTCAGCTGTCGAGATGTGCAGATGCTCGGTGGCGAGATCATCGGTCAGGCGGGCGGCTTCGTCTTCATCGCGAGCGAGAATGAACGCTCCGTATTGCTCGAGCGATTCGCGGGCGAGGTCGCCGCGATCCAACTTCGCCAACTGCCCTTCGAGTTCAATCTGCACCTGGGCAATCAGCGGTTCATGCCAGGTAATCAGCACGCCCGAGCCGGGGCTGTGTTCGGCTTGGGAGATGAGGTCGGCTGCGACGAAGGCTGGGTTCGCAGTCTCATCGGCCAGGACGATCACCTCACTCGGACCGGCGATACTGTCGATGTCGACCTCGCCGAAGACGTACTTCTTGGCGAGGGCCACGAAGATACTCCCCGGTCCGACGATCTTGTCGACACGCGGAATCCCCTCAACCCCATAGGCCAGCGCAGCCACAGCCTGCGCTCCGCCGACGCGGTAGACCTCGGTCACTCCCAGTTCATGACACGCCGCAAGGATATCGACGTTGTATCCCCCGAACGGCGTCGGCGGCACGACCACCGCGATCTCCTGCACCCCCGCCGTCTGAGCGGGCACCACAGTCATCAGCAGCGTCGACGGGTACGCTGCCGCCCCGCCGGGAATGCACACACCGACCCGCCGCAGTGGCCTGACCCGCTGCCGCAACTCGATCCGGGCGTCATCCGACTGCCGCACGATACGGACATCGCTCGTCAGAATGGCCCGCTGGTACTCGACAATGTTCTCGCGAATGCGGCGAATGGTATCGAGGTATTTCGGGTCGGCAGCTGCGTGGGCGGCTTGGAGTTCTGCGGGCGTCACGCGGAGCGTGTCACGTGTGATCTCCCGGCGATCGAGGAGCTTGGTGTACTCCAGCACCGCATCGAGCCCCTCGCGCCGGACCCGCTGGCAGATGCGTTCGACCACTTGCGACGGCGTCAGTGGCTCGCCGAAGAGAGCCATCGTGCGTGCGCGACCCGCCTCGGAGACGACATCCCCGCGCGGGCTGAGCTTCTCTCGCAAAGACGCAAACAGACCCGCAGCATGGGCTTCGCGGCAATCAATCGTCGGAATGGACAAACTCATGGGGACAACCGAGGGGAAGAGTCGAACGTTAACGCCCTCATCTTCCTCTTCCCGGGGCAGCTTGTCCAAGCCAAGCCCGTGAATGAGCGGGCGGGCACCACATTGTGACTCACTCGAAATCGAGGTATCTTCACGATGTGAGCGTCCTGGGGTGACGACCGAAGTCTCCCACGGGAGAACGATACTTCACGCGGTGAGAACTGAGGCATTTCGTAGGACGGACGTCCTCGTCCGTCCGTGTGAAACACCTCGGGGAGCGACGGACGAGAACGTCCGTCGTACATCTCCATCTGGCCCGCGTGAAGTATACCGAGGGACTCGACCAGAATAGCACGGGGAAGCCCCATCGTGTCCGACCAGTTTCGTGTGGTGGCTGCCGCACATGTATCGACGAACTGAGGCGAAACTGTGTCTTTGGCATCACCTCCACGCACCCCAGAAAGCTGCCGCTATCGCGAGACCGGTCCCGGTGTGTCGTGGGCGCGGTGCCGTTTATTATCAGAACTCTTCGTCGGCGGCCCGGAGGAATTCGCGCTGGTCTCGCACGACATTTGCCACGCCTGTTGCCGCAGTTTTGAACCCAGTCCACGCGACTTCAATCCGGTGGTGGCCTCGCTGGTCTGGAATGCGGTTGACCAGCTGTTAGTTCAACAGGGTTCGACAGTGGACGAGGACACGCGCCGCTGGCAAGCCCTCCTCCGGAAGGCCGAGTCGAGTTTGCCCGTCGTACTTCCCGACGAGGATGATCTTCCTTCCGCACCGATCCCACCGGGGCGAAAGGGAGTACTGCGGTCGGTCGATGAGGTGGCTCGGGTTCTGCCGCCCCCGAAGGAACGTGTCGGCCAAGTGACGCAGTGGGCGGTCGGTGTCACCACCGCGCCACGACGCTCGTCGACACTCGCCCCTGGCTTGCGCAGCTTGATCAACGCTGGGTGGTCTCAGCCACATCTGTTCATCGACGGCGAGGTCGAGATCCCGCCCGAGTTCGCACGTCTCTCACGAACGATTCGAGACCCAGCTGCCGGGGCCAGGCAGAGTTATTTTCTCGCGGTGGGGGAGCTGCTCCAACGGTTCCCCGAAGCCCAGGCGTTGATGCTGGTGCAGGACGACGCTTTCTGGCCGGGGCATTTGCCGCTGCGGGAGTACCTCGAACGGTGCTTGTGGCCAGGATCAGAACCGGGTCTGGTTTCCGCATGGTGTTGCACCGATGACACCGCCAGCGAGTCTGGCTGGCACCAGCGGAACAGTCCGTGGAAGTTTGGGGCTGTGGTGTTTATTTTTTCTCGCGAGGCCGCTGAGAAGTTCGTGCGGGACCCGCTCATTCAGCGGGCGTGCAGCTCGCGTTCGGAGAATCATTCGGGTGGGATCAGCATGCTCATTGGAGACTGGGCCGCGCGGGTCGGTGTTTCGGTCCACTTCCCGACACCGAGTCTGGTGCAACATCTCGGTGAGGTCAGCACGATCTGGGAAAACTCCCGCGCCGTCGGTGTCCGCCGGGCCTCGCGATTTTTGGGTGACGAGGTGTAGATTGTGCCACAACTCTCTGAGTTCTGGGTTCACGACGCGGAGCGCTGTACCACCGTCCCCGCCAGCTGCTCGTACAGATCGACCTCAGTGGCCAGCGAGTCCGCCAGCCGGTACTTGGAGAAGGCCGGGACGAGTTGCCGCTCACTGTGCAGCAGCTGACTCGCGCGCGAGGTGAGTTGCTCGATGTCACCTCGTGGCGTTGCTCCGCGGGGGTAAAGGTCGCGCAGAATTTCGCCGACTCCGCCATGGTCATAGCCGATCACGGGAGTCCCGATCGCGAGGGCTTCGAGGACAGTGCGACCGAATGATTCGGGTTGAGTGGAGAGTGAGAGGACCGCGCGCGAGGCGGCGTAGATCTCGCGGATGTCTGAGCGGTGCCCAGTGAATGTCACGCGGTCTTCGAGTTGCAGCTCTCGCACTCGCTGCCGGAGTTCATCCGCATACCCGGCCCGGCGCGGGTCTTCGTCGCCCACGATCAAGCCGTGGACATTGTGCTCCAGTCCCCTGAGTCGAGTGAGCAAACTCAGGAAGTCCTCGTGTCCCTTGAGGCGGGTAATCCGACCCGCCAGCGTGAGCCACTGCCTCCCGGTGGTGTGGGGGTACTCGCTGGCCCAGCGGTTGTACCACTCTGTGGATGGAGTCAGTCCGTGCGGGAATTCGATGGGGTCAATCGCTCGCGGCACGACAGTAATCGCGGCGGGATCAGTGCGAGGGTAGCTGGCGCGGATGTACTCCGCGATCGACTCGGACACGGCGATCACCGCCTCGCCGCTGGTCATGATCGAACTGAACCGGCTGACGCTGTAGAACCCATGCACAGTCGTGACCAGACGAGGTCGCACGGCTTCTGGCAGAGACTTCCACGCCAGCCAAGCCACCCACGCGGGCACCCGAGAGCGGACATGCAGCACATCCACCCGTTCTTTCAGCAGCAACGACCGCAGCTGAAGCACATAGCGTGCGGTCCAGGGGGACTTCTTGCCGATGGTCCAGGTGATGTGCTGTGACCCCGCTTGCTCCAGTGGAGAGACCAGTCGACCACCGCCAGAGATCACAAGCGACCGATGGCCACGGCGGACCAACTCTCCCGCGATTTCGAGCGACCCGCGCTCGACACCGCCCCCGTGCAGGTCAGGCAATACCTGTACCACGGTCAATGATCGGCCTGCCATTCCAGCTCCCTCGCGACGAAACACGTCCGGGACGCTATGGGATCAGGCCGAAACAGGTCAAGACGGGACATGTCCGGAAGAAGTGGCGGGCCGGGGGGGGGGGGGGGG
>JANPCU010000382.1:0-10927 GCA_031431195.1 Planctomycetota bacterium | reverse complement strand
CACGCTCACCAAGGCGTTTCCCAAGGCCGACTGGTTGATCGGTAACCACGATGCCCTCACCGAACGGCAAGCTGTGACAGCCGGGCTCCCGCCTGAACTACTCAAGGACTACGCCGACATGTGGAACGTCGGTTGGTCGATTCATCCCCGGTTCTCGAAGTTGATCATCGACGGCGTGATCTACTCGCACGGCGATAGCGGTCGGGCAGGCCAGGACGCTGCATACCAACAAGCCAAAGACAACTTCCGCTCGACCGTCATCGGCCACTTTCACAGCCAGGGAGGTGTCCGCTGGTGGGCCAACCCCGAGTTCCGCGTGTTCGGCCTCTCGGTCGGCTGCGGGATTGATGCCAGCCGATTGCAGTTCGACTACGGCCGCCGCTTCGCCCACAAGCCAATTCTGGGCTGCGGCGTCGTCATCGGCGGCAAACAAGCCTACTTCGAACCGTGGCTGCTCCGCAGCCGGTAACTCTCACCTCTGAATAGGAGCCTCATGAGCCTTCTTGCTGCCCTGACCAAACTCGTCGATGACCAACTCGCCCAGGAAGGGATCACTCCCCAGCTACTGGCGATGATCGACCTCTCCGTCGCCTACAGCCCCGTGATCCCGTTCGCGGGCGGAACACTCGATAACGCCGTCGATGTCCGAGCGTGGGGCTTCGTCCCGGATGACGACACTCCCAGCCGCTTCGAGGTTCTGCACTCCGCAGTTCACAACCCCGTCACCCCCGACTCACTGAAAGTCATGCGAGCCCGCTACCTGCTGGCCCGCGAAGCCCACTACGCCCCCCTGTACGCCACCCTCTTTGGAGAACCTGATGCTGACGACACTGACCCGAGTGCAATCTGTGGAGATTCAAGTGCGCAAGACCACCACGCAGACGGTAGTCCCGCTGATCTACATCGCAGCTCCGTACTCGGAACCTGATCCCGTGTCCAACACGAAGCACGCAATCCGCATTGCCGACGCGCTGCTCAAGGCCGGGTTCACTCCGCTGGTCCCACATCTCACGATGCTTTGGGACATCGTGTCGCCGAAGCCCTACGAAGAGTGGCTCGACTACGACGAAGAACTCCTCGCCCGCTGCGATGCCGTCCTCCGAGTCCCCGGCTACTCCGTCGGAGCCACACGCGAAGTCCGCTTCGCCGAGTCCCTCGACGTCCCAGTCATCCGCCCGAGTTCCGCCTCACCCGAGGACTGCGTACGAGCCGCCCTGAACTGGCAGGTGTTTGGATGATCTGCACGCTGTGCTTCACGCCATTCGACGAATGCGACTCCATTGGAAGCAGCGACGCCCTCTGCCAGGACTGCTGGGAGTCGGCCTGCTCGACGGAGTGGTGGGAGACCCTGACGGCCATGTCGGAGTTAATGCCCGCCGAGAGTACGTGCGTCGAGACAGTCGAATCTGGTTCGTCGGCCCCATAGCTCCAGTCCGCACAGGCTGAACATGTCCAATCCCACAGCCGCCCGCATTCTGGGCGGCTGTCGTTGTTTGAAGGAATGCCTATGGAAGTCCCAACCGAAGCGCCATTGGCAATCATCGAGACCGAATTCACGTCGCGGGTGCTGCTGATCCCGGCCTGTGACGCGGCACGGATGTGCGGCAAGACAACGCGGACGTGGCGAGCGTGGGATGCGGCGGGGTGGATACCTCGCCCCATACGAATCGCCCACTCGGCAATGTGGCGAGTGACTGAATTGCAAGCCTGGGTGGAGGCCGGTTGCCCCCGCCGCTCGGCCTGGGAAATGACTCGGAAGAAGTCCTCGAAACTCGCTTGAGTTGTGTCGCGACGGATGGCCCACTGTGTCCCGCGCGGAGCGTCTTCCGCGAACCACTCATTCAAAAGGACGACGAACCCACGATGGCCAATCTGTACCGCAAACCAATCATCATCACTGATCCGAAGACCGGAGAACGGGTGAAAGCCAAAGCCAAGAAGTGGTGGGGCCGCTTCAAGGATGAAAACGGCATCGAACGCCGCGTCCCCCTCGCGATAGACAAGACGGCGGCCCAAGCGATGCTCAACGAGATCGTCAAGAAGAAGGAGCGCCGAGCGTCGGGGGTTGTCGATCGGTTCGATGAGGAACGCAAACGTCCGATCAACCACCAGCTGGTGGAGTTCGAAAAGCATTTGCGGGCCAAGCGAGTGAGCGATGGCCAGGTCCGCTTGGTAATCTTTCGTGCGAAGCAGATCATCGAGAGTTGTAAGTCAAAGGTGGCCTCGGATCTCACCGCCAGCCGCGTCCAATCGTTCCTCTCCGATCTGCGGGATGAGGGGAAGAGCATCCAGACCAGCAACCACTACCTGCGGGCGATCAAGCAGTTCTCGCGGTGGCTGGTGAAGGACCGCCGGGCCCACGATGACCCGCTGGCGTTCGTCTCGATGCTTAATGTGAGTACGGATCGTCGCCACGATCGACGCCCCTTGACGGAGGTCGAGTTCACTGCTTTGCTCAAGGCGGCTCGCTCAGGTTCCGTCGCCTTCAAGATGGCCGGTCCCGATCGAGCCATGCTCTACACCGTGGCTGCCTATACCGGACTGCGAGCCAGCGAACTGGCGAGCCTCACCTGCGATAGCTTTCGGCTGGACGATGCGACGCCGACCGTGATGGTGAAGGCGGCGTATTCGAAACATCGCCGACAAGACACCCTCCCGCTGCATCCGAGTCTGGTGGCCATGCTGCGTCCCTGGCTTCTTGGGAAGACTTCTTCGGAGATGGCCTGGCCTGGAAAATGGGCTAAGGCAAGGCACGCGGGCCAGATGATGAAAGCTGACCTGGAAACCGCTGGTATCCCCTACGTCGACGCCCACGGCCTCTACGCCGACTTCCACGCCCTGCGGCACACGTTCATCACCAACATGATGAAGTCTGGCGTACACCCCAAGACCGCCCAAGCGCTCGCCCGCCACTCGACGATCGATCTAACGATGAATGTGTATACCACCCTGACCATGACGGACCAAGCCGCGGCGCTCAATACGCTCCCCTCGGTTCCGCATTTTCATGCGCCGGTTTCCGCGACCGGAGCCGTAGGCTGATGATCGATATTTTGCCTGAAAGTGGCCTCAAAAAGGTGCCCACAGTGGTGCCGTGAGGTGCCCACTATGGTGCCATTCTGCTTTCCGCTAGATGTCACAATCTGCATCAATTTGCATCCAAACTCGCCCAAAACGGGCCACAATCGACCCTGAAACGCAAAACGGAAACCCCAACCGTGTCGGGGTTTCCGTCGCGGAACCTAGTGTTTTACCGTGTTTCATCAAGCGGAGAAGGAGAGATTCGAACTCTCGATGCCCTTTCGGGCATACCGGTTTTCGAGACCGGCGCATTCGGCCACTCTGCCACCTCTCCAAGGCCCCTTGCGGGAGAGGGAGTGTAACTCGGGCTGTCAGTTCTTTCCAGCGAATCTCGATTCACCCCCAAGTAACTCTGCGACTACATGGCTTGACCGCCAGTGAGTCATGCTCAGTCAGCACTCGATTTTGGGGTTCGCCCTCCCGACAGGGCTATCCTCAATCCTCAACTCGACTGTCGACGCAGCAGTCACGGCATTCTCCGCTTCGGCTCGCAGTGTACGACCTGCTCACAGTAAGCTGATGTCCTGAGGCCACTCCGCAGTACATCCCAGGTCGATCGCCCATGCCCCAGACCGCCTTCGAATCCGAACTCATCCTCGCGTTGCGGCAGAGTGCTCCCCCACTCCTGCGCTGGGCCGGGGCGATTGCCAAGCAGTTGAGGAAGTTCAACATCAAGCTCGATGGCAAATCGAGCGGCAGTTCCAACACGGACGCTTTGACGCTAGCCGATCTGACCGTGCAGGAGCTACTCGTCTGCGGCCTGCGCGATGCCGATCCGATCTTCCATCGGTGTCGTGTGGAGGCCGAAGAGGCCAATGGAGACATCGGGGCCTTTGACCCGAACAGCGACTACACGATCGCCCTCGACCCGATCGATGGAACCAAATATTTCAGTGAGCGAACCGGGAATGGTTACGCCGTGATGCTACACCTGCGGACCAAGACCGATGTCCTCTATTCTCTGGTCTATGCCCCCGAGATGGGAGAGCAAGGGAACTGGACCGAGGTCTACGGGCACTGCGTGAAAACCGGGGACGACAACCCCCGTATCCCGGCGGTGGCCTGGCTGAGTAACATGCCCACAATCCACTCACTGAGCCGCCCCGACTCGAACAAGATCTATCTCATTGGGTTCCAACAGGCTGACCGCGACCGCTCCCAAGAGGTGACAGCTGCGGGCCTGTGTGGTGTGGCTCCCGATGATATGCCCGGCAGCATCTATCCCTTACTGGCCAGTGGTGAGTTCGGCGGGTCGCTGATTCACACGCCGAATATCTACGACTACCCGGTGGCCTTGCATGTCGCTCGGGCCCTGGGCGGCCAATCGGTCTGGGTCCATAACGGTCAGCCGGTCCACTTCGGTGAAACCTGGATGGACGAGCGGGCCGACATGCTGCGCATCCCCGGGATCGCCGCGACAGCGATCAACCCACAGACACTGAAGATCCTCGTTGATCTGGCGAAGGACTGGAGTGGAGTCCGGTATCAATAGGGCGAACAGCGAACCCCACAAGGGGGCATGCTGAGTTCGTGCCCCGGTGCGACTCTCCTTACTTCACCTCCACCGTCACCAGCTTTTCCTCGGGGTTCTCTGTCAGGATCAGACCCCGAAACCGTAGTTCTTGCGCGACCGAGTTGGAGTGCAGCTGGAGTCCGAGCGGGCCTTCCTCGCACAGTTCTGGCTTCGGGTCGGTCCAGTCGGCGACCGCATGTCCGTTGAGGGCGAACTGAATGCGAGAGCCGACGGCGACGATCTCCATCTGGTTCCAGTCATGCTGGTGGCCGACCTTCTTGGCGGCACCGTCTTTGTCCTGGTAGATCCCGTTGCGGCGGTAGAGATCCCAGAAGCCGTACCCGGATGGGTACATGACGAGGTGCCCCTGGTAGCTGAAGGCGTCCCCTGCCTTCTCGACGGTCTGGCCCCACAGAGCGATTCCCGAGTGCATCTCGCTCTCGACAAGTTTGCTTTCGAAAATCAGGCGCAGGTTGCGGTACTTCTTCTTCGTGACGAGGTATGTGCTGGCCTGGGGGGCGTTCGCCACCTCGTTGCGGGCCACGATCTCGCCGTTGTCGACCTGAAAATATTTGGCCGTCTGGCCGTCCCAGCCTTCCAGATCCTTCCCGTTGAAGAGCCGGATCGGAGTCTCCGACTTCGGTAGCTTGGCAACCTGCTGCTCGCTCCAACTGGCGGGTTGGTCCTCAGCCAGGAGGGGGGCACAGAACATCAGTGACAACAGACCGGCGCGGATCAGCTTGAGCATGATGGACCTTCTTGAGTGTGAGTCGTGAGGACGGGGCAAAGTGCCCACGCAGCATTTGTATCGGAGCGAAGAGGAATACTCACGCGCGGGAGGCGGTCTGCCGAACTCGCCAAATCCCAGCTGGGCGGGTGTCTCTCGTCAAGGAGTTGCGCATGCCCTTATACTTCCGTCTCATTCGAGCTGCGATTCCGCAGTCTCCCGCCAATCGCTTCCGGAAAGGACTTCCAGAGCATGACCGACTCCGTTCCCAATGAGACTCCCGAAGACCACCGCCCTTTATGGAGTGCGGGCTTCATCGGGGTGTTGCTGACACAGTTTCTGGGATCGTTCAACGACAACTTGCTGCGGTGGTTGTCGGTCTGTGTGGCAGAGCAGATTGGACTGCTGGGCGGGCTGACGGGGGACGCCGCTACGTACTGGAAGACGCTGATGGTGGTGCTGGGAGGGGTCTCATTTACCCTGCCGTATCTGTTTCTCATGCCGCTCTCGGGGTCGATGGCCGACCGGTTTAGTAAGCGTTCCGTGATGGTGGCGATGAAGGTCGCCGAAATCGTCATTATGTGCTTTGCGGTCTGGATGATTGTCCAGGGGCATGTCTGGATGATGTTTGTGTCGGTCGGACTGATGGGGGCCCAGAGTGCGTTGTTCGGTCCCTCGCGATTCGGGTCGATGCCCGAGATTCTGCCGCATCGGCATTTGTCGGCGGGGAATGGTTTCGTCGGACTGGCGACCGTGGTGGCGTGTGCTCTGGGAGCCGCTGCTGGATTCAAGATTTACGGAGTGGTCAAGTACGGGATCACAGCCGAGGGAGTGACGTGGACGGCGTTCCTGCCCGCTGCGATCGCCTTGGTCGGAATCGGCGTTGTCGGCACCTTGACGAGTCTGATGATCCCTCGGCTGACTCCGGGGAATCCTGACTTCACGCTCAAAATCAACCCGCTGACAGAGACGATTCCCGCGCTGCAGATTCTGTGGAAGGATGTGCGACTGGTGCGGACGACGTTCGGGATTGCGTTCTTCTGGTTCCTGGCATCTCTGGCTCAGGCCAATGTCGACCCGCTGGGGGGCGAAGTGCTGGGCCTCGCTAAGGAGAACATCGGCCTGTTGCTGGCCGTGCTGGTCGCGGGCTTAGGCAGCGGCAGCGTGCTGGCCGGTCTGCTCTCCGAAGGCAAGGTCGAACTCGGGCTGGTGCCGTTCGGGGCCCTGGGGATCGCGATCAGTTCCCTGATGGTGTGGATCACCGGGTCGTTCGTCGACCCGCATTTGGTCGACACCGTGCAGATCTCGTTCTATCTGTGCTGCGCGTCGCTGTTCCTGCTGGGAGCCGGGGCGGGAATGTTTAACATCCCGCTCGAAACCTACATGCAGTACCGCAGCGATCCAGCCCAGCGCGGGATGATTCTGGCGGGGTGCAACTTCATTACGTTCCTGTTCATCCTGCTGTCGCTGGGGCTGTTCTTCTTTCTGCGAAGCACACTCGGACTCTCTCCGACGGCGATCTACGCAGTGGCTGGGCTCGGCACCATACCGGTCCTCATCTACGTGCTGCGGCTGATGCCCGACCTGACCTTCCGGTTCTTCCTGTACCTGGTGTCGCACACGCTGTATCGGCTGAAGGTG
This sequence comes from Planctomycetota bacterium, assembly GCA_031431195.1. Classification (GTDB taxonomy): domain Bacteria; phylum Planctomycetota; class Planctomycetia; order Planctomycetales; family Planctomycetaceae; genus TH-plancto1. Next base: position 3,965 of record JANPCU010000382.1, on the reverse strand, counting down.
CATGGCCGGGAGAACGTTCCCGAGAAGGGGGGCGCGCTGATCGTTGTCAACCATGTGTCGTTTATCGATGGCGTGCTGATGATGGGAACCTGCTCGCGCATCGCCCGGTTCATCATCTATGCCGACTTCACGCGGAACCCCTGGCTGAAGCCATTCGGCGAGATCATGCGGGTGATCCCGATCAAGGCCAGCGAAGGCCCACGGGCTTTGATTAAGTCCCTGCAACAGGCGAAAGAAGCCCTGATGAAGGGCGATCTCGTCTGCATCTTCGCCGAAGGCCAAATCACTCGCACGGGACAGCTGCAACAGTTCCAGCGCGGCATGATGAAGATCGTCGACGGGACCGGTTGCCCCGTGATTCCGGCCTACCTGCATGGTCTCTGGGGCAGCTTCTTCAGCTTCCGGGGTGGGAAGGTGTTCGGCAACTGGCCGACTCGCTTGAACTATCCGGTCTCCGTTCAATATGGAAAGCCGATCGAGCATCCCGAGGATGCCCACGCGGTACGGCAGGCGGTACAACAATTGGGAGTGGAAGCTGTGGAAAGAGACAAGTCGCGCGAACTGATTCCCGTCCGGCAGTTCATTCGCCGCTGCAAGCGTGATCGTTCGCGCTCCAAGGTGGCCGACTCGCTCGGCACCGAGTTGACCGGCGGAAAGACGCTGATCGCCGCTCTCGCCATGCGGCGGTACATGGAGCGCGAGGTCTTCCAGCCCGGCGAGACGATGATCGGCCTGCTCATCCCGCCGTCGGTCGGTGGCTTCCTGGCCAACATGGCGGTCGCGTTGGCCGGTCGGACGGCAGTGAACCTCAATTACACCCTCTCCGAAGAGACCTTGAATTACTGCGTGAAAGAGGCGGGCCTCAAGCACGTCTTGACCACCAAGAGCTTTCTCGAAAAGAAGCCGATGAATCTGGTGGGGGCCGAGTGGGTCTTCGTCGATGAGTTCAAGGCGAAGATGACCGGCCTCGACAAGGGGATCGCCGCCGCCCAATCGTACCTGCCCGCACCAATCCTCGACCGGGTGCTGGGCCTGACCAAGATCAAGCCCGACGACATCCTGTCGATCATCTTCACCAGCGGATCGACCGGCGAGCCCAAGGGGGTCATGCTCTCGCAGCACAACGTCGGCAGCAATGTCGACGCCGTTGATCAGTTGCTGAATCTGGAGCCGACTGATGTCCTGCTGGGCGTGCTGCCGTTCTTCCATTCGTTCGGTTACACCGCTTCGATGTGGCTCCCCGCATGCTGTGCTCCCAAGGCGGTCTACCACTTCAATCCGCTCGACGCCAAGATCATCGGCAAGCTGTCCGAGAAGCACAAGACGACCATCCTGATGGCGACGCCGACGTTCCTGAAGACGTATCTGAAGCGGATCGAGAAGGAGCAGTTCGCCCATCTCGATCTGGTCGTCGTCGGGGCCGAGAAGCTGCCGCTCGACCTGGCCGAAGAGTTCTTCCAGAAGTTCGGCGTGCGCCCCTCCGAAGGGTACGGCACCACGGAACTCTCTCCCGTCGCAGCTGTCAACATCCCCGACCACCGGACCGTCGACTCGCATCAGATCGGATCGAAGCTGGGCACCGTCGGTCGTCCGCTACCGGGCGTGGCGGCCAAAGTCGTCCATCCCGACACGGGGGCCGACCTGGGCATCGGCAAGGAGGGGCTGCTGCTGATCAAGGGACCGAACGTGATGCAGGGCTACCTGAACCATCCCGAGAAGACCGCGCAGATGATTACGGACGGCTGGTACAACACGGGAGACTATGGCCGGATCGACGACGAAGGGTTTATCGAGATTACCGGTCGGCAAAGCCGGTTCTCGAAGATCGGCGGGGAGATGGTTCCGCATATCCTCATCGAGGAGCACCTGACCCGGATCATCGAGACACCCGACTCGGAAGACGCCGAACTCAAGCTGGCGGTGACTGCCGTACCCGATGCTAGCCGTGGTGAACGGCTCATCGTGCTGCATACGGCCCTCGACAAGACGCCGAACGAAATCCTGAAGGAACTCCAAGGGAAGGGCCTCCCCAACCTGTGGCTCCCCTCCGCCGACAGCTTCTGCCAGGTCGATCAGATCCCGATCCTAGGGACCGGAAAGCTCGACCTGAAGGGGATTAAGCAGACGGCGCTGGAGAAGTTTGGGAAGTGAGTGCGGGGGATTATTCAGGAGTACGGTCATGGAAGGTGAAGTGATCAGTCCTGTGGGATGGTACGCCGTTACCTACGCCCATGTATTCACAATCGTTCGCGAAGAGTGTGACTCTGAGCTAACGACATGCTGGGTTCACGAGAACACAATTCTCATCAAAGCCTCAAGCCCCACGGAAGCCTATGATCGGTGTGAACAAGAGTTCACTCACGTCTGTGACGGGGACTACAAGGAAGCCGATGATGAATCGATTCACTACATCGGTTCGTTTGGCGGTGTCCTGCATATCCATGTCCTCTTTCAAGAACCCGGTGATCTTTCGGAAGTGTATTCCCTGAAGGAAGAGTCTACCCCGGAAGATATCTCCATCAGAGTTCGCAGTCGCGATGAGGTGATCGACAGTGCCGACGCATTTGGGGGTTAGTCGGTGAGCAAGGCAGGGGTTCGTACACAGATTTTACAGATCGACACAGATTCCATAGGGTTGATCTTCGCTCATCATCGCCGATGGTGTCTGTCGAGCATCCCCTCCAAATCTGTGCCAAGCTGTGAAATCTGTGTACCACACATTTTTGAATGTCAGGCAACTCTTATGACAGTCCTTCGCGGATTCCTGATCACGATCACCAGCTGCCTCGGGTTTTCCGGGCTGGGGGCACTGGCTGGGTACGTGCTGGCGGTCATGGCTCCAGACTATTACCGAACGGTGTTCGATGTCCCGCCCAACGCCGTGTTCAATCCTGTCCAGGTCGGTCTGGGGCTCGGTCTGACTCAGGGGGCGACAGCCGGGCTGTTGGTGGGAGTGGTGATCGTGATCACCGTGGCTTGGTATGACTCACGAATAGAGCAGCGTGCGATGGCCCGAGACCATGACGCGGAGAAGCCCTTGGTCTGAACCCGGCCATCCCCGGAGAGTTCGCCAGGACATCTTCGTGGGCGTTCTCGTGTCGTGGATAGGTGCGTTTCTGCTTCGCGCGGGACATACTGAGGCGTACGACGGACGTCTTTGTCTAACCTTTCTACACATCTCTCCGAAATAATCCACCACGGACCATTTATTCTGGAGGGAGATTTGCGCCATGGAAATGGCGTGTGGAATCGCATGTCGGGTGGGCAGGGAGGCCGGGGGAGATGGATCTTGCAGGCGAGTTCGCGGAGATGGATCTGGGATCGGCGGCTGGATGAGCGGGTGGTGGAGTTGATCGAGTCGTTATCGCGGCAGCCGATGGTGTCGATTAATGCGGCGTGTAGTGGGCTGGCGGAGACGGCGGCGGAGTATCGTTATATCGATCACATAAGTGTCACGCCGGAGAAGCTATTGGAGCTGCATTGGGCGGCGACGTTCGAGCGAATAAAAGGGCAGCCGGTGATGCAATAGTTTAAGGAGACGACGGATCTGGATGATACCTCGATCGGTGCCGAGTGAGACGTTCCGGCGAGCGGGGTGGCGTCAGACCATTGGTTCTGCGGGGTCTCCTCGAAGTCCCATCCGGCTCACGCCGGACGCTCGCCGGAATGCCTCATGACGCTCTGCGCGGAGTCTATTCGGAGCGATTGGCGTTGGGCGTGGTCGATGTGCAGAGGATCGCGCGGACCGATGAGGGATTCGGCCAGAGCAAGGCCCGCCAGAGTGACGCGATCGAGACGAAAGAGATCGCCCGTTAGCTCCACGGCTATTGCACAGCTGCGCGTCTGCAGGCCTTAGTCTCCAACACGCAATTAATCAACGTATCGGACCGCGAGGGGGACTTATACTTCACGCGGGACGGATTGAGTCGTACGACGGACATCCTCGTCCGTCGCGCGTGTCAATT
>JANPCU010000381.1:0-6297 GCA_031431195.1 Planctomycetota bacterium | reverse complement strand
GGAAAGCCCCCCACGCTCTCTGCGGTGTCGCCTCCCTTCGGCAGACCAAAGGCTCGAATGTTGCCCGGTGTGACGGGCGCTGTGAAGCTCACCCCATCGATCCCCATCAGCCGCCAACCCGCATAAAATCCACCCGCGACTACCGGACAACACAAGAGCGTCACGACCTCTCGAAAGAGCAACAGCAGCGGCTTGATCCCCAACCGCTGACGCGCCTTGCACAACGCCGCCCGCGTCGGAATCTTCTCCCCCTCCTGGAAGCATCGACTCCGCCGATACACCCCCCGAATCGGAACGTCCGTCAACAACCCCATCGCCAGCACCAACCACACCGTGAACGACGAATTCAGGCGACACTTCCGCCGAGACTCCTGCCCCGTCTCGCGCACGACTTGCTCAATCAGCTCCGGAAAAATACAACTCTCCAAGTCGACCAGCCGATCCCCAAACCGCTCAACTCCCACCGCCTGAACATCGCTCCACCCATCCATGGCTGCAGCCTCTGTGTTGTGAAATGTGCTGTTCGTAAACTCCACATCACATCGCCGGGGGCTGCAATTTCCACCTAATTTGACGGTATTGGGCGTGAGCCGGATGGTCTTTCAAGAATTCGCCGCAGAACCAGGGGGCTGACGCCACCCCGCTCGCTGATACGTCGCACTCGGCACCGCGCAAGGTATAACAACGAAAACACTCCCGTCGAATCTGACGGGAGTGCTGAGAGAGAGACATTCGAGTAGTTCGAATGAGAGCATTTTTCCGAATCGTCTTTCGCGAACAGGCAGACAGGAATGTCTGCCCCACGGCTCAGTGGCACAGACATTCCTGTCTGTGCGAACTGAAGACATAATCTGAAAGTGTTCTAGTAGTGGTTGCGGCCTTCCCCTTCGCCACGGACAGGACCATCGCAGTTGATGTCGTTCTGACCATCGCAGAAGTCTGGTCCGTCGTTGAAGTATGACCCAGCGATGTATCCCTTGTGGCCGCTGAACCCGCTATATCGCAGCGTCTGGTTCATGCTGCCGACAGCGGAACCGACATCTTCGAGTTCTTCGTTGACCCCATTCGCGACTTCAGCGAGCCCGACCACGAGTCCGAGGACCACGATCGTTGAGATCAGGACCAGTTCGGAAGAAACAACGAAGCCAGCTTCGTCCTTCCAGAGAGAATTGAGCATCTTCATGTTTCGACTCCAGTGAATGGTGAGCACGACCAGGCTGCCCGTGTTGGGCTGAGAGAGCTGAAGTCGCGTCTTCAGAGGAAATCAAATGCACCTCGAATGCCAAACTTGGTGAACACGCGCGGATCAGTGGGCATTCTTCTGCCGCGTAATCGCCGTATCTCATTGTTTAGTAATTCGTTATATATTGTTCGTTGGATGTCATTATTTCGAACGCCGTGGCCCAACGCCTGAACAGGGCATGAGGCGAGAATCACACACGATCCCATGGCCGAGTGCGGATGACTCGCGTAACTTGTTCTCAGGAAATCGCTTACACGATGATGCTTGGTCAAGGGGACCATGATGCCGAAACACCACGTCGACAGTCGTGAGGAGCGTCAGCACTCTGAACCGCTGTGCCATGTCAGGGGAGGGGCCAGCCCAATGGCACTGACTTGACTAACCCGCTGCGTCAGCGAGGGGGGGAGCGTAAGCGATTTTTTCCAGTGCTTCCCTCGCTGACGCGTCGGGTGGGTGAGCTAATGTCAGTGCCATTGGGGGCCAGCCGCAGCGTCTCAGCGGGCCGCGCGGTATCGGCGAGTGAGCAGGCTCCGCGTGAGCCAGAGCGGTAACAAGCGAAACACCGTCGCCGAGATCGCCACGCCCCAACCGGGATAGACTGTTGCGGCCCCACGTTCCAGGGCGGCCAACCCGTCGGCCACGACACGGTCGTTGGACATTTTTAGAAACCCCTGGCCGGACCGGTCGGTATCGCCGCCTGACTCACGACGAGCCGTCTGACTAAACGTCGTCGGAGTGGGACCGGGGCAGACAGCTGCGACTTGAATCCCTTCATCGAGAAGTTCAATTCGCAGTGCCTCGGAGAAACTGGTCACGAACGCCTTGGTCGCCGCATAGGTGGCCATGCCAGGGAGGGGGAGCGTGCCAGCCAGGGAGCTGACATTCAGGACACCCGCCGGTCGATTCTGTCGTAAGCGCGGCAGCAGGGCGTGGGTGAGTTGGACCAGTCCAGTGATGTTGACATCAATTTGCTCCTGAACTCGGGCGGCATCGGCGGTCTCAAAAGTGCCATAGTCGCCACGCCCAGCATTGTTGATCAAGAGATTGAGCGGAGACTGACTCTCCGCCAACGTCATTAGCACTCGTTGACGCCCTTCGGGAGTGGAGACATCCGCCGGGCAAACGAGCACCTCTAAGCCCGGATTCAATCGTAGTAGTTCTTCTCGGACCTCGTGGAGTGCCTGCTCGCGCCGGGCGACCAAGATCAGCTGGCGCGCTCGCGGGGCTAACTGCCGAGCGAACTCGACTCCCAACCCCGCCGAAGCCCCCGTGATGACCGCCGTCACCCCCTCACACGAAAATCGCCTCGCCACAATCGCCTCTCCTCCGGGACTTCACCGATTCCATGCCAAGTCTAGCAGGTGGCCTCTGTGCGGACTCGCTCAGCGGAAGTGCCCCAACTTCATGAATCGGTGTTTCGCACGATGCCTCAGCCCGCGTCGCGACCTCCACAGCCCATCCTCTGAAATCTGCGAAAATCTGCGTAATCTGTGGACAAATACTCTGCACCCCAGAAGTTCAATCCCGGAAGAATGGATCCACAGATTTCACAGATTGGCACAGATTCAATCTCACTCTGATTAAACTTCAATTGGCACCATGCCAGTGAAGTGAACAACTAAAGTCTGAACGCGAGATGTCCTCGGCTCGCTTCCGCGTTGTGATTCAGTCTTTGACAAGAGCCCACAATACGCCATCCTGTCGTCGACCATGCAGCCAGATTCGCTGGCGCAAGACTCCTTCACGGACCGCCCCCGCCTTCTCGGCCACGCGCTGGCTGGGGAGATTCTCGACCGCAGTCACGATCTCAATCCGGTGCAATCTCTGTTCGTGAAAGGCCCACTCTGCCACCTGGCGCACAGCTTCCGAGGCGACGCCCTGTCGAGTCGCTGAGGATCTGACCCAGTAACCCAGCTCACCGACCCCGTTGCGCAGGTCGAGGCGATGCAGGCCGCAAGCCCCGAGGATTCGCCCGCTCGCATCAACGATGACAAAGCTCCACTCCTCGTTGCGGTCCCAAGCTGCGGGCCGACTCTCGACCCAGCCCACCGAGTCCTGTCGCGAGTAGCTCTCGTGACACCACGGCATCCAGGGGGACAACTCCGCCCGCGACTCGCATACGGCCTCATAAATAGCGTCGATATCTGTCGGCTCGTAGCGGCGGATGTGGATGGGGGGGGGCATGGAGCGGTTTCAGGATTGGTTTGCAGGAAAGGCAGACAGGAATGTCTGCCCCACTGAATTCAGTGGCACAGACATTCCTGTCTGTGCGAACGGAAGACAGATTCCGAACCGCCTCGAGTCTCATCGCTTTGGGATACGAGTGCCGTAGAAACCGGCGACTCCCCGCCTAACCCACGATCACGCGCGGCTGTTTCGCGGGGTCGTCTTGGGCCTTACGAATCAGTTCACGCACCATCCAGGGGACGTTCCCCTCTCCGAACAACACGAAGCCAATATTGGCCGCCAGCGGGCTTTCGTTCGACCAGCCGAAGTGGATCTCGGGCGGACGACCGGTCTTGGAGAGTTCCAGTCCGACAGCTGCGATCACATGCGGGATCGAGGCGACCTTACCGAAGCGCAGGATGATGCGGCCTCCTTCCTGGATGACTTCCAGTTCGGGGGACTGATAGAACTCGCTGACATCGCCGCGTTCGACCTCCATAAAGACGATGGGGTCGTCCGGGGTCAGATGGTGTTCCAGGCGGATGCTCTGCTCCTTCTCCTCCAGGTCGCGCCCCCCAGGACGGTGCGGGACAAGGATGGGGAACTCCAGGTGCCGCATGCTATCCCACAGAAAGTGTGACTCGTCACTCTTGTAGCGGAACCCCGTAAATCGCAGTTCGGTGCTGCGCATTGTCCGCGACCAGATCGAAGAGACCACGATGGCCAGGATGAAGAAGCTGGCGATCTTGATCCCGCCGGGACGTTCGATAATGACCGTCACTGTGGTGTAAAGGAACAGCACGCCGATCAGCGAGTAGCCCCACGGCCAACGGCGAAACCACGAGCCCGTGCGTTTGTGATAGACCTCGATCACGGTCGCGATGGCGGCACTCGACATCAGGACCAAAACGCCCGTGGCGTAGGCGGCCCCCTGTGCCAGCACATCGGCTTTGAAGATCCAGGTCACGACCAGATTCACAAGCGTAAACAGCACGACCAATGGTCGCGTCGCTGCCGCCCACTCCGGAGCCATGCCGTATCGGGGGAGGTACTGCGGCACCAGATTCAACAATCCGGCCATCGCGCTCGCTCCGGCGAACCAGAGGATGACGACCGTACTGACGTCGTACACCGTCCCGAACAGATTGCCGAACAGCGGGGAGATTTTGTGCGGGCTTTCCCCGTGAGCGATATAGGCCAGCGCGCGGTTGGCCGCCTTGCCCGAGTGAGCGACTTCGGCAGCTGTGGAAGCCTGATCCCGCAGCCGGCGATCCAGCTCATCGAGTTCGGCCACCGTCGATTCATCCGCTGCTAGGTGTCCTTTGCCCCAGAGCCGGTCCACGATGCCCTCGAACAGGTTGCGAGCTTCGGCTTTGTGAGTGGTGTCCACCTGCAAATCCGTGGCGGGGGCGACTCCCAGTTCTGCGGCGGGAATCAGCGTCACCGTCACGATGGAGGAGACCATGAGGAAGCCAGACATGATGAGGGCGGCCAGCAGCAGCAGCTTGCGCGTCCCCTTGATCCGGCCAGCCATTTTTTCTTCGGGAGTGTCGCCTTCCCCCCTGACCAGAGGCATGACCGCAATCCCGGTCTCAAAACCGCTGAGCCCCAGGGCGAGTTTGGGGAAGAACAAGAAACACAGCAGGACTATCGTGCCCCATCCGGTTCCGCTAACGGGAATGTGAGCCGGATCGATCTGCCAATCGCCGCTCATGACGGCCTGATACCAATCGGTGAGGAGCTGGGGGTGCGTGGCCAAGTGTCGCAGGCACTCGACCATCAAGATCAGATTGAGGCTTAGGTAGACTGCGACAATCACCACGGCCAGCCCGATGACCTCGGCAAACCCCCGCATGAACGCGGCTCCGAGCATGACCAGCAACATCATCGTGAGCGTGACCTGGCTATGCAGGAAGTCTGGCGTCCTGTGCCAGAGAGGGTTGTGGATGAGGTGTTCAGCGGCGTCGGCGGCGGAGAGCGTCTTCGTGATTACGAAGTCGGTGGCGGCAAATCCCAACAGCACGAGGATCAGCAGCTTGCCTCCCCAGCCATGAACCAGCCGCTCCAGCATGGCGATCGAGCCTTGCCCATGCGGCGACGACCCGGCGACATAGCGATAAATGGGGACCGCCCCCGCGAGGGTGACAATCACCAGAAACAGCGTCGCCAGCGGAGCGAGTCGCCCGGTGGCCTCGAAGGCAATCGACGGCTGATACCCCAAGGTGCTGAAATAGTCGACCCCGGTGAGACACATGACCCATAACCAAGGGCTGGTGTGTGCCTGGGCTGCGGGGGGGGAGCCCGGCGCGGAACCGTGACTGGCTGACGGAGCCGCAGAGGTTTTCGATGACATTGCTTGACCAAGATACACGCTGTCGCGGTGAGAACTCGCTGGCGACAACAACAGCGATCAGACAAGAACGTAATCGGTGGTTTCTCGGATCACCGCAGGACTGACTCGTCACATTACGCAGGGGGATTGTGATCGAAGTCCGGCGGGCCAGCTACCCTTGCACCTGTGCTTTTGTCTACTGGTGGCAATTGAGTACGGTGGGACTGGCCTTGCAAAAGTCGGCTTGTTTGGGGGGGAGGTCTATCCAGGAACTGTACGACGACTCCCTGAGCAGGAATGTCTCACGCGAAGGCGCGGAGGCACTCTCCTGCTCCCTGCCTCACGCGACTCCCTCCATGTGCTGACGCTTCCCGCTCAGAGAGATTCTCGTGCAGATGGCTGCGTGGCCCAGCGCGGTCTCTGCCGAGAGTGACGAACACACTCACACACAAAGCCAGGAACAGAAACGCCCCACACATTCCAGCCCAAGTGACGTGGCTTTTCGCAGGCCAGGGTGGGACCAGCTGCTCTGGGCGCAGGCCCACCATTTACGACG
>JANPCU010000380.1:0-21285 GCA_031431195.1 Planctomycetota bacterium | reverse complement strand
GGGTTTAAGCCGTGTCGGGCGTCAATCACCGCTCCGCTGCGAAGACTTCGCGTCGCGGCGAAACGTAGACTTTCGAAGTCTTTACCGTTCGTCGCTTGCAGTGAGTTGATCATCCAACACCGGGGCCCAATTGAGCAATTCGCCCGGCTGAAAATAGATCGCCAGTTCGCGCTGAGCCGCTTCTGGGCTATCGCTGCCGTGAATCAAATTCATCTGACGCGAGCTGCCAAAGTCGCCGCGAATCGTGCCGGGTGCCGAATCGCGACCGTTGGTCGACCCCATCATCGCGCGCATCACCTTGACAGCTTCCAACCCCTCGACCGCCACCGCCACGACCGGACCACTCGTGATGAACGCTTCGAGGAACGGATAGAACTTCTTCGTCACATGCTCGGCATAATGCTGCTTGGACAGTTCTGGAGTCACTTGCAATAGCTTGAGACCGATCAACTTCAGCCCCTTCCGTTCAATACGGCTGAGGAGTTCCCCACAGAGTTTACGCTGGACGGTATCGGGCTTGAAGAGGATGAGACTACGTTCGACGGGCATGAGTTCGAGTTCCACTCGGGGAGGGAGTTGTGTGCTGTTCAGAGAAATATAACAAGACGGAACTGGGAATCGAGTGAGACGTGGGCATCCGCCAGATTGTCGGCATCGCGGAAGCGGGTCCACCGACTGGTTACACCAATCGCAGCTTCTCTCGCGCGAAGTGAATTGCGTGCATGAGTTGCTCGATGTCCTCATCATTCGTGTAGACGCCGAAACTGGCGCGGACGGTCGCGCTGACGCCGAGCTTGTCGTGCAGCGGCATCGTGCAGTGGTGGCCGTGGCGGACGAAGACTCCCTTGCGGTCGAGGAGTTGGGCGAGGTCTTCGGGGTGGGCGCGGTCGATGGTGAAGCTGAGGATGCCGCCGCGCTGGGTCGGTGGCGGGCCATAGATGTGCATGCCGGGGATGGTCATGAGGGCGTCCCAGGCCCGCTGAGTCAGGCCCTGTTCGTACTCGTGGGCATTCGCGAGGCCGATCTGCTCGACCCATTCAATGGCGGTGCCGAGGGCAATGGCCTGGGCAATCGCGGGGGTGCCCGCCTCGAACTTCGCGGGTGGCGCGGACCAGGTCGAGTGCGTGGTGTAGACCCGGTCAATCATGTGCCCGCCGCCCAGGAACGGTGGCATCGCTTCGAGCAACTCCTTCCGCCCATAGAGAATCCCGACCCCGCTCGGTCCGTAGATCTTGTGACCCGAGAAGGCCAGGAAATCGATCCCCGCCTCGCGCACATGCACCGGCAAGTGCGGGACGCTCTGCGCCCCGTCGACCACGATCACGGCTCCGACGGCATGTGCCCGCGCTGCCAACTCCGCGACCGGGTTGATCGTCCCCAGCATGTTTGACATGCCGGTCACGGCGACGATCTTGCAGCGTGGAGTCAGCACCTCATCCAGCTGAGTGAGATCGAGTTGCCCATCGGCGGTGAGCGGGATGAACTTCAACACCGCGCCGCGTTCCTGCGCCACCATCTGCCACGGCACGAGATTGGCATGATGCTCCATCTCGTTGAGCAGAATCTCGTCTCCGGCATTCACGAAGGCGCGGCCCCAGGTCTGGGCCACGAGATTCAACGACATCGTCGATCCGCTGGTGAAGATCACCTCGTCCGGCGACTCAGCTCCGATGAAGCTCGCCACGCGAGCGCGGGTCGCCTCCAATTGATCGTCGACAATGGCCCCGAAGCGGTAGACGCCGCGATAGGCATTCGCGTAGCAGGTCTCGTAGACCTCGCTCTCCTTGTCGATCACGCACTGCGGCTTCTGCGCACTCGCCCCCGTGTCAAGGTATGCCAACCGGACTCCCTTGGCCAGTGGAAGAGCCAAGATCGGGAACTGCGAACGGATGTGTTCGATTGAGAATGCCATGTGGTGTGATCCAAAGCCCAGTGGTTGCAACCACTGGGCTTTCCGTGGACGTTAATTGGCGGCAACCAACGCTTCAGCGGAGATTTGCCGCACGCGCTGCACCATCCCTAGCAGTCCATTGCGCCGCGCGGAACTCAGGTGCTTGTCCAGGTCGAGCCGCTTGAACACTACGCGCGGGTCGATGCCCAGGATCTCGCGGGCCGTCTGGCCGTTGTACATCAGTGACAGCACCGCGATCAGACCGGCCACGATCATCGCGTCGCTGCTCGCATGAAACCAGACATGTGGCACGCCATCTGATCCGGTTTCGATGCGGGCAGCCAGCCAAACATGACTTTGGCAGCCGTGGACGCGGTTCTCCTCCGACTTCTCGTCGGGCGTCAACTCTGGCAGTTGGAAACCGAGATCGATCAAAAAGTCGCAGCGCTCCTCCCAGTCCTCCAACTGGTCGAACTCGGAGTACAAATCATCCAGCGACATCTCGGCCAATGTGAGCACAGAACAACGGTCCAGCAGGGAGAGCGAGAGGAGGGCGGTCGTGGGATAGGCTTCCAGCCTGTCTTCTGACCGAATATGACAGGCTGGAAGCCTATCCCACGAGCAGACAAGTCTGTCCGCTCGTGTCGTCCCTTCATTCTAGTAGGGCAGCGTGACTTCCGCAGCCGAATTCTCCAGAACGGGTTCTCGCTTGACGAGATCACACTCATAAACAGGCTGTGTCGGGCAGAGATCGTGCATCTCTTTCTGGCTCGATTTCTCCCCCATCCACCATGCCCGCAGCTGGCGATAGCGTTGTGGCCCCAAGAATCGCTTGGGGAGCGACAGTGCCATGCGGCGAATCGGTTCCATCCCAAAGTCCCCTTCGGCCAGTTCAGTCGCCGACAGGCTCGTGGTCGAGCGACGGATCGCCGCGCGACCGATATGAGTCGGCCCGGTCCAGTGGCTGTTGACATGCGGTTCCGAGGTGAAGATCAATGAATAACCCAGCTCCATCGCGATCTGTCGGACGCGGGAGTCGACCGCTCCATTCGGGATCGCCACTGTCGTGATCGGGCGACCAGACAACCGCTCCAATTCAGACTTGGAGACTCGCAACTCCTCTCGGATCTGAGAATCGCTCATCTCGTTCAGAAACCCATGTGTCCGACAATGCGAGCCGAGCTGCAGCTGCACGGGCAGACGATGCAGTTCGCTGGCCTTCAGAAATCCTGGTGTGTCGAGCAAATTAGTAGTGACGAAAACCGTGGCTTCAGCGGCATAACGTAGCAGGATGGGAACGGCCAGATCGAGCGTCCCACGCCAGCCGTCATCGAATGTGAGGAGTGTCGAGGGACGAGCGTCGGGCGGAGACAGATCTCTCGGACGGGGAATCGAGGAGGCAAAGAATCTCTCCACCCGTTCGAGTTTGATGAGGTCGACACTCCGTTGCATGAGCGCCAGCTGCGCCGCGAAAGCCGACTCCTCGACGAAGTAAGACTTGATCGAAGGGCTGAGCGCGGCCCACTCTCCGGACGGATCGGTGAGAGAACCGTTCTCGCAGACGTTGTGGTACATCAGACAGGAAAAAGCTTGCATCGGAATCGCCTCTTAAAGCGTCGTGGCCGAGGAGGTCGCGACGGGCACAGAGCCGGTCATCGCGTTCAGCAAGTGGGCGAGTTCCCCGGCGAGATGCCGTCGCTCGAAGCGACCGATCTCCCAGCGGTCGTCGTCGTGATGGACACCGCAGCGGTGCCGCTCGATGGCCAAACTCAATCGCTTCATGATTCCGCCGACATCCAAGGGCTCGCACAACACCGTCCCCGGCAAGTCGCGCAGGATGTCCCACACGTCGCCCGCCGGTGCGACCACAAACACCGGTCGCTTGGCAGCCATGTATTCGAACGTTTTGGCGTTGATGATCCGCTTGGTCTCGGGCAGGTCCGTGTTCAGCATCAGCAGTGAGTCGCTCGCTCGCATCAGCTGGACCGCTTCGGAGTGTTCGACGAAGGGCAATCGCACAACATGACACGGGAGTCCGTTCAGCCGGTCGAGTTGAGCCTCTTGATCTGCGGTCTTGCGCCCGGCACAAACCAGTTCGAGATGACTGACCAGTTGCGGGTCGGTGCTGGCCAATTGGCAGATCGCATCAACCAGTGGTGCGATCGAGTTCAGGTTCCACAGCGTGCCAATGAACGACATCCGGTACAGGCCCGTCCCGCGTCCGTAGTCCTTCTTCACGACCGGGACCGCATCGTGCGAGCCGAAGTCATCCGGGTCGAAGCCGTTGTAGATGTACGTGGACGGGGCGGTGCTTCCCGCCTCGCGAGCCGCTTCCGCGACAGCTGCAGCGCTCGACGGAGTGGTGGCGAGCAGCGACTGTGCGGCGAGGATTGCTTGGCGCTGCATGCGGGTCTGGATCCAGTTGGCGATGCGGCCTTGCTTCTTGTTCTCCCAATACGCGTTACTGATGCTCCACTCGTCCCGGTAGTCGAGCATCAGCGGCACACCCGTCTTCTTGGCCAGCGCCGCACCGACGAGGAACGATGAGAACGGTGGTCCCGTCGCGATGATCGCATCGTGTGGGATCTGTCGCAGCAGCTTGAGCCCCTCCTTCATCGCCCCCGGTCGCCACAGAATCTGTGGATCGGGTTGCAGGACGAAGTTACTGATCGAGCGGGCCACCGACTTCACGCCGCCGAGGAACACGCTCTTCAGCCCCGACGGCTTCGCGGTCCCGTGGCTGGCGGAGACCATGCTCTTCATGGCATATCCCGGCTCGTAGGTCTTCGCCTTGCGGATGATCGTGTCTGCCGGAATGTTCTTGAGGAGGCTCTCATCGAACAACGGAGCCGACGGGTTGGATGCGGTCAGCACCGAACATTCCCAGCCGAAGTCGGGTAGGTACTTGACGAACTTCGTCGCGCGATGCACTCCGACTCCCCCGACCGGCGGGAAGAGGTAAGCGACGAACAGGACTCGTTTCCGTTTCGCGGACATCAGTGGACTCTCGTGGACAGTGAACTCTGTGTAACGCCCAGGGGTTGCAACCCCTGGGCTTTCTGGCGGGCGATCAACTCTTCAAACAGTGCTTGTGTGTCATTGGCGGTCTCGCTCCACGATCGTGCGACAAACTGCTTGGCGGCTTCCGCGTGTGTCCCGAGGATCACCGTCTGAATACCCCACGCCAGGGCGGTGGCATCATGGACTGGCACCAGTTCCGAGAACTGCGGCTCGGCAATCTCGCGGATGCTGCCGACATCGGTCGAGACGAACGGCGTCCCGCAGGCGACAGACTCGCGCAACACATTCGGCAGCCCTTCAGACTCGCTACATAGCACGGTCAGGTCCGCCGCCCGATACCAGTCGGCCAGTCGATCGTGCCCGACCGGACCGACGAACTGAATCTGGTCGGCGACTCCCTGGGTGGCAGCCAATTGCTCCCACTCCGACCGACAAGGGCCTTCACCGAGCAAGCAGAACCGCACACGCTGGCTTCGGTCTTTCAGAATCCGGCACGCCCGAATCAGCACATCGACCCGCTTCAGGCCGACCATCCGCCCGACCCATACAGCTACTTTTTCTCCAGCCGCCATCTTCAATCCAACCCGCGAGCGAGCCTCGGCCTGATCACCGGAATAGAACGTCCGAGGGTCAATTCCCTGCCGAATCGTACGAACTCGTTCAGCAGGAATGCCGAGTTGCAAACACGCATCTCGTAGTCCGTCACTCACCGTGATCACGGTGTCTGATTCACGCAGTACCCGGCGTACGCACTCCCCGCGCACGCGGTCTTTCGGCAGCAGCAGCACATCCGACCCGCCGACGATCACCGCACTCGGAACGCCAAACAACTGCCCCGCACGCAGGCCACATTCGCCATCGGGATGAGCCCAGTAGCTGAGGACAGCATCCGGTTTCCAATCGCGAGTCAGTGTCCGCAGCGCTGATCGAATCGACCACCACATCTGTCCGCCGTATCGAGACTGTGCAAATCCGGGGGTATACCAGCGGGTCGGGTAGAGAACCTCCAGACCCGAGTCCCGTACCGTCTGATCCGCCTGAAAACGCCGACCGCGGACGACATCGACCCATGACCGGGGCGAGATGACTTTGACCGAGTGCTGACGCGCTAGCTGACTGCACAGCGCGAGGTTGTACGTGCCACATGCGGGATGCGCGGCATCGGGAAATGTCTCGCTGATGAACAGGATCTTCATGCCGAGGCCCCCGCGATCGAGCGCTCGAATGCCTCGTCAAACGACACCTGCGGTCGCCAGCCGAGCTGAGCCTTGGCCTTCTCGTTCGTGTATCGCAGCTTCTTCCACATCGAGTCACTGCGGTATCGTGTGATGACGCCGGGAAGTTGGCCCTCTGACCAGCGGCTGTACCACTCATAGGAACTCGACAGCGGACCGATCAGCAGTCGAGGCACCCACAACGAGCGGACTCCCTGACCCGCGCGTCGCAGCTTGCGAAGCAGTTGCGAGCCAGTCGGCAGTCCATCGTCGAGGACGTTGAACGCCTCGCCATCGACCCCATCGGCCAGGCAAGCTTGCCGGACCGCCGAGGCACAATTATCGACGTAGGTGTAGGGGAGTGTTTGGCTGCCGCCCATCTTGATCAGCAACGGACCGAGCTTGAGGCCGACGCGGTTGCTCAACACACCGCGTCCGGGGCCATAGATCACGCCGGGGCGAATGATCGTGAGCGGCAGGTTGGTCTGTGCCCGCGTCTCCCAAGCGACTTGCTCCTGCACAATCTTGCTGTAGGTATACGGGTCACGCAGTTCCGGGTGAGGATCGAGCGGAGTTGTCTCGTCGAGTTGAGATCCCGTCGAGAGTACCGCCGCTCCGTACACACCGAGCGAGCTGATCTGCACGAACCGCCGCACCCCCGCTTGGGCCGCTGCGGTCAGCAGGTGTCGCGACGGAACTACCGTGTTGAGGAACATCACCGCCGCACCGCCCGCCAATGAGGCTGCGACATGACAGACCGTGTCGGACTCGCCGATCAGTCGGCGACAGCTGTCGACATCGGAGAGTTCGCCGGGGACAACCTCGATACCGCCCCAGAGATCGGAGCCGACGAAGCCCTTGAGTGAGCGCAGGTCACTGCTGGGACGGACCAGGCAGCGGACCTGCACTCCGTCTTCACGCAGCATCTTGACGACACGTCGACCGAGGAATCCGGTCCCACCGGTAAGAAAGACTTTCATCGGACGGCCTCCTCAAGAACGCGGGGGGTGGTCAGGGTCGTCTGTGGGAGTGGGGCAGCCTCTTCCCGGGCGCGGCAATCCGCGAAGATCTCATCCATGATCCGCGTCACTCGCAGCATCTCGGCGTTAGTGATCGGCTGCTCGGTGTGCTGCTGAATAGAGCGGTAGAACTCGGCCATCAGATTTCGCATGCCGCTGAAGTAGTGAATCTCACTCTTGAGGAATCGCCACAGATTGCGCCGGAGGTTGCGAGCTCCTTCGCGCCATTGGCGGAACGGCATCTCCAACCGACCGAAGGCCCCCGGCAGCTTCGGGGCGGCGTGACGGCGAATCGTCTGGGCATCGAAGTCGACTTCCAGCATCCCCTTGTCGCCGTAAACCCGCGTGACTCGCTGGGCGTAGACACTGCTCGTGAAGGTCAGCGAGCCCGTGACTTCGGCCCCTCGCAGTTGTACCCATAGCTCGGTCGGGAAGTCGAACTTCGTCCGATCCCAGCGGGCCTCGACGCGCGGATGCGGGTCAGGCAACAGATCGAGAATCCGGTAGAGCGGGTGCGAGATGGTGTTCTGGAACAGTCCGCCGGGAAGCTTACGGACCCAGTGCCGGGGATCGCCCGCGACCACCGCGCCGAATTGCCCCGAGATCGGATAGCCGAGTGTCGACTCGATATGGCGTACCGTGCCGATCTGACCCGCCTTGATCCGCGAACGGCAGTCGAGCCATGTCGGATCGAATAGCTGGTCATGACCCACGCAGAGCTTGCGATCGGCAGCTTCAGCAGCTGCGATGACGGCATCGGCTTCGAACGCATCGAGCGTGAAGGGCTTCTCGACGTAGACGTGGCACCCGGCGGCGAGGGCCTTGACGGTCAGTGGTCCGTGCGTGTGCGCCGGAGTGGTGATGTGGACGACATCGGGCTGCACCTCGGCGAGCATGCGGTCGAGGTTGTCGTAGATGCCGGGTATGCGAAAGCGGGCTGCGGCCTGCTTCGCGAGGTCGAGGTGCATGTCGCAGACGGCGACGACCTCGACCGAGGGCACCTTGGCTGCTTCCTGCAAATGAGCATCCGCGATCTGGCCACAGCCGATCAAGGCCATTCGTAGTCGAGTTGGTTTGGGTGGGGTCATGGTGGTCTCGTAGGATGGGCCCATTGGCCCGTCCGTCTTGTGATCAGTCTGTTCTCGAAACAGCTGCTTGCGGCGATTCATGCACGGACGGGCCAATGGGCCCGTCCTACGGTCGTGTACGGCTCCCGAGGACTTCGGTGTAGAGCTCCTCGTACTGCCGAATCATGGTGCGAATCTCGAACTGCTGCTCGACTCGCTGCCGACCCAGCTGTCCCATCGCGGGCCACTGGTCGCGCTGAGCCAGCATTCGCAGCATCGCCGTGGCAAGTGCCTCGGGATTCTGGTCGGGGACGAGATAACCGGTCTGCCCTTCGAGGATGATCTCGGGATTGCCGCCGACTCGCGTAGTCACGACGGGCAGTCCGACCGCCATGGCTTCGAGGATCGTCAGCGAGATCCCCTCGCTCTTGGAGGAAGAGACGAAGAAGCCCGCTTGCGCCAGCAGTTCGGGGACATCGGAGCGCTCGCCAAGGAACACGACATTCGTCTGGATGCCGAGTGATTTCGTGAGAGCCTCCAGCTTGGCTCGCTCGGCTCCATTGCCGATCATCATCAGCTTGAAGTCGGGTACGCTACGGACCACGATCGCGGTGGCCTGCAGCAGCGTTGGGAAGTCTTTCTCGGGCGAAAGTCTGGCGACCGAGATGGCCACGGGAGTCTTCGCCGGACCACGAAACACGAACCGCGAGGTGTCGATCCCGTTCCAGATGACAGAAGTCTTGCTGGCCGCCCACGGGTCTTCGCCGCGACAGAGAGCGGCTGCATCCTCGGAGACGCCGACGACGCGGGAGGTCTTCAGGTTCGCCAGACGGAACAGCAGCTTGTCCTTGGCCCGAGGACCGCAACCGCGACCATGCTGGCTGTTGATCACCGATTTCACTCCGGCCCATGAGGCGGCCACCGAGCCGTAAAAGTGAGCGTACGTGTTGTGCGTATGCACGAGGTCCACACGCTCGTGTTGCAGCAGGCTGCGCAGCGAACGCAGTGCGGGGAGCTTGCCACGTCCCGGCAGATTGACCGACTCGACAGAGAACCCCATACGGCGGAGTTCCTCGGCGGGCGGGCCCAACTCGGCCAGCGAGACGAATCGCAGATCGAACTTCTGGGCGTCGTGGTGCCGTCCGAACTCAACGAGCAGACGCTCCAGTCCCCCCGTCAGCAGCGTCATGCTGACATGGCAGATGCGGAAGCGATCACCGCTTGCATCACTGTGGACGGGAGTCGATGTCATCGGATTGGTCGCCGTGAGAGGCATGTTTACTCCTGCTCCTGTGTCTGAGGAGTGGTGGATACTGTCGAGTTCTCTCCACAGAGGGCCCTCACCCCCAGCCCCTCTCCCCGGGGGAGAGGGGAGGAAGAGGTGTCCTGGCGAGACCACCGGCGTTTGAGTTGTGTCAGCGCGGCGATGAGCCGGTTCTTGAGTGTCGGGCGCATCAGCCTGGTCCAGGTCAGGATCTGGCAATCCGTCGAGAGATTGTCCTTGTGCCGTTTGTCGCCGACGAGGAAGTCGTAGGCGGTGAAGCCTCGCTTCAGGGCTTCGCACTGGCAGAGATAGTGAGCGACCAGACCGGGGCTGGGCTTCTGATCGAACGACGCCAGTCCCGAGAGATAGTCGAGCATCCGCCCGCGATCGACCAGCAGAAACAGACACCCGACGGTGACTCCCTGATGCCGTACGCGAAAGGCTACGCAGCGCCCTTGAGGGAACAGTTCGGTCAGCAAGTCGCGCTGGAAGGCAGCGAACCGGCGGCTGGCGAATGCTCCTGGCAGGCCATCGGCTTGCCAGCGTGCTTGGTGCAGTTCGATCAACTCATCGAAGATGTGGCTCGCGGCTTCGAGTGTCTCGGCCCACTCCAGTTGCAGGTCGCCGTACTCGCGGAGCCGCTTCCGCAAGTTGGCCCGTGTGCTGCGCCCGAGCGAGGCAATCAGCTCGCCGCCCGTCGAGCGGATCGCTGAAAGGTCGAGGTACTTCGACTCGCGCTGCCGAGTCTCGACGATCGGCCAGTGAGCGGTCAGCTCTTGGTTCTCTTCGTGAGTGAACCCGTCGAGTTGAACGACATCTCCGTCGGCCTGCGTCAGGAGCCAGTGTGACACGGCATCGATGAAGGCCAGGCGGTACGCGGGCTCGACCAGGAAGCTGTTGTACTCAACGACGACGCTCTCGTGAACCGGATCACCGGCGGTTCCGAGGTGGCAGGTTCGCAATTTGATCAGCGGGGCCTTGCGCTCCGTGCTTTCGGTGTACAGACAGATCCCGCGCAGCTGTCCGTTGTCCTCGGCGAGGAGAAAGCGGTAGCGCACAGTGTCGCCGTAGTGAGTCAACCAGGTGCGAGTCCAGGCTTCGCTGGCCATCAAGGGAGCGGCACCGACACGGGCTTCGAGTTCACGCCACAGCGCGAGAGCGGCTGTGCTGTCCTGAGACCCCAGCACGCGCAGCCTCAGCATCGACGGACCGCTGGCGGTTCGTGCGGGTGAGAGCGGTGATGAGGTGCTGCTAGTCATGTGTGTCGTAGGATGGGCACATTTGCCCGTCCGGGATTCCTCAATGATCACGGTTGTTGGCTAGGGACTTGGACGGGCAGATGTGCCCGTCCTACGGGGGACGACTCGGCGTCTCGTTGCATGAGCCAGACGATGGGGTAACCCGTGGCGAGCAACACCACGCCTCCTGCAGCGGCGACGGAGAGCAGAGTGAACCACCCGTCGGGATAACCTTGCCGGATCGTGAACTCACAGAAGGCCCAGAGTGCGACCAGCGGCGGCAGGTAGGGCAACACGGAGCGTTGCAGCAACTCTCGCTTCGTGACGCCGATCTGGCAACAGGCATACGGCAGGAAGACCAGCAGCTCGACAGTGACGAGCGGGATGAACGTGCCCCAGGCGACCCCCTCGATCCCCCAGCGGAAGACCAGCGCTAACGAGAGCACGAGATTCACCACCGCCTCAGCAATGTCAATCAGGGCCGGGACGCGCACAATGCCCATGCCGAGCATCGCCTTGCGCAAGACAATCATTGGCTGAGCGACAATCTGAGCGGCCAGCAGAATCAACAGGATGCGATGACTCTGCTCCAGCCCCGAGCCGATCCAGGTGCGAATCAACATCCCGCCGAAGTAGGCCGACCCGATGAAGAACCCAGCGACGAGGACGAAGGTCAGCGCGACCA
Source organism: Planctomycetota bacterium (assembly GCA_031431195.1). Lineage (GTDB taxonomy): Bacteria > Planctomycetota > Planctomycetia > Planctomycetales > Planctomycetaceae > TH-plancto1. The sequence goes on along the minus strand of JANPCU010000380.1, from coordinate 9,886 downwards.
TGCGTTCGACCACGCGGGCTAGCTCAGCGTGTCGGCCTTGTGAGTGCAGCTGCCCGGCCTTGGGGAGGACGACTTCGCCAATGCGGGCGATCGGCTCTTGAATCATCTGTCCGATGCGCAGCGCGATGTAGTACGGCTCGACATGCCGGGTGCCGAGTGCTAAGCCGATCACGACCGTATCAGTGAGATAGATCAATTGCTCGGCGATCAATCCGATCGCGTTGTACCCACTGAAGGCCAAGCACTCTCGCAGAGTCTCGCGAGAGATGTGATCGCGACGGAGTTGGAGCAACGGGACCACTCGGCGGGCACAGATAACCAGCAGCAGATTTTCTAATATGGTGACGCTACAAAACAGCAGCGAGAGTGTTGTGAGTTCCGGACGCAGCTTCAGGCAGCCAATCGCCAGTCCGAATCGCAGCACGCCCGAGCCGACCTCGATCGACCGCTTGAGGCCGACCCGCTGCGTCCCGATCAAAATGCCGCCGAAGACGCTGCCGATCATGCCGATGGCGGTCGACAGTCCGTTGATCAGGATGACGGCCTGGACTTCTCCAACGGGCTGCTCGCCCCAGCGATCGATCCACGGGGCAGCGGCGCAGAGTCCGCCCGCCAGCAGCAGCACCACTCCAGCCATCCCCGCGTAGACCGCAAAGATCGTACTGGTGACTTTGTTGAGTTCGTCCCACTCCTCTTTCCCCACATGCTTCGAAACGTAGCGACAGATCGTAGCTCCGAACCCCATGTACAGCAGTCCGGTGTACCCAGAGAGCGTATTCACGAAGACCCAGACCCCATACGCACCCGGGGCCAGGGTGTTCCGCACGAACGGCACCATGATGAAGCCGATCGCGACCATCACAAGATGGGCGACCCAGCTGGCCAGGATGTTGGAGCGAAGGGACATGGGGGAGTAGGGAGTGGTGAGTCGGGAGTCGGTGAAGACGCTGGGAGTTGTTCTGGCTCTAGGCTCTAGGCTCTAGGCATTCTTCCGTCCTCCGCGCGCGGCGCAGGTCGAGGACCGAACGCGGGACGAATGTGGCCACCCAGCGGACCAAGGCGTTGAGTGTGGGCTGCCTCAGCAGGACATTGCGGTAGCAGTCGCGGGCCTCGTGCAGGTCGCGTGAATGGAAGAGTGCTTGCCCCCATTCGTTGTAGATCGCGGCCTGTTTGCGGGAGACTCGCTCTTCGCTGATCCCGGTGACTTGCTGAATCTTCTCGACATTGTTCAGTTCGCTGCGGACCATCCGTCCAAACTGGCCCGAGAGGTTGTTGGGAGCGGGCGTGTACTCCACCAACCGCTCCCGCAGGACGCGGAACCGGCACTGGCGATGCAGCAGTCGCAGCCAGAGGTTGTAATCCTCGACCGCCATGATGGCGCGGTCCTCATCGAATCCCCCAGCGGCCTCGAACTCGCTCTTCCGCAGTAACACACTGGAGGTGCAGAGGGTGTTGCGATGCCAGAGCGTGTCAAACGTCTGAACATCCGGAGTGAGGGGACCGGTCTGGTCAATCAGGCAATAGCAGTGCAACAAGGAGACCGTGTCGTCGATGAGGGCGACCTGTCTCTCGAGCTTGTTCGGCAACCACCCATCGTCCGCATCGAGGAAGGCCAGCCATTCTCCCCGTGCCTCGCGGGCTCCGTGGTTGCGAGCGGAGGCCGGACCGCCATTCACCTGGCGGATCACGCGCACCAGATCCCCACAGGCTGCTGCGGCCTCAGCGGTGTTGTCCTTCGATCCATCATCGACGACGAGGATTTCCAGCGGACGCAGCGTTTGCGTTTGGGCACTGCGGATCGAACGAGCGATGAATGCTTCCGCCTGATAGGCGGGCATGATCACGCTGATCGTGGGAAGTGTGGAGGACATGGAAAACTCAACAGAAGGTCAGTGGGCCTGGACAGCTGCAACTCGGACTTAACCAAAGCGGGCAAACACCTGCACAAACATGAAGAAGGCACCCAGCAGGGCGATACTGGCGAAGACCAGCCGCTGGGCCAGCAGGCGGTCCAGCTGTTGCAGCGGTGCCGGACGATGGCGATAGAACCCGACCAGGTTCATGAAGGCTGCCATCGTTCCGCAGATCATGTAGGTCGTTGGCATGTAGCACCGTGACAAGGACATCATCGACATGCACCAGCCCGCCATCATGCCCGCGAGATACGGCATCATCCGCCGCAGTTCGTCGTTCTCGATCGGTTGCTTGTTCCGAATCATCATGAAGATCGCATACGCCGGGATGAAGAAGCAGCCGAGAAACAATGTCCCGCCGATGACACCAAGCTCCACATACGCATGCACATAGGAGTTGTGAGCCACCAGCCCGGCCACCTCCGCGTACGTCCCTTCCCCGATGCCGAAGAACACCCGCGAGGTCTTGAGCTGATTGAGTCCATCGGCCCAGAGCTGGATGCGTTGCTGACCGGTGCCTCCCGAGAGGTCGATGTTGCCTTGTCGGCCCATGGCAACGGGGAGTGCCAGAGCGCACATCGCTCCAATCCCCAGGGCCACCTTGCCCCCGTAGCGTGTGGCCAGCCAGGCCATCAGGGCGACTCCTCCAGCGAGTAATCCGCCACGGGAGTGAGTCAGAAACAGGGCGTACCCGCACAGCCCCAGAGCCGGAATCCACAGATACCGGAGCCCGGTCATCTTCGGATCGGTCATGAAGTACAGACACAGGATGCTGGTCATGACGATCAGCTGGGCCATGTCGTTCGGGTCGTGGAAGATCCCGAGGCCGCAGAGGCGGAAGTACCACGCCACGTCTCCTTCGGCGGAGACTTCGTCGTTCTCGGGAACGTGTCGCAGTTGGCGAGGCTCGCCATCGGCGAGTTCCTGCTCCTGGTTCTTGATTTCCCACAGATCGGATCGTCCACTCCAGTCTTCCACGAATTGGTGGTAGTCTACGACGCAGTAGCCGATCATAAAGACCGAGCAGCCGACGCAGTTGAGCAAGAAGCCCCGCAGACGCTGGGGCGTGTTGATGACCGACACGAGCGTGAGGTAGTACAGACTCACCTTGGCCATCATCTCGAAGCTCTTGACCGCTCCGCCGATATAACCGACCGAGAGGTGAGAGGTGGCCGTCGCCAAGGTCACACCGAGTACACACAGGTTGATCGGCTGCTGCATGAGCGTGCGGATGGATACCTGGTTGTGCAACTGACGGATCGAGCAGAACATGGCCGCCACGATGAGCGCGAGATAGATCTGCACATTACCCAGTGCCGGAAAGAGTTCCGATGGGCGAATGTACAGAGCGGCGTTGGCGAGCAAGAAGAGAACGTAGGCCATCACGGTGCCTTGAGGTGTCCGGCGTCAGCGCACGTCCGCGCGCACCATCCCGGTTCGGAACTCTAGGTCAAGTCTGCCAGACGGGCGGGCACTGTCGCTTGTTTGGGACAGGAAACGTTGACGTTTTGCAGCGGGCGAAACGGCGACACGGGCATAAAACTCATGCAATCGTCGCGATGCGGAGGAAAGGCAGATTGATCCTGAACAGATCAAACGTTGCCAGCCGTTGACGCCCTAGAAAAAATCGTCCGACACAATCATGTGGAGATCTATACCTCGAGCGGAGCCGAGTGAAACGTTTCGGCGAGTGGGGCGGCGCCCGCCCCCTGGTTCTGCGGAGTCTCCTCGAAGCCCCATCCGGCTCACGCCGGACGCTCGCTATGCCCCTTCATTGAACCGGCAGGTTCAGGCGGAATAGATCCGATTTTCTCTGTCCGGTGCCGTCTCCTCGCGCCGGAGGCAGGCCCGATGGAGACAGGCGAAAACTGGTGGACGCTGCCAGCTGTGGCGTGGTCGCTCCCGCTTCCGCTTGCCGCACGAGTTGGGCCATCTCCCACGCGGTCACGTAGTGCAGCCGCAGTTGGGGATTCACTTGACGCTGGGCGGCCAGTTCAGCATGGAACGCCTGCATCTCTGGTCCAAGCAGCATATCAATGTTGCCATCTTTGCAGCCGTGGGTATGCAGCTTGAGGAACTTCCAGTGGGGCTGGCCCGCGACATGGACACCGACGTTCATCCAGTGCTGGAACCGCCGCCAGGTCGGTGCCCGGCCTTCGGTCAGATCGCCGTTCTCGATACGTGGGATGACCCCGAACTTGCGCGATTGCCAATCCGGGCACAATGGCCCCTGAATCATCAGCAGGTGATCCGCCGGGGGTGCTTGGCCGACTCGCGATCGAATGCCGGTGTTGTGGGATTTTCGCTGACCGGGGATGTCTTGGGCGTAGTAAATTGAGTTAATCGTCTTCGTCTGACAGGCACTCGGAGCCGAGGGCAGCGTGAAGTCCGCATAGCACCCGGACTCCTTGAGGATGGTCAACTCCTGATCCACCCCGCACAACTTTCCGTCCGGGCGAGAGTTGCACAACGACCAGTTCCCGTGGATGAACCCATAGACAATCTCGTTGGTCAGCGGGTCACGGCGTAGCAGCCCGTGACGGTGGAAGAGCGCGTCCTTGAACGTTTCCAGTTTTTCGCGGAACTGATCCGCTGTATCATTATCATGGTGCAGATGGACATCGACATCCCCAAATCCCTCGGCACATAGCTGGGCGATTTCATCCAGGTATTCGGGACGGTATTCGTCCTGGGGGAAGAAGAAGGTGTGCTGCGGCGGACGGCCGTTGAAGTCCTGGAACTTACCGAATGCCTTGGGGTATTCGTAGACCCAGCGGTGGACTCGTTCCATCGCCTGCTGACGAGAGGCCCCGTAGCACTCGGGCTCCCAGTGATCACAAATGGCCACGAACAAATCAACTGGCTCATCGGGGTGGACTGGCTCGGCTCGTTCACTGGGGAAGTAATAGCTGCCGATCCAATACTGCATGTTGCGTCGTCGCAGGGCGTACCGGAACAACTCCACGACACCGCAAGTGGCGAGGATGCCGACGCACGTCAATATCCATTGCAGGCTTGTCATCGATTGTCATTCCGGGCCCGTCACGCCTTCTTGGAAACCGCCTCGATGGAATCCGAGGGGGCGTTCCGCAGGTCTCCCACCGTTGAGGGCTTCTGCAAGACGACATCCATTCCGATCGTGTTGAGGTCGTCCTCGTCACACGACTGAAAATCCGGAGCCAGTGGCACTCTGTGGAAGTAGGCCGCTCCACTGTCGTCCTGATGCTTGCGCACCTCGCGTAGCAAAAAGCCTACGTCATGAAATGCATCGAGGAAGTGCGAGGCTCGCCAGCGGTTCTGGTTTTTCAGCCGATGATTGAACCAGCGGTCCCATGTCGCCTTGCCGTATGTCAGATAATGCAGGTGATGCTGTCGCGGATCGGAGAATGCATATTCGTCCGTCATACGAATCCGGTGAATCGACCAGCCGGAGGGCTTCAGAATGCGGGCCGACTCCCGCAGGACCGGTACAACCAGTTGATCCGGAATACACTGCATCACCAGATTGCTCACCACTAAATCGAACGCCCCCGTCTCATTGGGAAGCGCCGTGGTGTCGACCGGGGCCAGGCAGACCCCGCCGGTTTTCTGACACAACTCGTGCAAGGTGGCCGATCGAGCCAAGGCCTCCCAGCGCTCCGCGACATCGCAGACCGGTTGCCGGGCGGCGACTGCGATCTCGTCCAAGCGAGGTTCCCAGGCTTTCAGCGTGCGCCGCAGGTAGTCCCGCTGGGTGAGTGCGGCGACATCAAACGTATGCACCTCGCACCCCACCAACGCCAACGCCACCGGAATCGCAGGCACCCAGCCGGTTCCAATCTCCGCCACGCGCAGCCCCGCCAGCGAACCCACCTGGTCGCTGGCCATCTCCAGAATCCGCAGGGCATTCCCAAACTGGTTCCCCTGCTCCAAATGCCGCAGCTGCCCAGTGCGCTCCTGCATCAGTCGATGAACAGTGGCTCCGCCGGGAACATGAGCCAGTAAATACTGAATGCCCCAATGAGCCCACCAACGCATGATGATATTCTCCTGTTGTTAGACGAGCGGCCAGACTTCGCGTACCAAAAGACTTCCGAAGTCTTCTGAGACTTCGGAAGTCTGCGGGTCGTTTTCCACTGGCCGCTCGCCTTACGGATGAGCGTGATAAACCGATGATGCTTGGTCGAAGGAGAGTTGTCACGAGGTTCTTGCAGTCTCACGACCGGAGAACGCAGCCGCGTCCCGGATCAATTCAATCGTGAGGGAATGTTGCCGGAGAACAACACGTAAACGGCCATCCGCTGTGGCCCAAGGGGAGCAGGCGCTGTGTGGCCAGCCATTACGGCCAGACCGGTTGACGAATGGGATCCGAGCCCCCCCAGGGAATCAGCGAGATGTACCGACTGCTCGTACGGCGTTCATCCCGGTGCCCTAGAACCTGGCCGCATGCTTGGGGACCGAGGAATCATGACAGGCTGGAAGCCTCTCCCACGGGCCTCTAAACTCCCCTCGTGCAGGCTCCCATCCCGAGCCGAGCCCTCCCCTGCCCCCCTGCTGAGCGAGCAACTCATGGCCGAGTTTTTTCCGAATGTCCCGAAGATCGAGTTCGAAGGTCCGACCTCCAAGAACCCGCTCGCCTTCAAGCACTACAACCCCGATGAAGTCATCGAGGGGCAGAAGATGAAGGATCTGTTCCGGTTCTCGGTCTGCTACTGGCACACCTTTCGTGGCACCGGCTCGGACCCGTTCGGCTCGGCGACGTTGCAGCGGCCTTGGGATGATGGGTCGAACTCGGTGAGCAATGCCCTGACTCGCGTTGATGCGGCGTTCGAGTTCATGCAGAAGCTGCAGGCACCGTTCTATTGCTGGCATGACCGCGACATCGCTCCTGAAGGTGCCACGTTCAAGGAGAACAACAAGAACCTCGACGAGGTCGCGAAGAAGCTCAAGGCCAAGCAGAAGGAAACCGGTATCAAGCTGTTGTGGGGCACGGCGAACTTGTTCAGCCACCCGCGTTACATGCACGGAGCGGCCACGACCTGCAACGCCGACGTGTTCGCCTACGCAGCTGCGCAGGTCAAGAAGGCGATCGAAGTCACGCACGAGCTGGGCGGTGCGAACTACGTCTTCTGGGGCGGTCGCGAGGGATACCACAACCTTTACAACACGGACATGAAGCGCGAGCTGGACCACCTCGCCAAGTTCATGCACATGGCCCATGACCATGCGAAGTCGATCGGCTTCAAGGGGATGTTCCTGTTCGAGCCCAAACCGAAAGAGCCGACCAAACACCAGTACGACTTCGACGCCGCCGCCTGTCTGAACTTCATCGGACGCAACGGCCTGGATGGAATCGTGAAGCTCAACATCGAGACCAACCACGCCACGCTGGCCGGTCACACGATGATGCACGAACTGGAGTACGCCCGCATTCACAACGCCCTGGGCTCGATCGACGCGAACACCGGCGATCTGTTGCTGGGCTGGGACACGGATCAGTTCCCGACCGATATCTATCTGACCACGCAAATGATGCTGGTGCTGCTGAAGCAGAAAGGGATCAAGCCGGGCGGCGTGAATTTCGACGCCAAGGTCCGCCGCGAAAGCTTCGAGCCGCTGGATCTGTTCCACGCCCACATCGGCGGGATGGACGCCTTCGCCCGAGGAGCCAAGATCGCAGCTGCGATTCGCAAGGACGGCATCCTCGACGACTTCGTCAAGACCCGCTACCGCAGCTTCGACACCGCCTTCGGCAAAAAGATCGACAGCGGCAAGGCCACCTTCGCCGACTGCGAGAAGTACATCAGCGAGAAGGGCGAAGCCGCTCCGAACGAGTCGGGCCGGCAGGAGTATTTAGAGAACGTGATTAACCAGTACCTCTGAAGCGAATGCAATCCCCGACCCCGAAGGGGTCACGTCTCATAGCCCAGGGTTGTTCGCCTCGCGAACAACCCTGGGCTTCGTCATTCGCGATCATCCCAACCCCAACGGGGTTGCGTCTGCTGCTTCATCATGTTGATATCCATTCGAATCCATCCGGACCTACCCCATGCCTCAATCGTTCTCCGCCGTCCGCATCCATCTCGTCTTCTCCACCAAACACCGCCAACTGGTGTTCCGCGATATCGAGTTACGAGAACGCCTGTTCGCTCACCTCGGCGAGACTTCCAATCGCCTCGGCTGCCCGATCATCCGCGTGGGTGGAGTGGAAGACCATGTCCACCTGCTCGGCAGTTTGAGTCGCACAGTTTCTCTGGCGGATTGGGTCAAGGAACTCAAACGTGTTTCCAACAGCTGGATTCGCGAGCATGTCCCGAATCAAGGTCAGTTCGAATGGCAATCCGGCTACGGTGCGTTCAGCGTCAGCCAGTCCCAGCTCGAAAAAGTGATTCAGTACATCATCGGCCAAGTTGAACATCATCGTGAAGTCTCATTTCAAGACGAGCTGCGATCACTGCTCCAGCGTCACGGGCTGGAGTGGGACGAGCGGTACGTTTGGGATTGAGGGGGACTGGCCGCAACCCTGTTGAGGTCGACTTAGGTGTATACATCCCATTCAGCAGAGAATTGACCCCAACGGGGTCGCGCCCTACAGCCCAGGGTTGCCCGCGCAGCGAGCAACCCTGGGCTACGGCGACGCGAGTTCCAACCCCAACGGGGTTGCGTCAGGCGTGGGCCGCAACCCCGTTAGGGTTGATGGGATTTCGGTCCGATCCCTCCAGGGTCTTCCGCTGCGCGGCCGACCCTGGGCTATGAGGCGAGACCCCGTTGGGGTCGAAGACCTGGCTGAGTACGATACACTGACGATTGAAACGCACACACCTTGATGTGCCGAATTCGACACAAGCGCTGTGGGTGGCATTATCAGCAATTCCCGATCCGATCTCTCTTGACAACCGGCCCCCGCCTGCCAAAATCGACATACAACCAGAGTGTTTCGATCCTTCGGGAGACGCATCCCAACGAGCGATTTGGTGTTAGGCAGAAAGCCTGCATCGGATATGCAAAGCGAATACTGCCTGATCATAGTTATACCCTCGGGGCGAGCGCCATGATTCAACTCGATCGCAAAGACCTGCTTACGGCACTTTCTGGTGCGATGATTGCTGCTATTGCTACGGCCGCACTCTTCTTCGTATCACGTACTGCCGAAACACTCGCCTTCAACGAAGCCCTAAAGGACGCACAACACGATCTCCGTGAAATCACGATAATGTCAGTGGATGCGACCCGTAACTCCGACAAGATAAAGCTATAAGCCGATGAGTCGCTAGAGTTAGTTAAGGCATTGAGAGAGGCACGAAGTAAGGGAAAAGAGGAGCGTAGAATGATCTCCTCAATCGCTGCCGTTTTTAATGACAACGCGAATGTCCAGAACATTGCGAAAGCAATGCTTGCCGATCCCGCTGTTCGCAAATCTCTCACTAGCGAAGTCTTCGAGAATCGACCACTCAAGATTGTCGCCGGTTCCGTCCCGGAAACGGCATGGAAACGTTCGAGTGCATCTCCGGATTCCATTGAGGTCTACGTAGACTTCGGCGACGCCAAATTCGCCACCCAGCCAAAATTGTTTACGAGCATCACTGGACACTCGAATCATCGCTTCCTTCTTGGTGTCACCTCGATATACGAACCAACCAATACTGGATTTCACGTGATCGTAAACGGTGATGGTTGTTCGATTGATCTCGCCAACCAAGAGAAGTGGCAACTGAATTGGTTTGCAATATCCGCAGAATAGTGCATCACAATGGGATCAATGGGAGGGCTCGGCGTAGTCCGTCCTGAAGTCACACTCTGTTCTTCCAAGCGTTCGGCGGCAGGGTGGCCCAGACATCGCTTTGGATGTCTGGGTGACGAAGGAACAAGAGGGATTGGACGACGAGCGTGTCCTCTGAAGCCTCTTGTTGTTGCGCAACCCAGATGCTCAAAGTGGCGTCTGGACCAATCGAGCCGGAAGCGTCAGCGCCCGGAGTCCGAGGTCTCCGGGCGCT
>JANPCU010000379.1:0-14693 GCA_031431195.1 Planctomycetota bacterium | reverse complement strand
CATAAACCATAAACCTCAACGATCCCCCCATGTACCCCAGCCTGCAACTCAAACTCGACCGGTTCGAGGAACTCGAGCGACAGCTCCAGGATCCCGAGGTGCTCTCGCACGCCACGAAAGCGGTCGACGCCCAGCGCGAGTATGGCGGCTTACGCAAGATCGCCGAGACCGTCCGCAACTTTCAAAAGCTCGAACTCGATCTCGCAGCTGCGACGGAATTCCTGAACGAGGCGACCGATGACGAGAGCCGGGAGTACGCCCAGGCCGAGGTCGCGGAACTGACTGCGAAGTTGGCTACCCTCCAGACCGAATTGGAAGACTTGGTCACGGCGGGCGACTCGATCTCTCGAGGCGGCCTGATGATGGAAATCCGCGCAGGGACCGGGGGAGACGAAGCCGCCCTGTTCGCGGGCAATCTGTTTGAAATGTACTCCCGCTATATTGCCTCGCGCGGCTGGGCCATGGAAATCATGGAAGTGACCGAAGGGGAAATGGGCGGGTTCAAGGAAATGGTGTTCTCGGTCTCCGGCGAAGGGGCCTTTCACCGGCTGCAGTTCGAGAGCGGCGGGCATCGTGTCCAGCGCGTGCCCGCGACCGAATCCCAAGGTCGCATTCACACCAGTGCCGCCACGGTCGCCGTGCTGCCCGAAGCGACCGAAGTCGAAATCGTGATCCGCGATGAAGACCTGCGGATCGATACCATGCGGGCGGGTGGCCCCGGCGGGCAAAAGGTCAACAAGACCGAAAGCGCCGTCCGCATCACACACATCCCCTCGGGGCTAGTCGTGAAGTGCCAGGACGAAAAGAGCCAGCACAAGAATAAAGCCTCCGCCATGCGAGTCCTGCGCAGTCGACTCTTCGACGAGACCCGCCGCAAGGAGCAGGAAGCCCGCGCTTCGGTCCGTCGTACCCTGATCGGCTCCGGCGATCGCAGCGAACGCATCCGCACCTACAACTTCCCCCAAGCCCGCGTCACCGACCACCGGATCGGATTCACGATCCACAAACTCGATTCGTTCATGGTGGGCGAGATCGACGAGATGATCGAAGCCCTCGTCGAGTTCGACCGCCAGGAACGACTCAAGATGGTGCATGAGTAATCTTTCATCCCCCGTGCCATCAGGCCAGTGGTCAGGAACAGTGACTGCTCCCGCGACCAGCGGATTTGCGACGTCATGAAGTCTTCAAGGTGACACGATGTCACACACCACCATCCGGTGATCCGAGTGCTTGGTCTTCTGGGCGAACACTTGTTGAGATCGGACGTTCACCCAGATTTGGTCGACACGAAACAACGGGTAGTCGTTTGTTCCAGTGCCACCCAAACCGATCCCGCTCTGCTGGAACGCATCATGCACCGCAGACCCTAGCTCGGCGAGTGATCGGTCCAGCGGGACAGTATTGAAATCTCCCCCCACGATCCGATCGACCCACGAATCGACCAAGTTGATGGCATGTTCCACCTGCCGGAGCTCGCGGCGATGCGTCTCTCGACGGTCTCGATGGTCCGTCCAGAATCCAGCTGTCCACGCATCGAGTCGCGACACCGGAGGCGTGAGGCGCAGGCTGATACAGTGAATCGGGACTCGATCCGGGAATGTCACGACTCCGGAGACAAAATGAGGGTGAGGATCGAGCAGCCTCGGTATGATTTCCCCATGTGTGAGGATCGCCGTGTCGAATCCAGCCAGGACCGCACCCTTCTCTCCATAGAGTTCAAACGCCATCTGCTGAAGCTCATCTGCTCCCGGAATTTCTTGAAGTAGCGCGATGTCTGGCTTGGCAGCTTTCAGATCATCAAGACAACGGCTCGTGTTCGCACAATTCAAACTCACCACTCGGATCGATGCTCCGCTCACTCGTTGGTGGCCGACCTGTCTGCTCATCGAGCGCGACAGAGAGCGGACCTCCTCGACCCAGCCGATCGAGAAACAGAGCCAGAGGAGAATCAGCGAGATCGTCCAGCGGCGGCGTCTGGTGCGAATCGCTACGGCGATACTCGCCAATCCGAGCAACACCCAGAACCAGGGCGGAATGAGGGTCAGAGCGGTGAGGATGTCGGGGCGAACGATGCACCCCAGAAATGCGCCGAGCAACGGGCCGACCGCGATTCCTGCAAAACAGACAGCCCCGAGTCGTCTCCAGCGCGACATGGGTGCTGCCAAGACTGGCTGTGCCTCTTCGGTCGCAGTCATTGTATCGGCCTTTCGTCAATCGCCTGCATGCAGACAGGATTTCGGCAGAGTGCAATTCGCATATCGCCTCCCCAGCGATCGCACTCGGAACACCACATAGCTTCCCTTTCAGGAAAGTGTGAAACGCAGAGGACGCAGAGAGCGCCGAGGAAGAGCAGAGAAGAGCCGAGGACGAGGCGTCGACTGGAAATCGGACTCGCCCCCGCGAGTTTCTCCGCGTCCTCTGCGTTTCAATTCTGGTCCCTCGCCAGCCAGAAAACTTTTGCCCAATCCGGGGAACACGTCCGTCCCCGTGATGACGCTGGTCCACACCAGATTCCTCGATGATCTTGTTCTTACTGTCTGGTGAATCCACTGCCTCCCTCTCTGTCGTGCGGCCCGCGCAGAGAATCGCCCGCTCAGGCGGAGTTCAGCGGGCGATCCTCGGGAACAACGACACTGTGCGCCTCGCAGTCATCCGGGGGTTTCCTCATCGCTACGTTTCGCCAGAACGCGGGCGAATTGGCTCGCGTGCCCTTCGCTGGCGAAAGGCAGCTACGGCTCACTCCGCGCGGCGTGAAGTGTCATCAGTTCGCGACCAACTCCCCCTGCATCGTGGCCAGTTCCATGATCCGGTGTTCCGTGAACTCCCCGCGTTGGAGTTCCCCGGTCAGGCGGCCTTCGCACAGCACCAGAATGCGGTCGCACAAGGTGATCAGTTCCGGCAGTTCGCTGCTCGTCACGATCACGCCCAGCCCATCGCGGGCCAGCTTGTCGATCACGCGGTATAGCTCCGCCTTAGCCCCGACATCGACGCCGCGTGTCGGGTCGTCGAGCAGCAGCACATCCGGGGTGGTCTTCAGCCAGCGACCGATGATGCACTTCTGCTGATTGCCGCCGGAGAGGGTGGTGATCATCGACTCCGTACTCGCGGTCTTCACACCGAGTTGAGCGATGGTGTCGGCAGCTGCGGCGCGTTCGGCGGTGGAGCTAATAATGCCGAGCGAGGTCGATTCCGCGAGCGTGCAGAGGGTGATATTCTCGCGAACAGTCATCTGCGAAAAGATGCCGACGCGCTTGCGGTCCTCGGTGACCATTGCGATCCCGGCCTCGACGGCTTGCGAGGGATGCGTAAACCGCACCGGCTTACCTTTCAGCAAGATGGTTCCCTGCGGCGGGATCGACGAGGCTCCAAACAGGCACTCCAGTAACTCCGTCCGCCCCGCTCCCATGAGGCCCGCGATGCCGAGTACCTCGCCTCGCTTCAACGACAACGAGATGTTTTCGAGTCGCCACTGGCGGGCATGACCGTAACGCGGCAGCGACAGCGACCGCACTTCCAGCACCGTCTCGCCCGGCGTGCGGTTGGCCGACAGGTGCGTGTTCTCGATCTCCCGCCCCACCATCAGATGCGTGATCTCGCGCGGGCTCGTTGCGGTCCGGTCGAGCGTCTTTACCACCTGCCCATCGCGCATCACCGTGATCCGGTCCGAGAGCCGGAACACCTCTTCCATCTTGTGCGAGATATACAGAATCGTGACCCCGCTGGCCCGCAGCTTCTGGATCACCCGGAATAGCCGCTCGACCTCCGTCTCGGTGAGGGCACTGGTCGGCTCATCCATGATGAGGATCTCCGCCTTCCGCGAGAGAGCCTTCGCGATCTCGACCAGCTGTTGATCGCCGACGCGGAGTTCGCGGACCAGTTGGCTCGGCGAGATGTGCGAGTCGAGCTGTTGAAACAACCCCGCCGCCTCGACCTCCATCTGGCGATCATTGAGCAGACCCCACCCGCTGGTCAGCTCGCGCCCGAGGAAAATATTGGCGGCAACCGTCAGTTCCTCGACGAGGTTGAGCTCCTGGTGAATGATACTCACCCCGCGCTCTTCGGCGTCGCGCGTGCCGCTGAAAGTCACGACCGACCCGTTGAGCAGGATCTGCCCCTCGTAGTCCGCATAGACCCCCGAGAGGATCTTCATCAGTGTACTTTTCCCCGCCCCGTTCTCACCACAAATCGAATGGAACTCCCCGCGCCGCACATCGAACGACACGTCTTTCAGCGCCACCACACCGGGAAACCGCTTGGTGACCTGCCGGATTTCGATCAGAGGGGAGGAATTCATGGTGACGACAAACTCAGCGAACCGGGACGAATGCTTGCCCAAAAGGAAATATGCAGAAGTAGTCTATTCAACGAAACGTGACGTTGCACGAGAGTGGGAACCGGAGCTACCGGATGAATGATCCGTTTCGCCGTGAGTCGCATACCAGTTGACAACCCCGCCCGCTCCATATAAACCGGCAATGCGGTTACGCACTCCTGCGGTCGAGTATCTTGTTTGGGGTCAGAGAAGCGATGAAGAAGGACGAACGCAAAGGGTTGTTCCAAAGGATCGAACAGCGAGTCCTTGCTGGGGAACGCAAAGCAGACATCTATGCGGAATACCCCGAGGGACCAGATGCAATACTCGTTGCGAAAGTGCTGGCGCAGATCCCGACATTCGGGAGACGCGTGCAGTTCAAAGCGATCAACTGGGTGCTCATCTTTGGACTTGGTGTTCTCGCTGCGATCAAGTTGTTGGGTGTCACATTGTTGGTGATGACTGAAATGCCGAGGGCGTTTTGGCTAATCCTGCTAGCACCTGCTCTAAACCTATTCTTGATGTGGACAGTCTTCAGATTTCAAGGAGCCGGTTACGCACTTGTCATCGGATTCGGGGCAATGGGGATTTCAAGGGCAGCGGAAGGAATCGCGAAGTCATCAGATCCGATTGAATTCGGGGTTGGTCTCTTAAACATCGCTTGCGTCTTGGGGTGCATCATCTTGGCCGCTTACCTGAGAAGGAAGCTGTTGCCTCAGACCGGTTTCACGGGGCCTTATAAAGACGCAGCGGGCCGGCCAGTGTTTGAGGAATGACGCAACGGCATTCGCGGCGGTGTAGCGACTCGGAATCGTCGCCAGTCGCGTTCGCCAGTTTGTCTGGTGGGATCTGATCAGCGCGGCTCAGTCAACCCCGAGGTCGCTACCGAGTGAAGCTGTCCACAGATTGCGCAGATTTTCACAGATTTCATGAGGCCAAAGAGATGTTTCATTCCCCTCGAGTGCGAGACGCACTGTGTGATTGTTCCCAAGGATCGCCCACCGGACTCCTCCTGATCGGGTGATTCTCGGCGCGGGCCATGAAGGCCGGGGACGCACCAGATCGGGGGGAGCCTTGTGGGGGACCAGCGTCATCACGGGGACGGACGTGTTCCCCGGGCAGGGGCAGTCGTTTTTTGGCAGGCGAAGGACAAGAGTGGAAACGCAGAGGCGCGGAGGACGCGGAGAATCTTACGGGGGTGAGTGCGGCTGCCTCCCGTTCGACTGTACGTCTCAACTCTGCTCTTTTCTTCCTCGGCGCTCTCTGTGTCCTCTGCGTTTCACACTCCCCGGATGAGGAGCCTGTGCGGAATTCCGTGTGCCGTCGCTGGAAACGCAATGTGCGTCTCGCACTCAATCCCCTCGGAATCTGTGCCAATCTGGGAAATCTGTGGACCAGTCCATGGGCCTGATCCTGGGGCCTGAGCCATGTTCGATTCAGACCTCCTGAAATTGGTGCAGCGTGCGAACATTCTGCGGGTGAGTCGTATCAAACTCGGGAATCACGATGGCTTTGTCCGACGTCGAATCACACGGCACTAGGAAAACAGCCTCCGCAATTCGGTCTGGCCCTTGCAATTCCCTTGCGATCCTCAAAAATCCATGCCCCTCGCTGGCCAGCTTGTTCGCTGACTGGGCGGGGACCAGGAGAAGGTCTGCATGGCTGCCCGCAATTCCGCCCCCCCGTCCGGTGACGAACCGGCCGATGACATCCAGTTCGTCTCGATCAGTGATGAGACGCGGCGGCGGTATCTCAACTATGCCATGTCGGTCATCATGTCGCGGGCCTTGCCGGATGTGCGCGACGGACTGAAGCCCGTGCAGCGCCGCATCCTGTACGCGATGTACGAGGATCTCGGCCTGACCCCGGATGCCAAGTACACCAAGTGTGCCAAGATCACCGGCCAGACCACCGGTAATTACCACCCGCACGGCACGGTGTCGGTCTACGACGCCCTCGTCCGCATGGCGCAGTCGTTTTCGTTGCGTGAACCGCTCGTCAATGGGCAGGGGAACTTCGGCTCCATCATCGGCCTGCCCCCCGCTGCCGAACGCTACACCGAAGCCAAGCTGACGAAGGTCGCCGATCAGCTGATGAACGAGCTGCGGTACAAGACGGTCGACATGCGGGGCACGTATGACGCGACGCGAGAGGAACCGGTGGTCCTCCCCGCGCGGTTCCCAAACATTCTCGTCAACGGGGCGTCGGGGATCGCGGTCGGCATGGCGACGAACATGCCGCCGCACAACCTCAGCGAGACGATCAAGGCGGCTGTGTATTTGATCGACGAGCCGGAGGCGAGTACGGCTCAAGTGATGACGAAGCTGCGCGGGCCAGACTTCCCGCTGGGGGGCCGAATCGTCACCGACCGCTTGGAACTGCGCACCATTTATGAGGAAGGTCGCGGGACGATCAAGGTCCGGGCCGAGTGGGCCCTCGACAAGGAGAAGGGCAAGGAGATCCCGCATCGGATCGTGATCCACACGATCCCCTATGGCGTCGAGACTGGCCCGCTGATGAGTTCGCTGGGCGAGATTCGGGACTCGCGCAAGCTGCCGCAACTGGTCGATGTGGCCGATGAGTCGGACGATGAGCACGGCCTGCGAATCGTGATCGAGATCAAGAGTGGAGCCGACCCCGAAGCGGTGATGGCGTACCTGTTCAAGCACACGCGGTTGGAGGACAACTTCGCCTACAACGCGACGTGCCTCGTCCCGGATGAGCATGGGGTACTCGGGCCGAAGCGGTGCGGGCTGATCGAGATCCTCAAGCACTTCCTGACGTTCAGGCTCGTCACGGTGCGGCGGCGGTATGAGTTCCTCCTGGCTCAGCTCGAAAAGCGGATTCACATCCTCAAGGGCTTCGAGATTATTTTTGATGGCCTCGACAAGGCCATCAAAATCATCCGGGCCAGCGACGGAAAATCCGACGCCGCCGAGAAGCTGATGAAGGCGTTCCCCCTCGACAAGGAGCAGACCGACGCCATCCTCGAACTCCAGCTGTACCGCATCTCGCAATTGGAGATCGGCCGCATCCGCCAAGAGCTACACGAGAAGGAGACCGAGGCCAAACGCATCCGCAAGATCCTGGCCAGTGAGAAGCTCTTGTGGGGCGAGGTCCGCAAAGAACTCGAACAGATCGGCGAGGAACTCGGGGGCAAGCGCCGTACCGCCTTGGGGACTTCCGATGAGATCAGCGAGTACGACCCGCAGGCGTACATCATCCGCGAGAACACGCACATCGTCCTCTCGACCGAGGGTTGGGTCCGCCGCATCGGGAAGATATCGACGCTCGACAAGCTGCGGATGCGCGAGGGGGATCAACTGCTGACCGTGCTGCCGTGCAGCACGCTCGACAACGCGATCTTCTTTAGCAGCGACGGGACAGCCTACACCTTGCCCGCCGAGCAGATCCCGGCGAGTACGGGTTACGGCGAGCCGCTGGCGAAGCATATTCGGCTGAGCGACGGGGCGTCGTTGTTTGCCGCCCTCAGTACTGACACGCGGTTTACGCCGCCAGACACCGAGGTCGACGACCAACCCGCCCCGGCTCCGTACCTGCTGATCGTGACAGCGAGCGGGCAGGTGATGCGGCTCTCGCTGTCTTCGTTCCGGTTGCCCTCGACCAAGGCGGGGCGGCGGTACTGCCGTCTCGTCGAGAAGGACAAGGTGGTGCATGTCGAACTCGTCGAAGAGACCGACACGGTGTTCCTAATCTCTCGCGACGCAAGGTTGATCCACTTCTCGGTGACCGATGTCCCGGTCCTCTCCGGAGCGGGCAAGGGCGTACGCGGGATCAAGCTCGACGCGGGAGATGTCCTGCTCGGAGCGATGAAGATGTCCCGCCCGTCCGACACCTTGAAGGTAATCAACGACAACGACAAGCCGATGAGCTTCGGCCAGATGAAGTATTCCGTCACCAGCCGCGGCGGCAAGGGGATCAAAGTGGCCCACCGCTCGACGATCAAATCGATCATCAAGCCGGACTTGATCCTGCCGGATTGGGGGCAGGTGGAGGGGTGACCAGTGCCATCGCCTTCTTCAAAGTAGGGTGGGACAAGCCTGCTTTGAGGCGCTGGCCCACCAGAGATGGCGCGTGACCCCGGAGTGGTGGGCCTGCGCGGCGAAGCGCCGCTGGTCCCACCCTACAGCTCTCAACCCCAACGGGGTTTCGCCGCGTCGCCCAGGGTTGGCGACGCAGGAGCCTACCCTGGGTGGGGCGAGGTCGGGCGATTCCAACCCCACCGGGGTTGCGTCTCCCTCGTGCCAGAAACCGAGGTGATTGCCTCACGTCATGGACGCAACCCCGTGGGGGTTGAGAACTGTACCGCTGGTGGTCCCAGGGTAGCCCGCTCCGCGTGCAACCCTGGGCGACGCGGCGAAACCCCGTTGGGGTTGGGTGGCCCAGACATCGCATTGGATGTCTGGGTGACGCAGGAACAGGAGGGATAGAAAGGGGAGCGAGTCCTCCGTCACCTCTTGTTGTCGCACAAACCAGACGCTCAAAGCAGCGTCTGGGCCACCCCGTCACCCCGTCCCAAGCCGGAGCTTGGAACCAAGGTCTCAAACAAATCACGAGGGTGGCGGGGTCAGGAGGCTTTGCGGATGGCCCCGGCGAGGGTCGACTGGACCTGCCTTCTGCCCTCAGTTCCCGGTCGCTGGCTCCGAGTTCAAAGCCCCGGCGTACCCCGTCCACCCTGGTCGGGGCCATCCGCAAAGCCTCCTGACCCCGCCACCCGATGCCATTCAGCCTCGCCGGGCCACCCCGCCGCCCTGCACTCCGAGATGGCCATCCCCCAGTTCTATCAGCAACCGGGCGAGAAGATCGCCAAGGCGCAAGCTCTTTTGGCCAAGCATGAGGCGAAGTTGGCTCAGTCGTATACACGGTGGCAGGAACTTGAGGCGGGTTGAGTGAGCAGCGGATATTCGGCTTCACCAACCCGCAACTCCGGCTCCCCTCTCCTCTGGGAGAGGGGGTGAGAGTCGAACAACAAGTTAACGTCGCTCTCAGCTGACAGAACCTGCAGTCAGGAATGTCATTTTCCCGAGCCGAGTGTCTTCCCCACTTGATGGGTGCGATCGTGCAGCTTCAGGTGCAACTGGCACCGGCGGAGTTCGATCTCGGCCTTCTTGAGGGCGAGCTTCAAGAGTTGAACCTTGGTGGAGCTTTCCACGCCCTTGGCGGCCAGTGCCGCAGCCTGCTCCAGTTCGAGCTGCTTCTCGGAGAGATTCGCTTCCGCCTCTTCGATGTCGGTGGTCAGCAGTTCGCGTTGCAAGTCGGGCTGATTGACGGTTGCGGCAGGTTGAGCGTTGGTGGCCACGAGACAGGCTCGAGCCGCCATCTCAAATCGATACTCTGCTGCGGTCAACTCCGCTTTCGCCTCTGCCAACTGAGCGGCTGACATTGTGCCTTCTTTTTGCTGCCTGTAGGCCTTTTCCAATGCCAGCCTATTGGCTGTGACATCGGCTTCGGCCTTCGCCACTTCTGCATTCAACGTCGCCAGATAGTCGTTCAGCCTCGCTTCGTAAATCCATCTCGCCTGAACCGCAGGATCGAATTCGGTTGCGAGAGGGCTGATCATCACCCCCTGAAAGTCATTCGCATCGGACGCTCGCTGATTCACATTGCCCCGAGCAGGTGCCGCAGCTGTTGGATCAACTACTTTTTCCCCTGTCACGACCATATCCGCATGCCCGTCGGAGTTCAGATCCACTTTGCCGTCTCTTAAGACATGCACTCGTACTCCCTGCCCCACTGAGACGCGCGTGTATGTCGTGTCGACCGGTACGGCGGGCTGCGGCATTGGGACACGCAGCGTCGACTCCTTGTCTCCACTCTTGACGGTAATCAGCAGCATGCCACCGGGCTGAGCCTGGACCGTGACGGTTTGTCCGCCATCGAGGATCATTTTCCCGAGGTCCTTGGTCTCATTGCTCTCGGTGACTAGCGAATCGATCGCTTGTACCAGCGACTCATGATCGAGGCCGATCTCCTGGCTCTGCAAGGTGCCGTGGTCATCTAGACCACCCAACACAACTTGCCCGCCATCCGGCACCACGAGCGTGTTCGCATTGAGGAATCGAACTCCCCTCACCACCGCCTCGGAAGCGAGCTTGTCGGATTCACTTTTCGCTGGTGGAGCAGCCTCAGTCTCGTCTGTCATTACCACGAGATTTCCTTCCTGGTATATACGTATCGTTGTATCGACCGGAGCGGCAGCTGCCTCGGGAGCAGCCTTCGGTTCGACGGGCGGAGTCACCGGGGCTGCGGGAGCGACTGGAACTGCTGGCACTACAGCCTCAGCCACTTTCGGATCATCGCTCAGCGACCACCCCGGCACGCACAGCACCGCCAGCAGACCGAGAACCACCAATCCACTCAGCGACACGCGGCCGCTGGCTCGTTCATTGAAGATCATAATCAGTCTCCTTTCGAGAGATTTTCGAGACGCATCACCCACGCCCAAGGCGGACGCCGCGACCCATTGGTCGTTCGATGCAGATGACAATTGCAACAAGAGATTGGCATACGCCCTCCGATCGGGAACCACGCTGACCGCTAGCGCATCACACGCCAGCTCGCGCGACTCTCGCAATCGACGACGCAGCCACCACGCCAGCGGGTGCCACCACAGCACCACGCTGACCGCCATCTCGAACCACGCCACGTAATGATCGCGGCGGGCGACATGGGCTAGCTCGTGAGCGACCACACCTTCACTGGCATCCGCTGAATTCGCGTCGTCACGCGAGTTCGGCCAGAGCAAGCGGGGGGCTCCCAAGCAGCAGATCATCGGACTCGCAATACGAGCCGAGACGAGAGTTCGGATCGGACGCATTCGCATCCGTTGGGCAACATGCTGGACCAGTTCCACCAGCCATTCAGCCGCAGTCGAGGCATCGCGACGAATGGCTCGCTGCCGAGCGAGTTGTCTAGTGAGTGTGAACAAGACGACCAGTGTCCCGTTGAGCCAGATCGCTAGCGGGGTCCAGTCGAGCCACTGCTGTTTCGTGGGTAGCCATGATGCGGACTGACCAATCGCGGCCTCTTCCGAGGCAAGTACCGCGAGTTGTGAATCGAGCGACGCCAGTTCGGCCAGATCGCCATCCGCTTCGCGAGTGAGAGACGGACTCGGAACATGGGCAACTGCGGGCGGAGCTGAACTTCGCCAACTCCCCACGTTCACCACCCAAGGCCAAACTACGACCGGCGGCAACACCAGCTTCACCAGCAACAGCAGCCAGACGAGATGTTGAGCAGCGGGTCTTGTTCTCATCGCCCGGCACACCAACCACGCGACTGGGCAAATCGCAGCCACGACCAACGTATTTTGCAGCAATCCACTGAAGATCGGCGACATGGTTCACCCCTTCCCTTTACGGGGACGATGCGCCTTCGACGCCAATTCGTCGATCAGCTTCTTCAGCTCGCCAACATCCTTGTCAGTCAGCTTTTGCTGCTGAGCAAAGGCCAACAGCAGCGGTGACCACTCCCCCTCACACAGCTCATCAGCGACCTCGGCCAAACGCTGGCGAACCAGATCGTCTCGCGAGACAGCTGCATGGAAGATGAAGGCGTAGCTACTTTTATCGCTGGTGACGTAGGCTTTTTTCTCCAGTCGCTGCAGGAGTGTCACGACGGTTGATCGCGTCCATTCGAAGCCTTCCACTGCCAGCCGCTCGCAAACCTCTTTCACTCCAACATCTCCGAGATCCCAAAGCACGCGGAGTACTTCACGCTCCGCGGAGCTAAGGGCCAGCCGCGATTCCTCGGTCATCGTCGTCGCCTCCTGTATCTGTTGACGTGCTGTCAATAAGACAAATCTATTGACAGCGCGTAAACAAGTCAAGAGGGTTTTCGCGTCGGTAGCGGGTGCATGTCAGCTTTTGATTTTCTGTTTCACCCCCGTTTTTCGGACGTCACAGCTACCCGGGTCTTGTGGAGAGATGTTGGACGAGGCGGTCGTCGTCGCTGAGGGCGGCGGAGCGGAGTGGGAGGATGGCTTCGGCTCCTTGCGGGGCCTGTGTTATCTTTGGGGGCCAGAACATCTCGTTTCCTTTGACGCGGTCGTTCATTTCTTTGACCAGCGACTCCATCCAGGCGGTCGTCACGGGCAGACCCTGGGTCCGGTACTCGTTTTACCTTTATCCGCGATTGGTTGTTGGTCAGGTATCTCAGCGTGGTCTTCACGATGACGCGGGGGTCGGTTGCGGGGGGCTCTGGCGGAGGTTCACCGAGGCGCTCTTGCCAGCTCTGAAGCTCTGCGATGACTTGCCCCACTTCACCGCGCCAGCAGCCGGTCATCCAGACTTGGTACTGGTCCCACGCATCCACGCTCGAGTCCGGGTGGACGGCCTTGGCAGCTGTGAAGAGATCGGACAGAGGGTGGATGAAATCTTAGTAGACCGCCCAGAGATCCAGTATCGGAATTCACCACGGAGGCACGGAGAAAACCACCGCCATCGAGGCCGCTTCCGTGGAAAACAACACGCTGAGGGACGACCACCAAATCACTGAACCTGAGTCATTCAGTCACAAAGTCAACAACAGTCATCCCGTGAAACAAGAGCATCGAGCGAGTGCTGGAAACAACCCCTGACTTCTCCGTGCCTCCGTGGTGAATCTGTAGAGCTGACATCAGTCATCCGATGCGGATAAGTCCGACACCAACTTTCTAGGTTGTCTACTCAGATCGGAGTGAACGTCGGGAACTGCTTCTTCCAGATCGACCAGTTCCACGGCAGGCCATCGCCGAGGAAGGCTTGCAGCGCGGCTTCGAAGAACCGGCGGGCAGTGGCCTCGCGTTTCATTGGAGTGCCGAACGTCTTCGCCTCACACAAGTCTGCAACCGGATGCCTTACATCACAACTTTGTGCACGCTGCGCAAATTGTCGGAGGGCTGAAAACACTCTGTACACCGAAGGGGTTGAAGGGGATAGCCCAGGGTCGCGACTTGGTCGCGCACCCTGGGAAACAGGGCCCAGGGAAGCCCAACCCTGAAGGGGTTGTACACCGCCCACCCCGTGTAGAACCCCTTCAGGGTTCGTTGACCGACGGCAGCTTGCCCCAGGGTAGGCTCCCGTTGGTCGCCAACCCTGGGCTATCTCCTGCAACCCCGTTGGGGTACAGAACTGTCGCTCGATGTGCCTTCTGGCTGGCTGACCACCGACCGAGGCTGCTGCATGCCTATTGGTTGCGGCTGTGCTGCGCTGGGATCTCAGTTCTCTCTCCCCACGAGCGACTCGACTTTCTGAGCGGACTCCACTGTGGGGAGAGGGGGCCGGAAGGGGATCGATTTGGCGATAACGCCTCGCTCTCGACGATCTTCGAGACATGCTGCGGATCGAGAAATCAGTCGGGCGGGTCGGGCTGTGGGTCTTCCGTAAACGTGCCGTGCGTCGCCCGGATCAGGCACGTATGCTTCGCCTCCGACCACCCCGATTTCGTCCGCGTCACACCCGGTCCATGACCCGGCTCGCGCGTCCGAATTCGACCGCCATCACACTCGACGACTGCCAGCGCCGGTACGTTCGCGACCGGCTGCGACAGACGCTGCGAACTCTGCTTCGAGTCGCGCCGCAGCGCCAGCTCGTGACCGACTTCGTGGACGATGCGCTGCACCGTTTTGGCGCAGACCGTGACGTCCGCTTCCTGCAAGCAGATCGTCGCGCGATGGAACGATCGCACCTCAGCTGCGAGGACCGCGATCTTCCGAATCACGCGCGGCGTGAACTCCCTCGCATCGAATCCGAGCGCCTCACGCAGAGGGAAGCAAGGGCTGGCCGCCGACCGATGAGGGAGGATGCAGGCTCAGCCCGCGGTCGCAAAACACAGCCAACAACCGGCACAAAACGCCTTCGGTTCGGCCCTCTGCACCGGCCCATCCCCCGAGGTCACTTTCCGTTTCACCCCGTCCACCGCACATCGCTCCCCACACTTCGGACACCGCGCCGTCCCGACATGCGAGGCCGACAACTCCCGCATGTGCCGCTCCTGCAACTCCCGACTGAAGGCCATCCCCGCCGCATCCTCGATCACTGAATCATGCGGCACCACCTTCCCCGTCACCATCCCCCGCGCCCGATCCAACTGCACCTTGAGCTCCGCCGCCCGAACCAACGATTCTTGATACTCCGCCTCCAAGGCCAACACATCCGGCTGCATGATTTCTCCCTCCTGGACCAACACCCCTTCGCCAGTCCACTGGCTCCACCGATCTTCCAATATTCCGCCGACTTCTCCTAGGCCGTGTTGACAATCATCTATCCGAAAACGGGCCAACCGGGTAGACCACCGCCTTGGGAATTGGACCTCAAGGACGGGGATTGTCATGCGGCGGTTTGAGTTATCGGACGAGCAGTGGGTGCGGGTCGAGGGGTTG
>JANPCU010000378.1:0-15404 GCA_031431195.1 Planctomycetota bacterium | reverse complement strand
CCTCAACCCAGGGTAGGCTCCCGTTGGTCGCCAACCCTGGGCTATCTCCTACAACCCCTACGGGGTACGGAGGTTCTGCGATAGCCAACCGAATTGACACAACGTGTGCATCATTCTGATGCAACCACAAACACCACAGACAATGACACGGGGATGACGGTGCTCGATTTTGATGTCTTAACGAATAGCAGCGGAGAATGGCTCAAGGGAGTCGGTCCCGATTCGGATGTGGTCGTTTCCAGTCGGATACGCCTGGCCCGCAACCTCGACCGCTTCCCGTTTTCACCACAGTCGTCGGACGCCATTCGCGGCGAGGTGGAAGCGGTGCTGCGCGGCCCGGTCGCCGATGTCCTCCCTCCCGGATCGATGGGGTATGTCCGCATCGACCCGCTCGAAACCCTCGACCGGCAGTTCCTCGTCGAACGCCAACTCATCAGCCGCGAACACTCTGAGGCCAAAGGTCCACGCGGCACCGGCATCGGACCGCAGGAGTCGATGAGCCTGATGGTCAACGAGGAGGACCACCTGCGGATGCAGGTTCTCCGCAGCGGCCTGGCCCTCGATGAGTGCTGGCAGGAGATCAATCGCGTCGACGATGCGCTCCAGCAACAGGTGAACTTCGCCTTCAACGAGGAGTTCGGCTACCTCACCTCGTGCCCGACCAACGTCGGCACCGGCATGCGGGTCAGCGTGATGCTGCACCTTCCCGCTCTCGTCATGACCAAGGAGATCCAGAAGGTCTTCCAGTCGATGCACAAGATGAGCCTGGCAGTTCGCGGCCTGTACGGTGAGGGGAGCCAGGCCATGGGCGACTTCTACCAAATCTCGAACCAGATGACGCTCGGCAAGTCTGAGCAGCAGATCATCAAGCTGATGCAGCAGGTCATCCCGGATGTGCTGGAGTACGAACGCCGCACGCGCCGTGAGATGGTCAAAGACAACCGCCCCAAGCTGCACGACAAGGTCTCGCGAGCACTCGGCATCCTGCAAAGTGCCCGGACGATCACCTCCGAAGAGACGATGCACCTGCTCAGCAGCTTGCGGCTCGGCATCAACCTGGGCCTGATCGACGGGATCGAGATCCCGACCATCAATGAGCTATTCATCCACACGCAACCCGCTCACCTGCAAAAACGGAGCGGGAACCCGATGGAGTCCTCCGACCGCAACGCCGCCCGGGCCACGCAAATCCGGACCAAACTGGCCCCGGTCAAGCCGACGGGGAGCGGGGAGTAGCGTGCGTGCGTCAGGAAAGTCGGCTCCCAAAACTAGAGGCATTTTCCTTGCGAAACTCGGGACAACTGCGGGTGCCCCCTCGAATTTGACGGACCGGCGGAGTGAAAACGCCGAGGACGCGGAGGGCGCAGTGTTCGGAAGGAGAGTCTGATCTCTGCGTTCTCCGCGCCCTCTGCGTTTTTCATTTCCTGCAAGCTGGATGGAGGTTTCTCCTTTGAGGTGGCCGGGAACTGTGATGAATCGCTGACGATTTTATGGGGCACACTCGGCTGTCGTAAATTTCTGAGAGTGGACAACTTTTGTGATGCACACACGTCGCGAGGAATAACAGTTGCCTCGGGGGAGGATGACAACAATGGCAGTTCGCGTACAATCAAGATGTCCTGGTTTCAGATCCTGATCGGATGGCTGGAGGTTCCCATGAGGCGCTACCTGTTTTTGACGTTCGCGATGCTGGCCCTCACCGCGTCCACGCTTTATGCGGATATTTCACCTTCACGTCCCATCATTCCCCCCGAACCGAAAGACAGTCCAATCCCACTGATCGTGGCTGGTGTTGCCGTCGCTACGGGGGTGGCCCTCCTCGGCCTGTGGCTGACAAAAAAAGGACGCTCGAAGGACTCGCAGGATTCGTAAGGAATTGGCTCGTTACAATTTCTCGGAATTCACCGCAGAGGTCGCGAAGGGACGCAGAGGGGAATTCCCGAGACCACTCTGACCTCTGCGAACCTTCGCGCCCTCTGCGGTGAATCCTCTTCAGCACTTTCAGGAAGTGGTTTCGGACCAGTTCCGAGATGGTGACTTTCACGCGAGGCAGCGGACAGACTCCAGAAGTTTCTGAAACGATTGGGGCTAAAGTGGCATCGAAGCTCTTGTATCCACTCCTGTCAACTCTTTGAGGTGGCCATGAAACGCTCAATCCTGTCTCTGTTCGCGATGCTGATCCTCTCCGCGACGACTCTTCACGCCGATATCGGCCCGGGGCCATCTCCCGAGGACAGAGAGACAATCCAAGTTCCCGTCTCTGATCTGGAGAAGATGAGTCCGGGGCAGACCGATTCCACGATCCCGTCGGACATTGCCCCTCAGCCCCCCGTGCTGGACATGAAGAGTCCGGTTCCGATGGTGATCGCGGGTCTAGCCGCCACCGTCGGAGTGGCCCTCCTGGGATTGTGGGTCGTGAAAAAAGGACGCTCCGGGGACGCGCAGGACCAATAACCCATGTCCGTTGCCGGGGCATCCACCGACTCACCATCACACACCAGCCACCCCAGCTGGATGTTCGCAAGCGGTTTCGCAGTGCTGGTGATTGGCTCGGCCTGGCTCTCCGTCGCTCTGCCAATTTCCGTCGCGTTCGCAGCTGTGTTTCTGTTTGCCGGGCCACACAACTGGTTTGAGTTGCGATACGCCCTCGGGCGATTGCCTGCCCGTACGGGGAAGCTGAGAGGGTTTTTCGTGGTGTCGGGCCTCGGCATCGTGGGACTGTCGGGAGCGTATGCAGCGCTCCCGTTTCTGATGGCCCGGTGGGGAGGTCTCGATGACTTTGGGATCTCGATCTGGAGTACCGCCTTTCTGTTCTGGATCGCGCTGCTGGTCTCGATGAGGTCGCACACCAACCCGCGATTTGATGGCGGCTGGGTCTGGCCGGTCGCCTGTTTACTGACGGCGTTGGCTTGGCTCTCGCCGTACACTTTGCCGTTGTCGCTGGTCTTTCTACATCCGCTAATGGCACTGTGGCTGCTCGACCGGGAACTGGCGAGATCGCGACCAGAATGGCGAACGCACTACTGGTGCGTCGTGAGCTGTGTCCCGCTGGCGGTGCTGGCGATGTGGTGGCAATTGCGAGGCGTGCCCGACCTGCCCGGCACCGATCAGATCACGCTGGCCTTTGGCCCGACTGTCCGTGCCGACACGCTCACGCAGCATGTCGGAGCCAGCCTGCTGCCCGGCGTATCACCCTACTTTCTGGTGGCCACGCATACCTTCCTGGAACTGGTCCATTACGGAGTGTGGGTCGTGCTGATCCCGCTCATCGGCCTGCGTTCATGGCCTTGGCAGATCCGCAAGATTCCGGTTTCTCGCCGCAGCCCGACTTGGTCACGCGGAGTCGCCGTGTTCTTACTGTGCGGCGTGTTGTTGGTGAGCGTGCTGTGGGTCTGTTTTGGCGTCGACTACGAGACGACCCGCCGGGTCTACTTTACAGTGGCCATGCTGCATGTGCTGGCCGAGGTGCCGTTCCTGCTCCGGATGATCTAAGCCCATGCCGACCTGGGACTACTTCGGCTCGATGCTCGAGTGTGGCACGCTCACGATCGTCATCGAAACCTTCGTGCTGGTTTTCGGCCTTTCGCGTCGTCACCCGCTGGGCGTGCGATTATTCGCCGGGGTGTGGCTGACTCTCTGCACCTACCCGGTGGTGTGGCTCGTGTTGCCACCGCTGTTTGCCCCAGACCAGCGCAGCTGGTATCTCCTCGTTGCCGAGACCTTCGCCCCGCTGGCCGAGGTCATGCTGTTCTGGCTCGCCTTCAACCGCTGGCGGCCCCGCGATCCGCTCGCCACGGGGCGTGACACACTGGCCATTGTCGCGGCCAATCTCTGCTCGTTCGGACTCGGTGAACTGCTGAGGGAGTTTCAGCTCTTGGCCACCAGCCGGATGCTCTTACAACCTTGGTGGTGAGCCACTAGGCCGTCAGCCGGCTTAGCCTGCCCTACGTGACTGGCGGCCCAAAGCGACCGCCAGTCAAATCATTCACCGATCAACCGGATTGGACTTCTCCACGAATCGTGGGGAAGGCCAGACATCAACCAGTGAACACGTAACAAATCACGTATGCCTCCGTAATACAAGCCAGAAACTGCAGATAGATTGCTGTCAGTGCTGCGTTAGCTGCGGACGTGATCAGACCTGCATTGGTGTCATAGTGTTGGTTCTCAGCGTCAATGCATGCTTGATTCCCATTGCAAGCGGCAATCGCACCGTCACGATATTCTTCATTCCAGGCAAGAGCCAGATTGCGGGCCTCATTCACATAGTAGGTTGTTTGAGCGGCATTGATTGAACATGTCTGCGCCCGAGCATCCATGCAATCCTCAAAAGCATCCGCTTGGCAAGTGTCCGCCAAGGGCTGAACAAGCATGGCGACCATCATGCAAATCAACACGATTGCGCGTTTCACGCACGCACTCCACGGCTTGATGAGATCATGAGAGAAACTGTTCACGGCTATTCCTTTTGAAGTGGGGAGACTGAAACATGGAGTCTTGCGAGTTCCGCTTTTCTCTTTCGCGATCGACGAAAGGCCAGGTACAACAATCCGACAACCAGCGGGATATGTGCCCATGCAAATATTCGAACCCATCGATTGCCGGATGGCGGTGGCACTCGCTGCTGGTTGTGCTGATCGAGAAGCCTCTTTTGCTCAGGGTTCGTGGCGAGCGGCTTGGGGATTCCGGTCGCCTTGTCGATGGTGTATTCGTACTTGGGAAGTTCCAGCTGTCTGGGAAATCGCGGTTTCCACTGCGGCTTGGGGTCGAGGTCCGTCCAAAAGCCTTCATGGAGATCATAGTATTCGTTCACTGAGGCTGGTCTCAGTCGAAGATAATGATGGGGAAGAGTGAAGAGGTCGTCCGAAATCTCAGCGTGGCGTTTCACCTCCAGATACTTCAGACTCTGGAGCAAGACACCCGTCACTCCATGGCACTTAAACTCCAGGGGATCAATAGTCTCGGCATTCACCACAAGAGTGTGTGATCGAGGAATAGCGGTCTGAAGGATGCTGGGAAGAAATGACGTGTCCCCCATAAATAGCGTGAAATCAGTGACGAGTTCGTAACAGGCAACCCCATCCAGAGTAGTCGCACTCACCTTTTGGCTGACGATCTTGGC
This sequence comes from Planctomycetota bacterium, assembly GCA_031431195.1. Lineage (GTDB taxonomy): Bacteria > Planctomycetota > Planctomycetia > Planctomycetales > Planctomycetaceae > TH-plancto1. Next base: position 10,282 of record JANPCU010000378.1, on the reverse strand, counting down.
ACCCAAAGGCATGGATGGGATGTAACCTTGTGATGTCTCATTCGAACGCAGCAAGTGACCAGTTTCCGGACTCCTGGGAATGAGATTCTTGTCAATGACGACCTCGGATTGAGGAAGAATTTCATATATTTCCTCTCCGAGCAATAATATGATCGTCTGTGAAGGCGCAATCGCCTCCGTCCGTGTTGCGAATACTCCATTCTTCAGACGCTTTTGAGAGACGACAACATCCTTAGCATTCGCAGCATTCCTACTGATCCGATATTGCACGGGCAGCGACTGCGATTCCGGGAGTCTTTGAATAAGCTCTTCGACGGTTGGAATATCCTGTGCCGAAACCGAAGCCGTTAATAAAATCAACAGCAAGAACCAGAATGAAGTGTGTCTGTGTTGAGGTCGCATAATCACTCCCCTTCTTTAATTTCGTATTCTGTCCGTGTGCGTTTGCGAATCCGTACGGGAGTCATACTATTAGGTTCCGGGGATCCCTGCACCAGCGCCCATCGAGCTTTCAACTCGTCGACAGGTGATTGCGGCGACTTCGGTCAAGACGGGTGAATGCCGCAACCATTCCGGCGGCGGAAAATAAGCGGGGTTGCTAAGACACTGTTTTCGGCGTCTGGGTTGTGGAACAGCCAGAGGTTTGGGTTGTTGACATTGGCTAATTAGCAGACCGTGATTGTCGGCTATGCTGGGCGGAAGTGGTCCCCTAGACTGGGCGTTCGCCTCAGGTGAGTAGAGAAGCAGACAGCAGACAGCAGACAGCAGACATTCTCATTTCATGCCCCGCGTTCAAAGATATCTCATGATAGGCAAGCCAATTCTTGGAATCAAGAGTCCCCTGCCATTACACAGAGTACAGATTGCGTTCAGGCTGTCAATGGAGGTTTGAATGAATCTCCGAATCATCCCGAAAGAAGGGGGGGGGCAGGTCTCATTGATTACCCGCCGGGGTGGCACTGTCAACGGAAGGAACACGCCGAATGAAGGTTGATTTTAGGTGGCACTGGCGGTCACTTTGGGCCGCCAGTGTTTGAAGGACATACGACTTCGCATCGCACTGGCGAGTCAAAGCCCGCGCCAGTGGTACACGACTTTGCTCATTCAGACCGTGCGAACTGATGTGAGTATTTGAACTGTTGGCCACCAGCCGGCTGCTCTTACAACCTTGGTGGTGAGCCACTAGGCCCCCTGCTCAGGCGTTGAGTTCTTCGTCTCCGGCCTGCGCTGTCTGTCCCGCTTTGGCCCTCGACCGCTCACGAACCTCATTGAAGTGCGGACCACGGAGGAGCTGGTCGGCGGATTGCTCGAATCGCAGGATGCGATCGCCCAGGTACTCGACGCGGCGTGTGACCTCGTGCGAGGTCTGCTGCATGCCGCCCGAGATCAGCGTCGTCACCCCCAGAAACAGCAGCATCTGACCGACCGTGCAGATCAGCCAACCGGTCGGCGCGTATTGCGGCGTCTTGCCAAACCAACTCCACAGCACCAGCGTCGTGCCCACCGTGATCAGGCCAACACCCGCGTAGGCCAGCACTTGCCCCCAGGTTGACTCCGACTTGCCGGGCTTGCGGCTGTCCTGGTCGAGGAAGGACTGCAAGTCGAAATGCGGTCCACCGAGCGCTTCGTGGGCGGGGTCAATACGCCGCTGGAGGATGTTGTGAGACGCCACCATCCGGGGAGCTGCCGATTCCGAAGTGTCGGTCATTCGCGGGGCTTCGTGGCGTACAGGCTTCTCACGCGGTGTCGGCACCGGATCGGGAGTGCGAGCCGCCGTCGCGAGCTTCACCTCAACCGGCGGAGCAGGAGCCACTGGGGCGGGCTTCGCAGCCTCGTCCCCCACCACCGCCGAAAAATGAGGTCGACGCGGCGGGACCGGTGGTGGCGGCGGAGTGACCGGCTGCGTCACTGCATGTGCGGCATCGACCCGCCAAGTGGTACGTGGTTTGGGCGTCGAGCGTTCTGGCTTGGGACGCTCGGGTCGATCACGTCGACCCATCGACGAATCACTCAGAACCTCCTCAGCGTCTGACGTGACCTCGCGCGTTGCGGGCTTGTGGGGCGGCGGGGGACTCCATGGGTTGAGGGGAACCTCTGCGCTGACAACGAGGGGAACCACAGCGACCGGCAGCGGCTCGGTACTCGCCGCGACGATAACCGGAGGAACCATCGGCGCGGGAACCAAGGCCTCCTCACTGGAAGGGGATCCCGACGCCACATCGAGCAAGTCGGACTTCGACCAGCGCTCCAGCAGTTCGCGCGCACTCCGTGTATCCGGATGCAGCGAAGGCGCGTAGATCCGCTGAATCTCGGTCCCGCATGAGGTGCAAAGCAGCGACTGGCCGTTCTGCGCAATCTCAGCAGCAACTTCTGTATGACACCGTGGACACCACATCCCTGCGTTCCCCCCTTGGAACACACGCACCGTTCCCAACGGTGGCGCATTTCCTTTGCCGTTCGGATGTTCCCTCAACCGGGCGATCGACGCAAGATCGACTTTGCCCCAATATGTCATCGAGAGTTCTTCTCGTCCTCCTCATCACTGTCCGCCTTGAAATGCTTCCCTGCGGAAAAGAAAGCGGGCGGTGGATGACGACGATGCCAGAGTCCCGGAGCGAGGATCGGCATCAGGGTTGTGCAGAAAGTTCACGCAGAGGCGCAGGGGACGTAGAGAGGAGAAGTTAGCCGTAGGTTTCCTGCGTCCTCTGCGCCACTGCGTGACACCTGTTCTTCCCTTCACCGACGGATCATGCTCGCACATCGCGAATCAATGAACGTGATACGGAGTGCTTTCAATTCTGCCAGCAGGCGTTGAATTCACATGGCTTCGTTCTGGTTCTTCCCCTTATGATTCCGGGGAGACCGGAGGCAACTCCCGGCTGGGGCGCAATCCTGGCGACGGCGACCGCACGAACACATACGAGCATGGGACTTCTGAAGATCAGCGGCGGCAAGGTGTACGACCCGACGAACGGAGTGGACGGAGAGGTTCGCGACCTGTGGGTGCAGGACGGCAAGATCATCGCCGCTCCGCTGGATCCGGGAGCGAAGGGGGACATCACCCTCGACGCCACGGGGATGGTTGTCATGCCGGGCGGGGTTGATATGCACTGCCATATCGCCGGTCCCAAGGTCAACGCCGCCCGCAAGATGCGGCCCGAAGAAAAGCGGAACGCCCCCAAGATTCAGCGGAGCCTGATCCAGCGCTCCGGCACCACAGGTAGCGTGCCGAGTACGTACGCGACTGGTTACCTCTACGCCGGTCTCGGCTACACCACCGCGTTCGACGCCGCTGTGCCGCCAATCGCTGCGCGGCACGTGCATGAGGAGTTCGAGGACACTCCGATCATTGATAAGGGCTTTTATGTCCTGATGGGGAACAATCATTACATCATGAAGCAGATCGCGGCCAACGAGCCGCAGCGGGTCAAAGCGTACATCGCCTGGCTACTGAATGCGTCGAAGGGGTATGCGTGTAAGCTGGTGAATCCCGGCGGGGTGGAGGTCTGGAAGCAAGGCGGCCACAACGTCTCCGGGTTGGATGACAACGTCGACCGGTTCAACGTCACGGCCCGCCAGATCATCCGCGAGGTGGCCCGCTGCGCGAATGAACTGATGCTCCCGCACCCGGTGCATATCCACTGCAACAACCTCGGTATGCCGGGGAACTGGACGACGACCCTCGACACGATGCAGTCGCTCGAAGGCCATCGCGGCCACCTGACCCACATCCAATTCCACAGCTATGGCGGCAGCCCGGATGAGCAGTCGACGTTCTGCTCCAAGGTGCCGGAACTGGTCGACTATTTCAACACGCACGAGAACCTGACCCTCGATGTGGGGCAGGTGATGTTCGGGCCGACGACCTCGATGACGGGGGACGGGCCGCTGGGGTATTACCTGCACAAGGTGTTCGGTCGCAAATGGTTCAGCGCCGACACGGAGATGGAAGCCGGTTGCGGGATCGTGCCGGTCGAGTACCGGGACAAGTCGTTCGTGCATGCGCTGCAATGGGCGATCGGGCTGGAGTGGTACTTGCTCGCTCAAGACCCGTGGCGGATCGCGATGAGCACCGACCACCCGAACGGCGGATCGTTCCTGGCCTACCCGGAGATCATTGCGCTGCTGATGGACCGCACCCGCCGCGAGGAAGTCCTCGCCCGCGTGCCGGAGAAAGTTCTCGCGTCATGCACTCTCAAGGACATCACCCGCGAGTACACGCTCAACGAGATCACCATCATCACGCGAGCTGCCCCCGCGCGGATTCTGGGCCTCAAGCACAAGGGGCATCTCGGACCGGGAGCCGATGGCGACATCACGATCTACCAGCCGCAGTCCGACCTGCAAAAGATGTTCGAACTCCCCCGCTACGTGATCGCTCGCGGCGAGGTGATCGTCGATGACGGCGAGATCAAAAAGATCGTCGACGGCCGCCTGCACCACGTCGCCCCGACCTACGATGAAGCGTGCGTCCCAGACATCCAAAAGTGGTTCGAGGCCAACTACTCGATGCAGTTCCGGAATTATCACGTCGAGGGGAACTACATGCACGACCCGATGGTGATCGGAACGAATGAAGTGTCATCGCCTGCGACGCACTCATAGATGCATTGTGGTTGCCACCAGTGCCATTCTGGTAGACTGACGTTGCAGACTCAAACGATCCCCAGAGGAGCCACGATGCAAGCCATTCGAGTTACTCAAACCGTGGAATCCGACACACTCTACCTGCCCCAGCTTCGTCCGCTCATGGGGCAACGGGTGGAGATCATAGTTTTGTCGAGTGGTCCTCTCGATTCGGATTCCATCGAACCCGAGCCATCCACCGGATCGCTGGTCGGATCGGTTCTTCGCTATGACGACCCGTTTGAACCGGCGGCTCCCGCAGAGGAATGGGAGGCATGCCGTTGATACTTCTCGACACTCACATTTGGGTTTGGCTGGTGAGCGAGTCTCCTCAATTGAGTCCTCGACATCTCCAGTCCATTCAACAGCATGAGGCGGCTGGATTGGGGGTCAGCATCATCTCCTGCTGGGAAGTCGCCAAGTTGGTCGAGAAAGGGCGTCTCACTTTGAATTGTCCAGTGGCAGATTGGATTTCAGCAGCCCTTGGTTATCCACACGTTACACTGCTCCCACTCACTCCCGAAATCATAGTCGATTCGACACAGTTGCCAGCTGGCTTCCATACAGACCCCGCCGATCAAATGATCGTTGAGACATCACGTGTGCTCGGGGCAGATCTCCTCACCGTCGACTCGAAAATCCTCGCCTATCCCCATGTTTCTCTCGTTCAGTGAGTCTCAGTTTTTCCCCAATGAATGAACCGGAAGCGTCAGAGCCTGGAGCGAGCGTACTATGCCTGCATCTTGTGGACATGAATTTGAAATGTTTTGGCTCTATGATGAAGTTTGGTTCCAGATTCCCGGAGCGAGGATTGCTCCAAGTGGTACGATGGATCTTCCCGACAGAGCTTCCACATACTGTTGCTGCGGCACATGGCAAGTAACTCGCGAAGCAGAGTGCGTCTCCTCAGACCGCTTTGAAACAGTTGATGCTCGATTTCCAATCGTCGTTTGGATCGGGCAAAGCTTGACGAGCTTTCCTGAGCCAACATCAAGCCGTGTGGCTGAGCCCGGGGCTGTAGAGCGATGGTGGCCGCACTTCGCCATATGCCATTGCTACAAGTAGAATACGGATATTGACACACAAGCAAGGAGTTGAACGAATGACCGAAATCCTGTTTACCGTGGTCGAGGCTCCCGAGGGGGGACTGACAGCCTCGGCGGTGGCGCATTCCATCGTCACGGAGGCCGACACGCTCGATGAATTGCGGCAGAACGTCCGGGAGGCTGTGGAGTGCCACTTTGACGAAGGGTCTGCTCCCAAACTGATCCGGCTACATATCGTGCGCGATGAGGTTCTCACGGTATGAGACTGCCTCGCGATGTGTCAGGCCGCCAGTTGGTCAAGCGTTTCGGAACGTTTGGGTATGTGGCGTGTGTGCGTCAGGAAAGTTGGTATCCGAAACCAAAGGGCAATATTCACCCGAAACTCGCGACATCCGCAGGGGACACCTCGAATGCGAGGACCGGCGGAGTGAAAACGCAGAGGGCGCAGAGGACGCCGAGTTCGGAAGAAGAGTCTGATCTCTGCGTCCTCCGCGCCCTCTGCGTTTCACATTTCCGGGAAGCTGGATGGAGGCTTTTCCTTCGAGGGGACCGGGAACGGTGATGAATCGCTGACGATTATTTGAGGCCCACTCGGCTATCGTGAATATCTGAGAGTGGACGACTTTTGTGAAGCACACACGTATGTGGTCACCCGCCAGAAGGGATCGCACATCCGGCTCACGACGATTCTGAACGGCGAACATCACATCACGATTCCAGATCACGACTCAATGCATGTTGGAACACTACGTTCCATTTTGGGGGCCGTGGCGGCTCACCTTGGAACGACTGTGGATGAACTCGCGGAGCAGTTGTTTCCTGGTGAGTAACCCGAGATCGAGCGAACGGAGGTTAGCGATCTCGGGACATCGGAGCCCCGGTTCACGTACTTGAGCGAGACGTTTCTGTGAAGTACTCGCCTATCACTCGATACGACCAGAGGTTCAGCCACAGGGAATCACGGCGCTGTTGGGCCGTTCTGCGACTGCGACCGGAAATTTTCCCCACGGCTGCGGAGCCCCTGTTCGTCGAGTTCCTGCAGCGGATTGCGGGGGGTGAGGGTGTATGTGTACTCGCGATGGTCGCGAACGCGGAAGGGGAGAAAATTGTCGGAGATGAAGTCGAGCGGGGGAATCTGATACCACGGGGCCTTGGTCGGTTGCTGCACGACGACGGTCTCGAATCCGGGCATGGAAAGTTTGAACTCGTTGTCGCCGTAATAGATGAAATTCTTCGATACGGGCGAGAGACCGATCCGCTCGCCGTTCATCTCCACGAGGGCCCCGGGCGGATGAGTGCGCACGGTAATTCGGCGACTCATGCACCCCGACTGAGGCAGGGCGAGCAGCGTGACCACGAGTGACAAGACAATCGACCGCTTCACGGTGTGTGACCGACATCAAGGCAGGGCACAAAAGAGTCCTCGCCAAGGCGGGAACTGACAACGCGAAAGATATCGGCTTCCGGTTGATCGACCAAGAGGAGTTTTGGCAGAGTCAACAGCCCGAGTGCGAGACGCACTTGGTGATTGTTCCCGAGGATCGCCCGCCGGACTCCTCCTGACTGGGTGAATCTCGGCACTGGCCATGCAGGCCGTGGCTGCACCGGATCCAAGGGAGCCTGGTGGGGGACCAGTATTATCACGGGGACGGACGTGTTCCTCATGTCGGAGCGGTAGTTTTCCGGCAGGCGAAGGACCAGAGTGGAAACGCGGAGGACGCGGAGAATCTTTTGGGAGTGAGGCTGCTTCCCGGTCGACGGCACGTCTCTGCTCTGCTCTTCCTCTGCGCTCTCGGCGTCCTCTGCGTTTCACACTCCCCGGATGAGGAGCCTGTGCGGAATTCCGTGTGCCGTCACTGGAATCGCAATATGCGTCTCGCACTCCAACAGCTCCGGAAAAATGAATTCTTCCGAGCCTCTGTAAACGACACAGACTGAGGTGTGCGGGCGGGCCGCGGCGGCTGATCGATCACTACTTGCGGCGGCTGGGAGGCGACCTGGGCCAGCCGAACCCGCAGCCCCGACAGGGCGACAGAAGCTCGCATGGTGGCCGCGATTCCCCGGTCACACCGCCCCGGTTTTCGCAGGCGTCTGCCGTCCCTAGCGGGTCTCGGTGGGTGGGTCGGGATCGCTTTCCCACCGTTAAAACGGTGGGCTACTATCGGGTGTCCCGGGCGGGACAAAGACGGGGGTTTATTCTGGAAACACGGGCCTGGGCAGCCGTTCCCCCGCTGGCGAGGAGTGGTCGCCACTCTGCGAGTGGCGACTTCTGACCATCCTCTCGGAATGACGACTTACTGCGTCGGATTTGTCCCTTGTGAATCCTCGTCGACTTCCATCAGCGACTCGTCCCAGTGGCAGTCCATCGCCAGCCACAAGGCTCGCGTATGTCGAAACGCCAGCGCTGGAAAAACGCAACAAAACCCGGCCAGCGGGAAGGCCAGCTGGGTGTTCGTCCAGCGGAAGCCAATGTGCAATACGCTGTAGAGGATAATGATCGACAGGCCCGTCAGGCCGTAGTTGATGTAGATCGAGCCGAGGAAATAGCCGGGTTCGCGCTCGTACTTCAAGTGGCAATGCGGGCAGCGCATCAGCGTGGAGAACGGGCCGTCGAACATCTTCCCCTGGCCACAGCGGGGGCAATGGAGTCGCAAGGCCCGTCCCATGAGTGTGCCCCAGGGAACTGTCGGATGCCGGCGCGGGGCGGAGGGGAGATCGCTCATACGTGGTCGGCTGGCCAGTGGAGATGAAAAAGCCCACCGGTTGCAACCGGTGGGCTTTCAGGCGAGAAACAGACGGACGGGCCAATCGGCCCGTCCCACGAGCGACTACCCCCGGAAGGTCGAGAAGATCAGCGACACGTTTTGGCCGCCGAACCCGAAGCTGTTGGAGAGCGTCGTCTGGACTTTGCCTTCGCGGACATGATTCGGAACGTAGTCGAGATCACAATCAGGATCGGGGTTCACATAGTTGATCGTGGGCGGCAGCAGACCGTCCCGCATCGCCATCAAGCACACAATCGCCTCCGCGCTTCCCGCAGCTGCGATGAGATGGCCCATCATGCTCTTGGTACTGGAGACGGGAGTCTTGAAGGCGGCGGATTCAAGGGCCTGCTTGATGGCGCGAGTCTCGACTTTGTCGTTGACGGCGGTGCTGGTGCCGTGGGCATTGACGTAGTCGATTTGATCGTAGTTGAGTCCGGCGTCTTTGAGGGCCAGGCGGATGCAAGCCGTTGCGCCGCGCCCTTCGGGATGGATGTCGGTGATGCGATAGGCATCCGCGGTCGAGCCATAGCCCGCGACCTCGCCGAAGATCTGGGCCCCGCGCTGTTTGGCGTGCTCCAGCTCTTCGAGGATCAGCATGGCCGCTCCCTCGCCGAGGACGAAGCCATCGCGGTCACGGTCGAAGGGGCGGGAGGCCTGCTGCGGGTGGTCGTTGTTCGTCGACAGCGCGGTCAGCAGGTTGAACCCGGTCAGACCGAACGGGTGGATCATACTGTGAGCCCCGCCGGAGAGCATGATGTCGGCTTCCCCCTGGCGGATGATCTCGGAGGCTTCGCCGATGGCCTGGCTGCTGGCGGCGCAGGCGGTCAGGCAGTTCAGGTTCGGCCCCTGGGCATTGAACAGGCTGGCGAGGTGGCCCGCGGGCATGTTCGGTTCCTGTTCCATTTCCTCGTTCGCGTTGAGGTACTGCAAGCCGTACTTCGTGAACTGCTCCATGTCGAACGCGCCATCCCGCTGAGCGAGGGCGATCAGCCGCATGAACAGGTAGAAATCCTGCTGACCTTCCCCGGCCCCCAGATAAACACCAAACCGAGTCGGGTCCGACAGGTCGCCAATGCCCGACTGCTTGACCGCTTGCACAGCGGCCCCGATGGCATAGCGGATATTCCGCCCGGTGTGCTGGAAGCGGGCGGTATCGTCAACGTATTCGGCGAGGTCGAAGCCCTTGACCTCTGCGGCGAACTTCGTGGGGAAATGGGAGGCATCGAAGTGGGTGATGCGGTCAATCCCACTGGTGCCTTTCTGCAAGGCACTCCACATCGTGTCAACCGATTTGCCGATGGGCGTAACGCAGCCCATTCCCGTGACAACAACTCGACGCCGCATGGTCATTTTCCGATCCGAATCGAACAGACTTCCCCCACTCTCCAGCGGAGGAAGAGTGATCTGAGCACTCCGGCAGCCCAGAGCGAACTCCGAATCTATTCTAGCGGAACGCGGGATGCAAGAAGAGGGCAACCGCAGAGCGCAGCTGGCCACAAGAGTTTTCCGTTATCAAAGAGGTGAAAGAAGGAGAGAATCGCCGTCCGGGGTAACCCGGAAACGGAGTTTATACTTCTCGCGGGGAGCACTGAGACATTTCGTCGGACGGACGTCCTCGCCCGTCCGTGAGGAAAGCCTCGCAGAGCGACGGACGAGGACGTCCGTCCTACGTCTCAATCCGTCCCGCGTGAAGTAGATGTATGCTCCAGGGTGATCGGTCCGTGGAAACATACTCGCCAGACTTCCGAAGTCTCGGAAGACTTCGGAAGTCTTTTGGGACGCGAACTCTGGCCGCTCGCCTAAACTCGATTTATTCTCATTGGACAGCGCCACTTGTGGTCTTCC
>JANPCU010000377.1:0-7855 GCA_031431195.1 Planctomycetota bacterium | reverse complement strand
ATGACAGGCTGGAAGCCTATCCCACGTCACCGGTCGAAGAAGCTCCCGCTGACGAACTCCATGGCGAACGGGGCGAGGATCACGATCACGGTGGCCATCATGACCAGCATGGCCGGGAAGAGCATTTGCACCCCGGCCTCGCCCGCCATCGTTTCGGCCCGCTGGGTCCGTTTGATGCGGAGGAAGTCGGCCTGCCCCCGCAGGACATGTGCCAGCGGGGAGCCGTGTTCTTCGCCTTGAATGATCGCTCCGACGAGGCTGGTGATCTCGTCGTCTTGCAGGCGGTCCCGCATCGATTCGAGGGCTGCTGAGCGAGCGCGGCCGAGGCTCAACTCCGTCAGCATGCGGCCGAACTCCTGGCCGACGGGTTGCTCGGAGAATTCTCGGACGGCCTCGCGCAAGGCGTTCATGAACGTCGCCCCCGCCTCCATGAGCAGATTCACGAGGTCCAGAAAATACGGCAGCCGCGTCTTGATTCGCCACATCCGCCGGACCGCCTGCGAATGCAGCCGCCGACGCAGCATGACCCCCACCACTGCCACCAGAGCCCCGTACATCACAACTCCGGGGATGCCGAACTCCCTGACACACCACAGCCCACCGGGGAGCGAGAACAGCACCGCATTGATGAGCGTCGCCGCCAGCCACTCCTCCGGCTTCCACGCCCGCGCGGCCCCGGAGACATGGAGATCACGCTGCACTTCCGGCAGCGATTCCGAGAACATCCGCCGACAGAACTCACTCAGCAACCGCACCAACGGCTCGAACAGCCGCACCGTCAGACTGGCCGCTCGCAAGTCCGCCAGCCGCACGACATCGAACCGATTTGGGTCGACCCCCTCCCCCGTCGTCCGTTCCAGCGCCGCCCGCACCGTCACCACCAACACCGCCACAGCGGAGCCGATCAGGCCGCACGAGATCCAGAACAGGGTTTGCGGGTGGGGCATGAGGGTGGTCTTTGTCAGGGATTGAGTGAATCCCGCAAATCATCCGGGGACAGTGGACTTTTCTGCCCTCGCTGAATCCGAAGAATGCGGATGGTGTCCTCATCAATCGTGAAAATGACCCGGAAGACAGCGGGCCGTTTTCCAAACAACAACTCTCTTAGTTCGACATCGATCAATCCATTCTCAGGCGCCCAACTGCATCGATCCGGGCGCTGATCCAGAGTTTGCATGGCAGCGTGAAAACGATCGAGCCAGCGGAGGGCATCGGGGTGGGAGAACCGGACGACATACTCGAAGTACGATTGCAGATCGCTGGCAGCCAACCGCTGCAATTTGACCCGAAATGTCATTCATTGGCTCCGTGCGTCGCACTCGTGCGAATGCTTCTCATCACCTCATCCAGCGGGAGTCCAGTATCGCCCTGTCGCCATTCGTCGACGGCAGCTTGGACTGCGGCGAGATCCCCGTCCTGTTGGGTGAGTGCCTCCAGTGCCGAACGCAGTACATCGTCTTCGGTTTGGTAGCGACCAGTCGACATCTGGTGGGCGACCAGCGTTTCCACATCGGGGGGGATGGGGTAGGGCATCGATGTTCTCCGGTGGCATTGCTTGCTTGACGGGTTGCTAATCGTTGAGGCCGCAGAACCAGGGGGCTGACGCCGCCCCGCTCGCCGGTTATTCTACACGAGTTGATGTGTATTTGATGACCCCACCCACAATCGTCGAATGCACCCGCCCGGTCGCGGCCCGGTCGTGGAACGGCGTGTTTTGTCCGAGCGACTTGAACCGCGTCGTGTCGATGCGGTAGGTCGCTGCCGGGTCGATCAGCGTCAGGTCGGCGACCGTGCCGGGGGCCAGGGTCTTGGTCGACTCCAACCCGAACAGCCGCGCGGGGCCGGTGGTGAGCTTGGCGATCAGCTGCGGCCAGGTCAGGTGGCCCGGCGCGATGAGGGCCTCGACGCAGAGCGGTAGCAGCGTCTCCAGACCAGAGATCCCGAACGGCACCAGATCGATCTCGCGGGCCTGCTTCTCCGAGGCGACCGGCGTGTGATCCGCGCTGATCGTCTCGATCGTCCCGTCCTGCAGTCCTTCGATCAGTGCGGCGATATGCAGCTGAGTCCGTAGCGGCGGATCGACCTTATAGCGGGCGTCGTACGACTCCATTTGTTGATCGGTCAGCAGCAAATGATGCGGAGTCACATCGGCGGTGACTCGCACCCCGCGCTTGCGGGCTTCGCGGATCTCCTCCACGCTATGTCGCGAGGTCACGGCCATCAGGTGAATCCGCCCCCCGGTCAACTCTGCGAGCGCAATATCCCGGCGGACCATGATCTCCTCCGCAGCTGTCGGCATCCCGCGCAGACCCAGGACGCTGGAGTAGTACCCCTCGTGCATCACGCCGCCCTGAACGAGTTCCGGGACTTGCGGAAAGTGCATAATGACCTTCTGCCACATCGACGCATATTCAAGGGCGCGGCGCATGACCTCGGCATTGGCGATCGGCTGCTTGCCATCGGTAAAGGCGACCGCACCGCCCTCGATCAGACCGCCCATTTCGGCGAGTTCTTTCCCTTCGCGAGCTTTCGTGACTGCTCCCAGAGGCACCACCCGGCAGTTCCCCGCGCGCTCGGCCTGCTGCCGTACGAACTCAGCTGCGGCGCGGGTCTCAACAACCGGATCGGTGTCAGGGAGAGAGGCGACCAGCGTGAAGCCGCCAGCCAGAGCGGCCGCTGTACCGGTGGCGATGGTCTCGTCTTCCTCGAACCCCGGTTCGCCGAGTCCGACGCGGCAGTCGATGAACCTGGGGCAGACGATCAGGCCAGTGGCATCAATCACGCGGTCGCAGGATCGCGGGGCCTCGGACAGGGGGGTAATGAGGCCGTTGCGGAGGAAGAGGTCACCGAACGAGTCCGTCCCGGTGAGGGGGTCGATGAGACGACCGCCTCTAATTAGGATCGTTGAGAGTTGAGGGTTGAGGGTTGAGGGTAAGGAGGGAGTGGGACTCATCGGGACTTCTCCTGCTGAGTCGGGGACTGGGTGCTGCGGGCACTGTTGAGTAGCGACAAGCAGGCCATGCGGATGAACAGGCCATTGGTCACCTGATCGAGGATCACCGAGTTCTGGCCGTCTGCCACATCGGGCGTGATCTCGACTCCGCGATTGATGGGTCCGGGGGCCAGGATCAGCACATCGGACTTGGCCCTCTTCATCCGCGCCCCATTCATCCCGTAGAGGTGGGCATACTCGCGGACTGACGGGAAGTACGCCCCGCGCTGCCGCTCGAACTGCACCCGCAGCAGGTTGATGCAGTCGCACTGCTCCAGTACATCATCCAGCCGGTGGGCCACCTCGACCCCGAACTCCTCAATCCCCACGGGCATCAGTGTCGGCGGGCCGCACACGATCACCCGCGCCCCGAGCTTCGTCAGCCCCCAGATGTTCGAACGGGCCACGCGGCTATGCTTGATGTCCCCGACAAGGGCCACGGTGAGCCCCTTGAGCGACGGGCGGTGCGAACGGATCGTGAAGATATCCAGCAACCCCTGCGTCGGGTGCTCGTGGGTGCCATCTCCCGCATTGATGACACAACAATCGACCTCGCGGGCCAGTTGCTCCGGAGCCCCCGAGGAGCTGTGCCGGACGACCATCTGGTGGATGCCCATCGCCTGGATATTGAGGGCGGTGTCGATGAAGGTCTCGCCCTTGGACAGGCTGCTGCTCGACGCGGTGAAGTCGACCGTGTCAGCGCTCAGGCGTTTGGCGGCGAGGCTAAAGCTGGTCTTGGTACGGGTGGACGGCTCAAAGAACAGGTTCGCAATCGCGGTCCCCTGGAGGTCGTCGAACTTCGTCTCGCCAGCATTCCAGTGGGCTTTGTACCGCCCCGCTGTATCAAGGATCGTCGTCAATTCCTCAGCCGAGAGGTCTTGCAGGCCGAGCAAATGCTTCCGCGTCCATGGTCCTGGAGAGGCGGAAATCGGCGTGAGGTCTGGCATTGGCGGGCGAAGTGAGAGGGAAAAAACTGCGTAGCATCTGATGCACTCTAATCCTCACTGTACCCCGAAAGAAACCGAGATTCAACCGCCCGGCAGTTGTGTGTGCAGCAGAATATTCGGTCGAAATTCACCACAGTGTCACGGAGAGGAGAGCCAAGCCGATCGCTGCTATGGTGTTCGAAGTGTGTGCGTCAGGAAAGTTGGCATCCAAAACTTAAGGGAATGATTCACCCGAAACTCGCGACACCCGCAGGGGACACCTCGAACGCGACGGACCGGCGGAGTGAAAACGCCGAGGGCGCGGAGGACGCCGAGTTCGGAAGGAGAGTCTGTTCTCTGCGTCCTCCGCGCCCTCTGCGTTTCACACTTTTCGGGAAGCTGGATGGAGGTTTCTCCTTCGAGGGGACCGGGAGCGGTGGTGAATCTGGGACGACTTTTTCGAGGCCCACTCCTCTGTCGTGAATCTCTGAGAGTGGACGATTTTTGTGAGGCACACCCGTGCTCGAAGTTTAATCTGGCGGGGAGGAGTCCACCGGGGAAGTGCGCTCGGGGGAGATCGACGAGCTTTCATTCAGCCGCAGATGTTCTAGATGTCTTCGTGCCTTGTAAGTTGCGAGTGTCGCGTTCGGGGTTTGATTTTTGGAGTAGGCTTCTACGCCATTCTGGCCAGCCTCAGATGCGAAAAGGCACCCTGGCCGGGGTGCCTTTCGGGGTCGTGGAGTTCGTTCAGTGCCTGGATCGCTGGCGATTGATTTCGCCGGTGATCGTCACGGAGCTCTGAACACACGGTCCTCTCTGGGGTGTCAACCCGAACAGTCGCTCCGTGGCCCCGTGGTGAATTCGAAGAGGCTGCCTGCGTGTCTGATGCACAGACCAATCCGTGAGGGCCATCGCCTTTCTCCCTGAAGCGTGCAATTGAGCCCACGCGGCTCCTCCCGACTTCGAATGACAATCGGCCTTCCCGATTGATCAATCGTCGAAGTCATCATCAGCTGCACCACCACCGCCGCCCATCCCGCCTTGGCGGTCATGCCAGTCATCGATCGTGCAGATCACCTCGCGGCACTTGGCTCCGTTGTAGTCGCCGACGATGCCGTCTTCTGCCATCCAGTCGATCATGCGCGCCGCGCGACCGTAGCCAATGCCAAGGGAACGCTGCAGCAATGACACGCTGCCGCGACCTTCCCCGATGACCACTTCGCAGGCCCGCAGGTACACCGGATCCTGATGGCGGGCGTTCTCCGCAGGCCCAGCCTCCTTGTCCTTCTCTTTATCCTTCCGCAACGCAGCTGCGGTGGCTTCAGCAATCTCGGGTGAGTATTGGGTCGGTTGGTCGCTAAAGAAGTCGATGACGGCGTTGACCTCTTCGTCGCTGATATAGGTCCCCTGGGCGCGAGACAGCGTGCTGGTCCCCGGAGCGAGGAACAGCATGTCCCCGTAACCAAGCAGCTTCTCCGCCCCGTTCTCGTCAAGAACAACGCGGCTGTCGGTCTTGCTGGCCACCTGGAACGCGATGCGGGCGGGGAGGTTCGACTTGATCAGGCCAGTGATGACATCGACCGTTGGCTTCTGCGTGGCCAGGATCAGGTGGATGCCGACGGCGCGGGACTTCTGGGCCAGGCGAATGATGTGCGCTTCGACATCCTTGCCGCTGGTCATGATCATGTCGGCCATTTCGTCGGCGATGATCACGATGTACGGCATCTTCTCGGGGATCGCCTCGGCCTCATAAGTATCCGGATCGATGTCGAGGCGTTCGAGGACGGCCTCTTTGCCGAGCTTGTTGTAGCTGTCGAGGTGCCGCACGCCGACACGGGCGAGGAGGTCGTAACGCTCTTCCATCTTGTCGACGGCCCAGGCGAGAACCGCCTCGGCCTTCTTCATGTCGGTGATCACCGGGTGCATCAAATGCGGCAGTTTGGTGAACGGGCTCAACTCGACCATTTTGGGGTCGATCATGATCATCCGCACTTCATCCGGGGTCCGCGTCATCAGCATTGACACGATCAGCGTGTTCAGGCACACGCTCTTCCCGGTCCCGGTGCGGCCCGCAATCAGCAAGTGCGGCATCTTGGCCATGTCGACTACCAGCGAGTTCCCGCTGACATCCTTGCCCAGGAACATCGGGATGCGCAGCTTGTCGAGTTCCGGACCGGTGGCCTCGATGAGTTCCTTCAAGCGGACCATCACGCGGATGTCGTTCGGGACTTCGACCCCCACCGTGTTCTTGCCGGGGATGGGCGAGACGACGCGGACAGCTGGGACGCGCAGCGCGATGGCGAGGTCATCTTGCAGGCTGATGACCTTGGCGACTTTCAGTCCCGGTTCGAGGTCGATCTCGAATAGAGTGACGACAGGACCGGTGTCGATCTCGGTGACTTTGACCTTGAGCCCGAACTGCTCGAAGGTCTTCTCTAAAGTGGCGGCGTTCTGCTGTGCCTTGGCCGCCAGCTTCTCGAACGGGAACTCTTGAGCGTTCTCCAGCAGGCTCGTCTCCGGCAGTCGATGGACCGGGCGAGGTTCGTTGGCGTTGGGGGCTGCTGCCGGACGGTTGGCCTTGGTCCGTCCTCCCAGAGGCAGGTTCACCTTGAACCCCGGCGGCGGAGGCAATGGGGAGGTCACCAGCGCTGTCACCCGCTCAATCAGTGTCGGCGGGGGCGGCGGCATCGGCGGGGCGTGGACCGGAATCGCTCGCGGGGCGGGAGCAGCCAGCGGCTCGGGCTCCACGATCGTGTCATCATACCGCCGGGTGCAGGCTCGCAGCGGCCACAACACCACGCGAAACGGCAGCAACAACCCGACCACGCACCACTGCGAGATCACATTGTCCACCACCAGCAACAGCCCCGCCACACCCAGCGTGCCGACCACAATCAGACCACCCGTGATCGAAAAGTGCCGCTCGACCACAGCCCCCGACCACGCCCCCATCCAGCCGCCACTCCCAATCACCGGACCATGTCCCCACGTCGGAATCAGCAGCTGCAGCGCGAGAGCGCAGGCCCCGACGAGCAAGGCTCCTCCGAACAGACGCACACCGGGGTCCGGGGTCGGAACTCGGCGGAACAAGCGGAAGTCCGCCACGACCAGCAGGAGTATCAGAAACCAGGACGCCTCGCCCAAGACAGCGAACATCCCATTGGCGGTGATCGCTCCAGGCTGACCGGCGAGGTTGGCGATGGTTGTATGCGCAGGAAAAACCAGCGACGCCGGCGGGTCCGCCGGATCGTAGCTGCCAAGGCTGAGTGCCAGGAACACCGAAAGGGCGAGGCACCCGAGCGCCAGCAAGTCGTTTTTCAGACGCTGGGAGTCGATCATGAACTGGTTGCAAACTCCGCATGGGCCAACGTCGTCGTTGCCATCGGAAATCGCCTTTCACTCCATTCTGCCCTCCTTGGCAGCACTGTGTGCGCAATCCTACTCGGGGGAGATCCCCTCGCCCCCCTCTCTCTATTCTGCCCTCAGAGTGGTGAGACTGGCGTTCCGCACTGGCGGTTTTTGGCATCCGCAGTGGATGGTCGCAGGTGGTAGGGGATCATTCGGTGGAACTCGCGGATCGCGGCATCCCGAAGACGCGGGAAGTGCCGCACAGTCGGGCAAAGTGAAAGCGAGTGAGGAAATCGAAGCGACAACTCGTGCTTCAGATCAAGTTCGTCCCCGGTTCCCAAAATACTGTGAGCGCTCGGTAGATTGCCGAAGAGCGAATTCGTACCTCTTGGTATGCCACCCGGAAGAGGACACCCTCACCGGTTATGCCCTAAGCCACAACACTCTGTGTGCATGACACCGAGGTCGAGTCTCCGCGCTTCTGCACGTGGTACGTGCAGAACAGACCCCGGTCGTCGTACGACCGGGGTTTTGCAATTTGGTAGACAGGTTGCCGTCTGACAACCGGATATTTTCGGGAATAGTCGGT
>JANPCU010000376.1:0-5644 GCA_031431195.1 Planctomycetota bacterium | reverse complement strand
TTCCGATTGAAGCCGCACTTGCCGAATGGTCTCGGTGATCAGCTTCGGATCGGTGCCGATTTGTTGAACCTGGTCGACGACGAACCGTTCGATCTCTCCGGCGGGGACCGATGGAGCGGGGCACTGGTCCCAGCCGCGTTGTTGGGCGGTGCCGCAGACGTAGTAGCGGTAGCGGCGGGTGCCTTTGCAGGTATAGGTGTGGGACATCGCGCAGTGGCAGCTGCCGCACCGGAGCAGACCTTTGAGTAGGGCTCCGTGTTTGTTGCGGACAGCTCGGCCACCGGAGTGACCGTTACGCAGCAGCGTCTTCTGGACGCGGTCGAACTGGTCCAGAGTGACTATCGCGGTGTGTTCACCCGCGTGAACCACGTCCTTGTACTTGATCTGGCCGAGGTACGTGACGTTGGTGAGCAGAGCGTACAGGCTATTCTTGGTGAAGGAGTGGCCGCCTTTCGTCGTTCCCTTCTTGGTGACCCAGCGTTTGGTGGTCCAGCCTCTCCGGTTGAGCTCCTTCACCGTCGGGAGCAGGGCTTGGTACTCCAGGTGGAGATCGAAGATCTGGCGAACCTGAGCGGCTTCGGTCTCGTCGACCACCAGCTTGGTGTTCTCTACCGTGTAGCCCAGCAGCGGCATCCCGCCGGACCACTTGCCTTTGCGGCGAGTGGCGGCGATCTTGTCGCGGATGCGTTCGCTGATCATCTCGCGTTCGAACTGGGCGAACGAGAGCAGTACGTTCAACACCAGTCGGCCCATCGAGCTGGCGGTGTTGAACTGCTGTGTCACCGGTGACCCTGCGATTCACGTGATCCGGCGCAGGGTAGATTTCGTATCCCCTTCGACAGAGACTCAGCACACTTCAAGCGAAAGGGCCGAGCGATGGAACCAGACAACTGGCATGATGTGTGTTACGGGCGTGAGGAACTGCTGGGCAAGCTGCAGGAGGGCTACCAGCTTTCGGCGGTGGGTTTGCCGCAGTTTCATATCCTGCTGGGGATGACCGGGATCGGGAAGACCCGGCTGGCGCAGGAGGTCTACCGCTGGCTGACGCGGGAGCGCGATCCGCGCACGGCGGATTATCCCGAGGGGTACTGGCCCGATTGCTTCCATGACGTGGCGACAAAGGACCGGGTGAATCCAGCCTTTGATGACCGGCCTCGACCGCCGATTCCGTTTCTGTGGTGGGGGATCAAATTCCGCGACGACCGGTCCGGGGCTGACTCCCTGCACGAGGCGCTGCCGGAGTTGGCCCCGCACGCGATTCAAGCCATCGTCCGGCGACAGATCCAACAGATTCATGGCGACTGGTTGTGGAAGGTGTTCAACTTGGGAATGGTGGGCGTCGGGATGATTCCCGGTGTCGGTTTACTCGCCAACGTTCCGGGCTGGATCAAGGACGCTTGGGACACCTACGTGGCAAACCAAGCCAAGGCCAAGCACGATCAGCACGGTGCCGAAAAGGTCGCCGAAACGCGCGCGCGCTTCGAGCGCGAGCGGATCGACCAGATTCTCAACACCCTCAAACTCTTCCTGGATAAGAACCAGACTGAGGCTCCGACAATTCCGGTGGTGCTGTTTCTGGATGATGCCCAGTGGATCGATCCGCTGACGCTGAAGATGGTCGGCGAGGTCTGGACCCTCGCGCGAAAAAACAACTGGCCACTGTTCATCATCGCCACCCATTGGGATGACGAGTGGGACAAGCACCGGGCCCAGACTCCGCCCGATAACACGCCGCAGAAGCTGGCTCATTTCCTCGACTGTCTGGAGCCCGCGCCGCGTGCGGGATTGACCGAATTGCGAGTCTGCGGGGTGCCGATCCCGCCTTTGCAGCAGTGGATTCAGCGGACGCTGCCGGGCTTGACCGAGGACCAGCAAGCACTCCTCTTGGACAAAGCCTCGGCCCTGGGAGTCGCCGGTGCCGATGGGGGCAGCCCGCGCGTGCTGGAACATCTGATGCAGTGGCTGCTCGATGACCCCGACGACTGCTTCGAGGACGGCAACCCGGCGGCGGCTCTTCGTCCGGGGACTGTCGAGATGATCCGAGACAAGATCCACGATCTGCATGACATCATCGAAAAGCGGTTTAAGAAACTCTCTCGCGAGGTCCGCAAAACGCTCGGCTGGAGCAGCTTGCAGGGGCGGCGGTTCCTGGCCGAAATCACCACGCGGGTGGCCGACCAGATCGCTCATGATCCGGCACATCATCTCGATGGAGCGGCGATCGGAGCGGCGATGACCTTGGCCGAGTCGCCGCATCGCTGGATCGAACGTCCCGCCGCTGCGGCTGCGAATCCCGGTCGGTTCAACCAGTGCGACTTCCGCTCGAATGTCTTCCACGAGATCGCGCGTCAGCACTTCTCGCATGACACGGCCGAGATCGCAGCTGTCGATGCTGCCGTGACCGCGATACTAGCCGAGTGGCTCGTCTCCGGTCGGCTCGACCCGCCGCTCGATCCCGGCCTGCTCGGTCCGGATGACCTCACCAGCGAAGAGTGCCGCGACGCCCTGCACATGGCCATCACCCGCTTCCGCCCCGTCAGAGTGGGGCAGACATTCCTGTCTGCCGCCCCCTCTGCCGCTCTCCCCGCCGACCATCCCCACTGGCCCCTCTACGGCCAAGCCCTCGCCCGTCTGGTCCAGCTCGACCGCTCCGAGTACCGCTGGGAACGCGCCGAGGAAACCGCCATCGAGTTCGCCGACGCCCGCCCTGCTGGTTGGCCGCTGGAGATGCTGGACTTCGAGTTGCAGTTCTCAATGGTGGATCTACTCCGCGAGATGTGTGAGTACGAGTGTGTCGTTCGATTGCTGACGCCGTTGGCTGGACAGTTTGAATCACGACTCCCAGAGTCGCTGACCCAGCTGCAACTGAATCAGATGGTACGAGTCATTGAACGACTGGGAATCGCCCTGCAAATGTCCGGAGATCGACGCGCCGCTAGTGCCCGGTATCGACAATCTCTCGACCTAGATGAGGCAATACTCGACCGCTTCGGCGCGTCGCCCCAGAGCCTTCGGCACGTGTCGAACTCGCTGAACAGGGTCGGTGACGTGGCACGAGCGGAGGGGGACCGCGCGGCGGCACTCGACAACTACCAGCGGAGCCTACAGCTGTGCGAGCAGATCGTGGAGCAGTTCGGCGCGTCGCCCGAGAGCCTGCGGAGTGTGTCGATTTCACTGGACAAGGTCGGTATCGTGGAACAGGCGGCGGGGGACCGCGCGGCGGCTCTCAACAAGTACCGCCTGAGCCTGCAGCTACGCGAGCAGATATTGGAGCTGCTTGGTGCGTCGCCCGAGAGTCTGCGAGACGTGTCGGTCTCGCTGCTTAACGTCGGCAACGTGGAACGGGCGGAGGGGGACCGCGCGGCGGCGCTCGACAAGTACCGGCGGAGCCTGCAGCTGTGCGAGCAGATCGTGACGCAGTTCGGCGCGTCGCCCGAGAGCCTGCGGGACGTGTCGGTCGCGCTGGACAAGGTCGGTATCGTGGAACAAAAGGAGGAGGATCGCGCGGCGGCGCTGGACAAGTACCAACGGAGCCTGCAGCTGCGCGAGCAGATCGTGGAGCAGTTCGGCGAGTCGCCCCAGAGCCTGGAAGATTGGGCACTGAGTCTGTACCGCGTGGGGCGGATTCCGGAAGCGATTCAGAAGTTAGAACAGATCGTCGCCCACGGCTGGGGCTCCCACCGGACGCAGGGGCAGTTGGAAGGGTTGCGTGGGATGGAGTGAGCTGCGGAGACGATGCCGGGCGAAGTCAATCGTGCCGAACGCTTACTCGGACCCTGTACTCCGCACTGATTCGAGAGATCGACCAGAAGGGCGATGCCTCCCGGTTCCTCAAAGCCGACAAGGGACTCTTCGGCCTCAAGCAGTAACTGCGAATGGCGAATGGTGAACCACTCCCAACGCCCCACGAACCGTGCGGGCGTTTTGTCATTGTGGATGCGCCAGAGTCAGGCGATCAGACTGGCCACAAACGCGGAGTCGTCCCCGTTGTGGAAGAACAGCATTCCATGGAGTTCGCTGCCCTTGATGATGGCCCACCCACGGCCCTGCGCTGGTTCCATCTCGTCGTTTCCGTCCCAACTCCATTCCACGGCGGGTTCACCATCCCGCTTGGTGAACCGGTAATCGATGTGTCCGTGGACATAGCCAAAGTGAAACTGACCGCTGTCCTTCGGATCGAATTCGAAGTAGCCCTCTTCCTCGGCGTCGATGAAATCGCAGTCCCACTCACTCATCGAGACGATGCGCCAGCGGCCAGCGAACGGATTCTTGATTGAGGCTTTCTTGGCCATGCTGACACTTTCTTACTTCTCTTCTTCAGGCGAGGGTTTTGGTCTTTCCGGGATATAGGGAATCAAGCCCCGGTGAAAGGCTTCCTCCTGAATCTCTCGCGACAGGTATCGGGCATCCAGGATGAACCCATTGACCTGGATCGTCCAGACCATCGGGTTGTCGTCCAATCGGCTGGGGAGCGTCCATTCCGGGTCCATCATTCGGATCTTGAGCATCTTACGGATCAGCATCGATTTACCCTGACCGGTACTCTCGCCGACACCCAGGATTTTGTCGATGGCCGTCAGCTTCATGTGGGGCTGTTGGCTGCGATCGTCGAGGAAGTTGACCCAGCCGATCGTCCGCACGATGCCACAGGCCCACGTGTTTGGCTTGCCGCTGAGCAGCGGTGACGGGCGCTTGCGGGCGAGTTTCTGGACCAGACGGCCACAGAGTTCGGCGTACTCTTCGTTGAGGTGTTCACGGCAGAATGATGCAACCAGTCCCACGATCTCATCGACCGCTGGTTCAGAAGGTTTGGCAGCTGCAGGTTTTCGTTTGGCCATGCTTGTGTCTCCACGTTTCTAATGTCGCAATTGCCTCTTCACTACCGAATTCCCAATTCGGATGCGATCGTCGACACTTTCTTGGATGCCGCACTGCGGGACAAGCGACGAGTCTCCGTTAAGAACTGGATCGCCTTTTCCCGCTCTCCGGTTCTCACCAGTCCATACAAGGTCAACTCCCATTCAGAATCGACACCCGGTGCAACGGGGTTCATCCATTCCACTCGCACGTTCCCATTAGGAATCCCACGGGTGAGTATCCGCCGCTGATCGTTCGGATGATGTTGCTGCTTAAACCGGACGAGTTCGTCGATCATGGCGTCCACATCGTTCGACTTGAACTCGCTCCACATCTCGGGGTTGTGCGATTCGATCATTTCCCAAGCTGGGCGGTATCCCTCCCGCACGTGAGCGAGCCCCACCGTCTCGTTCCACGCGATATGCGAGAACATCAAAGCGACATGGGCCGCTTCTGATGAGGGGATGCCGTGGGGGTCTCGAAGCAATAGCTCGGACATCTCTTTGATCATCTCAGACATCTTGCGGGGCTGGGTCATGGCTTGTTCTTTCTCGTTGATTCCACATGGTCCGACGACAGTGCCCGCTGCTTGATCTCTATGCTCAATCGCGTCTCCTCAAGCTTCTTCGACAGCTCCTCTTCGGAAGGCAACGCCGTGCGATACTCTGCTGCGATGACCTTGTTGGGCAGTCCCTCCAAGGCGTACTTCACCAGCGTCTGCCCCTTGGACGCACACAGGATGATGCCGATCGGTGGGTTCTCGCCTTCCACCACCCAATGCTCACGG
>JANPCU010000375.1:0-5740 GCA_031431195.1 Planctomycetota bacterium | reverse complement strand
TGAGTTTTTTTGCGGCCACCACTCTTCAACGAGACCGTCTGGTCGTCGTGAACAACCTCGCGAACTGTTTTTTCCTCGCTGGCGCTACGCTGAGGACGGGCACGTAAAAAACGTGCCCCATGAGGGGGCGGTTGCACTCCGATCATGATCACCGCTCTGGGCGAAGATTCTGCCGAACTGGCGGACCACACCCCGTGATTCAACATTGACGGGGCACTCGTCGAATCGAGCGAAGTCGTGGCTGTTGCAGGTCAGTCACACTGTGATACTCTCCCCATCTCCCGATCAACTTCACCATGAGCCCCACCATGAGCGTTTCCCCCATTCCCGCTGGTTATCATTCAGTCACTCCGTATCTCGTGGTTCGCGGCGCGGCGCGGGCGATTGAGTTCTACAAGGCTGCGTTTGGCGCGGTCGAGGTCATGCGACTGGAGATGCAGCCAGGGGTACTCGGCCACGCGGAAATTCGGATTGGTGATTCGCATGTCATGCTGGCAGACGAGTTTCCCGAGATGGGGGCTCGCGGACCCGAATCGATCGGGGGGACGCCAGTCAGTTTAATGGTGTATGTGGCTGATGCCGATGATTTTTTTGATCGGGCACTCACAGCGGGGGCGACGTTGACACGTCCCATGGTGGATCAGTTTTACGGGGACCGGTCGGGGATGCTGACCGATCCGTTCGGCCATACGTGGTGTATTGCCACGCATATTGAGGATGTGGCTCCGGAAGAGATGAGCCGCCGGATGGCCGAGTATGTCAAGTCGAGCGGCCAGTGAAATCAACTCCCAGACTTCGGAAGGAGTGTGGTCGCCATTCGACACAGGTTTCCGGTCCCCCCCCGAAGGCTTCCCAGGTTTGCAACACAGCCTAATCACACACCCTTCGCAGAACGAAAGGCCACCGCTGGCCCCTCTTTGTCCCACTCGAGACACCCGACAATAGCCCACCGCTACAGCGGTGGGACCAGCGAGTCGTTCGCGGTCTACAGCCCCGCCTGGGGCGACAGAATCTCGCATTGTGGCCGTGATTCGCCGGTCACACCGCCCCGGTTTTCGCAGGCGTCTGCCGTCCCGGACGGGACTCGGCGTGTAGGTCGGGGCGCCCTCCCACCGTTGAAACGGTGGGCTACTGTCGGGTGTCCCTGGCGGGACAAAAACGGGGGCTTTCCATGGAAATACGGGCCTGGGTAGCCGTGCCCCGGTGGGGTGGAATAGTTGCTCGAAGCAGACGATTTTTTTAGCGCCGAATGGTGAATGCAGTATGTGCGTCTCAATCGTCGGTGAATCGTGAATGCACTCCTTCGGAGGGCTAGGAGGACGCGAAGTCTGGCCGCTTGTCGGAAGGGTGTTGCCGGTGTGTGCGTCAGAAAAGTCGCTCAGTCATCAGGCCATGTCCCAGGTCGTTAGCGTTCTCACGGAATGAGGACAGTATGTGTCACGCAGAGGCGCAGAGGCCGCAGAGCGTCCGGAATGGATCACCCTGGCCTACGCAAAAGTCGGCTTTTTTTGGGGGAGGTCTATCCGGGAACTGTACGACGACTCCCTGAGCAGGAATGTCTCACGCGAAGGCGCGGAGGCGCGAAGAAGAAGGACGGGCTCTGTTTCTTCGCGCCTTCGCGTGAGGCACTCTCCTGCTCCGTGTCTCACGCGACTCCCCTCATGTGCTAACGCTTCCCGCTCAGAGAGAAGATTCTCGTGCAGATGGCAGCGTGGCCCAGCGCCGTCTCTGCCGGGAGTGACAAACACACACACAACCAGGAACAGAAACGCCCACACGTTCCAACCCAAGTGACGTGGCTTTTGCGCAGGCCAGGGTGACTCCCCCCCTGCTGCGTCTCATCTTTCTCAACGTCCTCAGCGCCTCTATGTTTCAATTCCGTCATTCCCAGGTCTTTGTATTTTCGCCTGCAGATGTGGCGAAATACTGTGTTTGTAGGGGCTTCGGGTTTGGGGCTGAAGGATTTGTGATGCACACCCGGACCACGAATCAGTCATTCTCACCGATGGCCAATCCTTTCCCTGGACTCGCATCCCGTTTAGACTCGGCGGACCGGGAACTTGGCCGCGTCGTCATCGACCCCGGATGCTGAGACCGTGTGGAGCAATCCCGATGACATACCGAAAAGCACTTCCCGCGCTGCTCCTGGGCTGGGTCGCAATGTGGTCCCAGCCACTTCTGGCGGATGGCCCCATCAAAGACCCGCAGCTGGAGTTGGTGGTCAAGGCGATTCTGAAGGTGAAGCAGATCGACAAGCCGGTGATTGATGAAGCTGACCTGAAGTCGATTTTTATCCTCGATGCCCGCAACAAGGGGATCAAGGATTTAGCGGGCCTTGAGAAGTGTCCGAACCTCGTCGAGTTGAAACTCAGTGGGAACGAGATCGAGAGCCTTGCCCCGCTGGCCGAACTCAAGAACATCCAGTCGCTGTATCTCTCCAGCAATAAGATCCAGGACATCACGCCGCTGGCTGGGCTGGTAAAGTTACAGCATCTGGAGTTGGAGAAGAACCAGCTCACCGCGCTGGCCGGGTTGGAGAAGCTCGACAACCTGCGCTCGCTGTATCTGTCCGACAACCAGATTGTTTCGGTCGAGCCGATCGTGGGACTCAAGAAGCTCAACTCGCTGCTGTTGGACAATAACCAAGTGGCCGATCTGGCTCCGGTGAAGTCGCTGAAGTGGCTCTCGACACTGCGTCTGCGGGGGAACAAGATTCAGGATCTGGCCCCACTGGGTGAACTGAACGAGCTGCGGTACACGTTCCTGGAAGGGAACCCGCTGAGCGATCTGGCCCCGCTCGTGGCGATGGCGAAGAAAGACACGGACGGCGAGCAACGTTTCGCCCCCTACTGGCGAGTCTACCTTGATGCTGACAAACTCCCCGACCCGGCGAAGGCCCAGCTGGCCGAACTCGCCAAGCTCGGCGTCCGTGTGAATGCGAAGTAGCGGGGGAAGTCTTCAGTTCTCAGTCGCGTGAGAAGCCAATCTCTCTGATATCTGTGAAAATCTGTGTACCCCCTCCTCTGAAACGTCTTCGTGAGTATTGGCACACAGATTTCACAGATCGACACAGATCAGAGGCTCCCGAACCTCCAAGTTCACTCCCTACTCCCTACTCCCCCTATGCCCACTCTCATCGACCTCTTCCGCGAACGGGCCCTCAAGTTCGGGGCGTTCACCCTCGCCTCGGGTAAACAGGCGACCTATTACCTCGATGGCAAGCAGATCACGCTGCATTCGCAGGGGCTGAGGCTTGTCAGCGAGGGGCTGTTGTCTCTGATGGACGGCGTCGATGCCCAGGCGATCGGCGGGATGTCGATTGGGGCCGACCCGATCGTCGGTGGCATGCTGGCCATCGCCGCAGGGCAGGGCCGCGACCTCGCAGGGTTCCTGGTCCGGAAGGAGTCCAAGGGTCACGGCACACAAAAATACATTGAAGGGCCAGTCACTCCCGGCATGAAAGTCGTCATCGTCGAGGATGTCGTCACCACCGGCGGCAGCTCAATCCTCGCCGCCGAACGTGCGAAAGAGTTCGGCCTGGAGGTGGTGCTGGTCCTGGCGATCATCGACCGCATGGAGGGAGGTCGCCAGAACTTTGAGCAGCAGGGGTACACCTTCAAATCCCTGCTGACGATCGCCGACTTCGGGATCACTCCACCGGTGGAGTGAGGTCGGTCGCAGAATCGCCGCTTCCCCATTCGGTAAGGTGAGATGTCATGTCCGAGGAGATTCTGCGTCGACCAATCCGTGCCCGCGAGACACGCTGGGCCGCTGCCATCGCAGGGTGGCTGGCACGACGCGGCATTCGACCGAACACGATCTCCCTGATGAGTGTGGCCTTTGCGGCCGGGGCCGGGATCTGCTTCGTCGTGTTGGGACGAACCGAGGAGCTATGGGGCCGCGTGCTGCTTCCGCTGGGAGCGGCAGTCTGCATCCAGTTGCGATTGCTTTGCAATCTGTTTGATGGGATGGTGGCCGTAGAACAGAAGCAGCGAACCAAGTCGGGCGAAATCTTTAACGAGTTGCCGGATCGGTTTGCGGATGCGTTCATACTCGCTGGAGCTGGATATGCGGTCATGCAGCCCGCGTGGCTCGTCGAGCTCGGGTGGGGAGCGGCGGTGCTGGCTGTGATTACGGCTTATGTCCGGTCCTTGGGAGCTGCCGTCGGCGCGGGACAATTCTTTCTCGGCCCCATGGCCAAGCAGCACCGCATGGCGCTGATGACGGCATTGTGCGTACTCCTGGCGATGACAGCGGGTAGGTCTAGCCAGTGGATGCTGGTCGTCGCGGGACTGGGAACAATTTCGCTCGGGTGCTTGATCACCATCGCTCGACGGTCCGTGGCCATCGTGCGAGAACTGGAGTCACGATGACCCCCTCCATCGTCGCGAGTTTTTTGCGTCTGGTTACTGGGGCGCGGGCGCGGTGGGTCGACTGCGAACCGCATCCACGCCCTCGAATCTACTTCGCGAATCATTGCAGCCATCTCGATGGACCGACGATCTGGTCCGTGTTGCCTCCCGAGATTCGCGCACTGGCCCGCCCCGTGGCCGCGAAGGATTACTGGGACGCGGGTTACGTCCGGCGATACATGGCGATGAACATCTTCAACGCCATTCTCATTGATCGCAAACAAATCACGAGAACCGACAATCCCATTGATGACATGCTGCGCGGGATGGGGGAGGCGGGATCCGTGATTCTGTTTCCCGAGGGGACTCGCTCCATCGGCCCCGATCCAGCTCCCTTTAAGAGTGGGCTGTTTCACTTGGTGCGCAAGCGACCCGATCTGGAATTGGTGCCGGTCTTACTCGACAACATGAATCGAGTGCTGCCCAAGGGGGAACTCCTGCCGGTTCCGCTGATCTGTACTGTCACATTCGGTCGCCCGTTCTCACTGCGCGAGGAGGAATCACGAGATGATTTCCTGTGTCGGGCGCGCCAAGCGGTGATCAATCTCCGGACACGGGATGAGACGATAATTCCAGTCTCTGTGCCGCCCGCCGCCACTTGCCCAGGAGCCTCCACATGAAACTTGATGCTGAGATGATGTGGCTGACCGGGGGAGTCATCCTGCTGCTGGTGATCGGTTCGGTCACTGGCTGGGTGCTGTCGCGACGAAACTTGAGTGAGTCGGGCCGCAAGACGGTCGACAACCTCAACGCCCGCATGAAAGCCTGGTGGGTGATGACAGCTGTCTTCGCCCTGGCCTTGCTCACGGGTGGTCTCGGTTCCATCGTGCTGTTTGGTTTCTCGTCGTTCATGGCACTCCGTGAGTTTGTGACCCTGACGCCGACACGCCTGGGAGATCACCGTTCGCTGTTTTGGGCCTTCTTCGTAATTACTCCGCTTCAGTATTTGCTGCTCTACGTCGATTGGTACGGGCTCTTCTCAATCTTTATTCCGGTCTATGTGTTTCTGCTGCTGCCGATTCGATCCGCCGTGGCCGGGGACACCGAACGGTTCCTCGAACGGGCGGCGAAGATCCAGTGGGGACTGATGATTTGCGTTTACAGCCTGAGTCATGCCCCGGCCTTACTGACGTTGCTGAAAATTCCAAACTACGTCGGCGAGAACGGCAAGCTCTTGTACTTCTTTGTGTTGATTTGTGAACTGAGTGATGTGTTGCAGTACACCTTCGGCAAGCTGTTCGGCAGGCATAAACTCTCCCCCGAGGTGAGTCCGAACAAGACTTGGGAGGGGTTGATCAGTGGGATCTCGGCGACGGTGGCGATCGGAG
>JANPCU010000374.1:0-30336 GCA_031431195.1 Planctomycetota bacterium | reverse complement strand
GGACGGGCAAATGTGCCCGTCCCACGCTACGGCTTCCACATCTCTTTGAGGAACTTCTTCAGGGCCGGATCGCTCACCTGATCAGCGGTGATCAAGCTCAGTCGCACGACTTGCCGTCCATCGCGGGCGGTGTCGACCTCGCGGGTTTCGCCGAGGGTGGAGATGTGGCCGAGGCCGAAACGGCCGGGGGGGCCGTAGAGTTCGAGGTCGATGGACGTGCGGCGTTTGGTGTTGATCTCGATCGCGGGTTTCGGCTCGCCGGCGCGGGTCCAGGTGACGGTCTGTTTGCCGCCCCATTCGACTGTGCCACCGGTCGCGATGCCCTCGATCAGGGTGAACAATTGGTCGAGGGTCTCAGCCTCCCAGTCGACGCGTTTGGCACTGGGGAAGCCCTTGCGGGACAGGTGCCACTTCCGCCCCAAAACCTTCCACGGGGAGAGGTCGCCGATCACCAAGGCCGCAGCTGTGGCTTGTTTCCCGTAGCTGTCGACGGCGGCGGTGAGGAACTTTTGGAAGGCGGGGGTGTCGATCTCGCGAGCCCAGTGGACGGTGATCGTGATCTCTTGGAAGGGCCCCTTGAGGTTCTTGACCTTCACCCGGTCGCCGCGTCCGTAGACCGGGAGTTCATCGAGTTGGTCGAGCGACTTCAGCGGGAGTTGCTTCTGCAAGGCGGCCTCGTCGAACGTCCCCTTCTTGACGCGGAACTTGAGCGTCAACAGCCACTCATCCCCGGTCTGGGCATGCAGGAACCAGCCGCCCGCTTTGTCGGCGGACATGACCTCGACCACGCTGCGGTGGTTCCAGTTCACCGGGGCGAGCTGGGGGCGTTTGGCGAGGGTGTCGATGACGAGTTCGAGGGCCTGGCCTTCCCAACGACAGCGCTGGCCGGTGTGCGAGAGGCGGTCCTGGGTATGCCATGCCCGGCCATCGGTCTGCCACGGGGCGGCTGTGTCTTTGCCAACGTGGCGGAGTTCGATGTCGCCGGACTGCTTCTTGGCGGCTTCCTCCGCGCGGAAGATTTCGATCTCGCCGCGGGCTTCGTGTTCGATAATCGGGGCGAGGAGTTCGCCAGTCCAGGAGCGGATCGGGACGGGGCGTTTGGTTTCGGATTGGTAGTGTTCGCGGCGCGCGATGGCCCACGCCTCCGCAGGATCGTGGGATAGGCTTCCAGCCTGTCGTTTCTTAGTGGCTTTGACAGGCTGGAAGCCTATCCCACGGTACGTCCTGGCCTGCGCGACCACATCCTCCGGCGTCCCCTCCGCCACGATCCACCCGCCATCGACGCCCGCCTCGGGCCCCAGATCGATGACCCAATCGGCGGTCTTAATCACATCGAGATTATGTTCGATGACCACCACCGTATTCCCCTGCTCGACAAGGCTCATCAGCACCTTCATCAGCTTCAGGATGTCATCAAAGTGCAACCCGGTCGTCGGCTCATCCAGGATATACAACGTCTGCCCATTGTTCGGTCTCGCCAGTTCCGCAGCCAGCTTCACCCGCTGGGCCTCGCCGCCGCTGAGGGTGGCAGCTGACTGGCCGAGGGTGAGGTAGTCGAGCCCAATCGCGGCGAGCGTCGCCAGCGGAGCGCGGATCTTCGGGATGTTGCCGAACAGTTCGAGGGCCTGGCCAATCGACATGTTGAGCACATCGGCGATCGAATGATCCTTATAAGTAACCGCCAGCGTCTCTTTATTAAACCGTTTGCCGCGACAGGTCACACACTCGACCCACACATCGGGCAGGAAATGCATCTCGATCTTCTTTTGACCCATCCCCTCGCAGTCGTCGCAACGTCCGCCAGGCCGGTTGAAGCTGAACCGGGCGGGCTTGTAGCCGCGAATCTTGGCCTCGGGGATGCGCGTGAACAGGTCGCGAATCGGCTCCCACACGCCGGTGTAGGTCGCCGGGTTCGAGGCCGGGGTTGACCCCAACGGCGACTGGTCGACGAGGATCACCTTGTTGAGTTTCTCCGTCCCGCGCAGCTCATCGTGCGGCCCCGGTGCCTCCCCCGAGCGGGTCAGTTTCCGCGACACCGCGCGAGCCAGCGTCTCCATCACGAGGGAACTTTTGCCCGACCCCGAGAGACCCGTCACACCGGTAAACGCCCCGAGCGGAACATGCAGCTCACCCCGCCGCAGGTTGTTCTGCCGTGCCCCGGTGAGTTCGATCCACGCTCCGCCGGGTGGGAGTTCGTACGCATCACGAATATCAGGCGAGCGGGGTGGCGTAAGCCCCCCGGTGGGTTGAGGGTTGAGCGTTGAGGGTTGAGCGACCGGAGTTGAGATCGTCTGCTCCGGCTCCCCTTTCCCCCCGGGAGAGGGGCTGGGGGTGAGGGTGCCTCCAGTCTCTGGCGGATCGAACAACGAGGGAGCCGTCTTGCCCTTCTTCCCCTTCGGAGAAACCGCCTTTGCGATCACTTTCTCTGGCTCCTCTCTCTCGTCTCTCGTCTCTCGTCTGACCAGTCGCCGCACGCTCGGAATCGGAATCGACTTCGCCCCACTCAGATACGCCCCAGTCAACGATCCTTCCGGGTTGGCTAGGATCTCAGCGGG
The DNA here is from genome assembly GCA_031431195.1 of Planctomycetota bacterium. Classification (GTDB taxonomy): domain Bacteria; phylum Planctomycetota; class Planctomycetia; order Planctomycetales; family Planctomycetaceae; genus TH-plancto1. The sequence continues at coordinate 27,781 of JANPCU010000374.1, read as the reverse complement.
CGTCCCTTCGGCAGTGATCTGCCCTCCATGCCGACCGGAGCCGGGACCAAAGTCATACAACCGGTCGGCGGCCTCCAACACCTCGCGATCATGCTCGACGAGTACGACAGTGTTGCCGAGGTCGCGGAGCCGATGCAAGGCCCCGATCAGTCGACCGTTGTCGCGCGGGTGCAGCCCAATCGTCGGCTCATCGAGAACATACAGCACCCCCGTCAATGCCCGTCCGATCTGACCCGCCAGCCGAATCCGCTGGCTCTCGCCACCCGACAGCGTCGGCATCGAGCGGTCGAGCGACAGGTAATGCAGCCCCACCTCGACCAGGAACTCCAACCGGTGGATCGCTTCGGAGAGCAGATCCCCCGCGATCTTCTTCTGCTCCTTGGTGAGCTTGATTCCCTTTAGAAACTCCAGCGTCTCAGTCAGCGGGAGCTTGCAAAGCTGCGGCAGCGTGGTGTCATTCAGCCGGACTGAGGCAGCGTCTTCTCGCATGCGGTCGCCGTTGCAGACCGAGCAGGGCCGCTCGCCGACGAGGTCCTGGAACAAGGCCCTGTGCGTGTAGCTGACGCGGGTGGCTTCTTCGATTGAGGGGTAGATCCCCTTGTAGAGGAACTTGAATCCCGGCTGGTTCGCATCAGCGGGGACAGCGATCTCGCGCTCCAGCCCGTACAGCACCGCTCGCTGCTGCAAGGGGGCGAGTTGATACCAAGGCCGGTGCGGATCGATCCCGACTTCACTCGTCAGTGCCGAAAGTATGCGGGCAAAGAGCCGGTTCGTGCGCGGGTCGGGCCAGAAGTTGACCGCTCGCTCCGATAGCGACAGGTTCGGATTGGAGATGATCGCCGACTGATCGGTCCCGCGCTCAACGCCCAGCCCCTGGCACGCCGGACACCAGCCGAGCGGGCTGTTGTACGAGAAGTTCTGCGGGGTGAGTTCCTGAAAGGTGGCGGTCATGGTGCGGGGCATTGAGGTCGGTGCAGTCGGTGGGTCGCCCGCTTGCGGACGGAAGCTGTACTATAAGTGGTGCGGGGCCGACAGTCCCGCCTGTGCGAATGTCGTGTGATTTGAATGTTGTGTGCCTGATGACACTGCGTTGACAGGGACATTCGAAACCGAGAAGTTGAAGAGAAGTTCCGCCATTTTTCGGTGGCTGAATCCTGATTGACCGAGAGAGACTCCCGGAATGGACACGGTCTATGTCGAAACCACGGTCATCGGGAGTCTCGCCGGTCGCATGCACCCGAATCCTCTCATCGCGGCTCGACAAACGGCGACGCGAACATGGTGGGTCACTGCTCCCGAAAGATACCGGCTGTTGGTCTCCGAACTCGTGATCGACGAGTGCAGTGCGGGCGATCCGACAGCAGCAGCAGAACGATTGGCTGTACTTGAGGGACTCGACCTGCTGGATACGTCCGTCGAGGTCGAGAATCTCGCCGACGCGCTCATCGCCCATCAGGCTGTGCCGCGATCCCAGCCTCGCGACGCTTTTCACATCGCCATTGCCGCTGTCCACGGGATACAATACATCGTCACGTGGAACTTCAAGCACATCTTGAATCCCATCCTGCAAAACAGGATTGCCGCAGTCTGTCGCGACGGTGGCTTTGAACCACCGGTGATTTGCACCCCTGAACAATTGCTGGAGGCTGAATCTGATGAACAAGATTCCGACGCCGACTGATGAGATTCGCGCGATCCGGCAGAGGCTCTCTGCGGAACTCGGACACAATGTGCATCGCATCGCTGTGGAGACACGTCGCCGTCAACGAGAGTCGGGCCGTACCTACATTTCGCTCCCCAAGCGTGAACCTCTGAGACTGAACACAACAAGCGTTGCGGTGCCCACGGGTGTCGAGGTCCGGTGATCTGGGCGACATCCGGAGGCCACTAGATGACACTTCACATGCTTCTGGTGGCGATAGCGATGTTGACTCCGATGGCGGGAGTCGTGATCGAAGCACCTCGGTTGGGTGTTGGGGGAACTCTGGTGGGGCTCTGTTTCGCAATGGCATTCGCTGTGGCCCAGTTTCGAGGGCATGACAGGTTTTTGACCACGATCCTCGACAAGCTCGGTGACGGGTGGCGGGCGTCGTGGCTCGTGGGGTTGTACTACGTTTCCATACCTGTGGTCGGCAGTGTGTGTCATGTGTTGACGATCTATATGACTCGATTCATTGTAGACCTATTCTGATGATCTACCAGTTCATCCAGCGATGCTCTGGACTTGAAATCTCAGCTTCGCCCCTGGTGCCAAGGCGACAGCGAGCGTTGGACGTAAGTCCAACGTGCTGGGGAGACGTTGACGGTCTCAAACCGCTGTACGGACGGACCGAGTCGCCCTGGCACGGCGGACTTACGTCCGCCGCTCGCTGCGGTTTGGTAAATCGGATGGGCAGTCCTGCCCATCCCCGAGCGACGCTCAACATCGTGGCCCATGCGGACGATCTCGGGCAGTTCACGCACAACGGGGACGGACTGAAGTCCATCCTACGGTTATAACGCCCGGCGTTGCTTGCGGCCCTTCGTGAAACTCGACAGCACCAGTTGGCTCATGTCCTCGGCGTTGCAGGTCGCGCTCACTCCGCGAGTGACGATGGCCAGTTGCTCCACGAAGTTCACGAGTCCGTGGTAGAAATAATCCTCGATCAGGGCGAAGCTGGAGACGCGAATCCCGGCGTCGGCGCAGCGTTTGGCCTCGGCGAGTGTGATCGCAGCTGTCTTCTCGGCGGGGGGATACATCAGGACGAGCTGTCGGCCTTCGAGGTGGGCGGTCGGCTCGCCATCGGTGATGAGTAGGATCTGGCGGTTCTGGGCCGACTGCTTGCCGAGTAGCCGCCGGGCGAACTGCAACCCGGCGTGGATATTCGTGAAGTGCTCGGGCACGAAGGCGGGGGGATTGTCGAGGTCGATCCGCATCCGCACGCGCGAATCGAAGATGCTGACTTCCTTGGGAGCCGAGTACAGCAGTTGCTTCTCGGTCAGCGGCGAGGCGTAGGAGTAGAACCCGACCACTTGCAGGAAGTCCCCCTGGAAGCGGCTGCGGACGAGGGCCTGCATCGCCATCGCGACGCCCTTGGCAGCACCGTACTTGCCCCCGCGTGTCATGCTGCCGGACATGTCGAGCAGCACGACCGTGGCGCAGTTCGACTGGTAGTCCATCTCCTGCACGACGAGATCGTCTTCGATCATGCGGATCGGGGTCTGTGCCCCCTGCCGCTGCAAGGCATTCCGCAGCGTCTCGTGCATGTTGAGGTTCGACACGGGGTCGCCGAACTGGTAGGGCCGGGTCTCTTCGAGATTGACCTGCCCCGGCCCGCGCTCGTCAGTGTCGTGCCGCCCGACCTGATCGCGGCGGGTATTCTGCAGCAAGTGTTCGAGTGCCTTGTTCTCGACCCGCCGCAGGCCCTTCGGCGTGACCGAATACCGCCCATCCTTGTCGCGTTCGACCAATCCGCGTTTGACCAGCATGTCGACGAGGTCGGGATGCTCCTCTTCCCACCGCTCCAGATTCGGCAGGATCTCCTCGCCGTAATTCATCAGGTACTTGGAGAACTCATCGAATAGTTCGTCCGCTGATTGCGGGATGAACTGCTCGGTTCCGTCCCAGCGAGAGAATTCGTATGTGGGCATGTGGATATTGTTCCAATGAGCAGCACGGCATCAGCCTGCCGAGGCGTCGATCGTACGGGCAGCGGCGTACCTGCGGGCGGGGGGCTCGACAGGCTGACGCCTGCCGCTCGCTTCACGACTCGGGCGTGCGATCTTGGGGAATCCCCTCCCCAAAACCGCTGTTGTCGGCAGCTGGGGGCGGGGTTGCGGGTCGATCATCGCGGCGGTCGTTCCGTGGGCGCGGCGGCTTGTCTTGGCGGGGAGCGTTCTGGCCGGTGGGTGGGCCGCCGCGTGGGGCTTCGGGACGACGTTCGCCGGGACCACGCGGGTTCTGGCGTGGCGGCTGGTCGCGCGGGGGCGACTGCTTGGGTGGTTCGCGACGAGGTGCATTGTCGTTGCGGCCCTGCGGACCACGGGCGGGAGCCGGGCCACGGTCGCCGCGGCGGTCATCCCGTCGCGGCGGACGCTGTGGAGGTGCGGTCCCCGACCCTACTCCCTCGGGAGGAGGCGGACCGCCCTCGTTGACTTCACTCTCGATCGCAGCTGAGGTCACGGCATCGCGCGGGAGATCATCCACCGGCGGAGGTGGGGCGACCTCGACCTGCGATCGCCGCGGGGCCAGTTCGCCCGGCTCGAAGACGAACTCCAGATACGGCGAGGAGAGTTCCTTGAGTGGTCGCTCGCGCCGCATCGCCTCGATCAGCTTCATCGCCGGGCGCCCCGCGCACTGGCAGCGGACCGTCGTGACCTGCGCCCCGACCTTCCGCTCGGCCCCGCACGCGGCGCATTGCCAGACACGCCGCACATCGTTGTCGAGCCTGAGACCAGCACCACGCATCATGAACCTCCTCGGGGAATTCGGTTTGTGATTGTAGGCCGCTCAGGTGGATTCACACAGCCCGCAAAGGTCCGGGCGAAGAGTGAGCATTTCTGAAGGCGTTCTGCAATACCCGGCAGACGCGCCACACCAACCCAACTGCTTGTAGGAGTCTAAGATGTCGCGTACCAAGCCTTAATGATTGTTTGAGCCAATTCAGCAAGTCGTTTCTTTGACTCTGCTTCGCGATTCTCGAAGTCCACTAAGATGCAAGGTTCAGGTAAAAGACCTTCGTAAAAGCCACGACTGTAACGAGGGTTCCGCAAGTCTGCTTGGTGGTATCGGCGTGACTCAACAAACGAGTCGTCATCAAGTGCAACCCAGAGCGTAACAAGTCCGGATGGAAGATCGACTAAACGTCGGATTGAGCCCGTTGAAATTGGTTCTAACGTGGCCAAAAGCGCAGCTCCGATACCCGGCTCACTGAGCCGAAAATACTTTTTGCCTCTTCGGACAACATCTACCGAAGCACCGACCAGTGCAACAAAGATAGGTTCTGGCATGCTCATCAATACTGTCTCGAAAGTCCTATTTGTTGAAGAAGCTCATCGGACATCGCCAATTTCCGACACCGTGTCACCGTCAGCGAGAGCGGCAGTCGTCAGCCTATCGAGGCATCGCCTGGGATTCAGCGACTGCCCTCGGGGGAACCTGTACCGATATTGTAGGCTGGCCCAGAGGTTTTCCGCAGTCCGTCGTGCCTGAGTGAAGGGTTTCTGGCAGTCGGCCCTTGCTGGCGCAGCGGGCTGGGGAACGCAAGCTTGGTGAGTCTACCTCCCCCTCCTACGGCCTCAGTGATGGCTGTGCGAATCCTCCGGAAAGGCTCCGCTGCGGACCTCGCGGGTGTACTCGCGCACGGCATTCTGTACCGACTCGCGCAGTTGGGCGTACTGCTTGACGAATTTGGGACGGAAGCCACTCAGACCGAGCATGTCGGGAGTCACCAGAACCTGGCCATCGCAGTCGGGACCGGCTCCGATCCCGATCGTCGGGATCGACAGCTCGCGCGTGATGGCAGCTGCGATCTGACGGGGGATCAGTTCGAGAACGATGGCGAATGCCCCGGCCTGCTCGGCGGCTTTGGCATCGATCATCAGCTGATCGGCATCGCGCTGGACGGCGGAGTGACGGCCGAACTTGCGGACCGATTGAGGCCGCATGCCGACGTGGGCCATGACGGGGATCTCGACGCGGTGCAGAGCCGCAATCGTCTCCGCCTGGGCCTCGCCGCCTTCGAGTTTGACCGCGCTGGCTCCCGTCTCCTTGAGTACGCGCCCCGCGCTCGCGATCGCCTGCTGCGGGCTGATTTGGTAAGTCATGAACGGCAGATCGACAATCACCAGTGCCCGCTCGGTGGCCCGTGTGACCATCTGGGCGTGGTAGATCATCTCGTCGAGCGTGACGGGGAGAGTGGTGTCCTTCCCCTGCACGACCATCCCGAGCGAGTCCCCGACCAGCAGAGCGTCGACATCCGTCTCGTCAAAGATCTTCGCCCACAAAGCATCATAGGCCGTGAGCACGCTGAGCTTCCGCCCTTCGCTCTTCGCCTTGACGAAGTCGGGAACGGTGACGGATCGAACGGGTTTTGATGGAGTGGCGCTCATCGGGAACCTGCTGGGGACGAAGACTTCAGAAGTCTCAGAAGACTTCAGAAGTCTGGCTGTGACACAAGACGATTGTGACAGGATCGCCCCCGTTTTCCGAGTCGTCCGCCGCTTAGGAATTGGGGGAAACAACATCCCGATTGGATTGTGAACAGAGGGCCACGAAGGAAACGAAGGAACTTCGAGCTGGTCCCTGTGTATCTTGCGTGACCTTTTGTTCAACTGCCACGAGTGAAAACGGGAAGTTGTTTTTGACCGCGATCCTGAGTGATCCCACTTTCGAGCAGCTTCCTATTTTGCCCATTGTCGTCATCGCCGAAATCGCAGTACATTTTCGTTCAGGTTCATTTTCCCATGGTCCATGACTTCGGCGAACGTCATGAAAATTCATTCAAGATGTCCTGCAAATCGGTTGATATCGAAGGACTATGCCGACACGCCCCTCTCGCTTACCCAGCGATTCCTCTGGCCAATCGCGACGGTTCATGGTCAGCGCCGAGTGCTTGAGGTGGGAACATGCGATGTTTGGACAGATGCCCGAACGTGCAGGCCGTCGGACAGTGTGGTGAAATGCTGGCGGCGAGCGTCCAAGGGCATGGGCTGCAGTGTCGGCGGAAGTTGATTGTCGCCTTTTTCTCCAAAAAAGGACGTCCTTTTTCGTGGAAAAAGGCGACAAAGGAGATGCCCTTCCGCGAGCGTCTTGCCCCTGACACAGCCACACATCATCACTTCGCCGTCCAGCCTCCGTCGACGGTCAGCAGGCTGCCGGTCATGTAGCTGCTGGCGTTGCTGGCGAGGAAGATGGCGGCCCCCTGAATCTCTTCCAGGCGGCCCCAGCGATTGAGGGCGACGGCACCAACGATGTGCTTGAGAGCCTCTTCCGTGTGCGCGATCGGCTCGTTCATCGGCGTCAAGAACGGACCGGGGCAGATGGCGTTGCAGGTGATCCCGAATGGGGCCAGTTCCAGCCCCAACGCCCGCGTCATCTGCACGACGGCTCCCTTGCTGGAGGCGTACGGCGTGCGATTCGCTAAACCGACCACGCCGAGCGTACTGGCCATGTTGATGATCCGCCCGTAGCCCGCCCGCTTCATGTGCGGTACGACGGCTTTCGAGCAGAGCCAGAGCCCGTCCACGTTGATGTCCTGCACTTGTTTGAACTGCTCATACGTCAGCTCGTCAATCGGTCCGCGAATATTAATCCCGGCATTGTTGACGAGGATATCGATCTGGCCGAACTGCTGGATCGTCGCCTGGACCAGCGCTTCGACCTCGGCGGGCTTGGTGACGTCGCATGCCACACCGATGGCCTTGTGCCCGTAGTCGTGGGCGATCGCGGCAGCGACTTGCTGCACCTCGTCAAGATGCCGACTTGCCAGCACCACATTCGCCCCTGCCGACGCCAGACCAGCTGCCATCGCAGCCCCCAGCCCCTTCGAGCCGCCGGTCATAATCGCAACTCGTCCGGTGAGGTTGAACTGCTTGATACCAGGGAGCATGGGGAGCCTTGGGGAAAGAGAGTGGGAGGAGGGAGTTGGGAATATCCCTCTGGCCATGAGCTAAAAGCCATCAGCCAGCCCCTCACAGAATCCAGAATCGCACATACCAGTTCACGAACCAACCCAGCGGTGGGAACAATCCGCACAGTTGCCACAATGGTTCATAGAGGGCGGCGATGACCGTCGGCCCGTTGACGTACTTGCCCATGTACCACTGCCAGTAGAGCGGGCCAATCGACAGCACGTAGACGATCCAGAAGATCGTCAGCTGGAGCGTGATGCTCCAGAATCGAGACCGAGGACGGGACGGAACCGGGGTAGGCAGGCTCACTGGAGCGGTCTGATTGTCCGACGGAATCACGCGTATGTTCCGACACGAGAAAGGCCGATGCGAAGGGCGACGACCAACCTCTATGATTTCGCGTGGAGCAGCAGACTGCAAGAGTGAAGGAACGGTTCTTTCACATTGACTGGTGATGAGGCACACCTGTTGATGAGGGCCACCTAGCGCCTGATCCACGCTCAGACTTGGGGTTGAGCGTCACCCGCCCGGGAGGGCGAAGCTCCGGCGGAGCCGCGAGCGAGAGGACACGTCGACTGGCAGTCGCGACTCCATAGGAGCCTGGCCCCTGTGCGGTGAGCATGCTGGGGTTGAGTCGCCTGAAGCCAGGCCCGTTTCCGACGCCCCGTCTCAGCCAGTGAGCGGCCCGGCGCGAGCCGCCGGTTCCCCTGACCTCACTCCCGACAGGACGAGTGTTCCTCGACGAACCACGCGGAGCAGAACCGGCGCTAGCGGCGGGCCGCTCTCACCAACCGACTCATCCTGATCACAGCACGGGCTCCGCCCTCCCGACTAGGTGGAACCCCCAAAATAAGCGTGGATGGACCACTACGCTCCAAATCGAGCTTGTCCCCACCCGACGGCGACTTCGAAGCGGTGCCAGAGTGACCCGCAAATCAACCAAAGCAACCATTTTCCTCTGACCTGTCACCAGAACTGGCTTCCTCTCGTCCGAAAAGATATAAGTCAACAGTGATGCGTGAGCGGTTCCTCACTCCAGAAGGCGGAGTCCCCAATTCATGTTCAGCCTCCAAGCTCGAGGAGCGAAACTCTGCGACTCAGTCGTGCGCCGGGAGGTACTCCGGGCGGGTGGGTTAGGCGTGTGCGGTCTGTCGCTCTCACACCTGCTCGCACCCCAGCCGGTTCGCGCGGCCACGACCACTGCCAGTGGAGGCCGAGCGAAGTCGTGCATTGTGTTGTTCCTCATGGGCGGACCACCGCAGCATTCGACCTGGGATCCGAAGCCTCTCGCCCCCGATAATGTACGCGGTGACATCGCCCCGATCGCGACGAAACTCCCCGGCGTGCAGTTCGGCGAGCTGATGCCAAAGCTGGCACAACGGGCGGACAAGCTGGCGGTGCTGCGGGCGATGTCGACATACGACAATGCCCACTCGTCGAGCGGCTACTACATGCTGACGGGGAGACCGCATACCCCGATGAATGCCGAGAATGCGAACCCCGGGGCTCCGAACGATTGGCCCAATTGGGGCTCGGTGGTGCAGCGGCTGACCGAGCCACGAGGCCACTTGCCGGGGACAGTGCGGCTGCCGAACCACATCTTCAACACCGATGGCTCCATCTGGCCGGGGCAGGACGGCGGCATGCTGGGGCGGAGCCTTGACCCGTGGTTGTTTCGGTGCCAGCCCGCCTCGCCCGACTATCGGATCAGTGAGTTTCAGTTACCGGATAACATTTCACTCGACCGACTCGCCTCGCGCCGCGAGTTGATGACAGCTCTCGATCAGTCACTCCCCGCAGCTCGCTCCGAAACCAAAGTCGGGAGCTTCACCACGCAGCAAGAGCGGGCGTATGGGCTGCTGGCTTCGTCGGCCTCGCGCGGGGCGTTTGATCTTTCGCTGGAGACTCCTGAGACGCGGGCTCGGTATGGGAATACGCAGTTCGGGCAGAGTTGTTTGCTGGCTCGACGGCTGGTCGAGGCCGATGTGCGGCTGGTGCAGGTGAACTGGTTTCGTGGTCCGGAGGAGCCGTCGAATGCTCCGTGCTGGGACTCGCATGTCGGCGAGACGGATCGACTCAAGAACGTACTGGTTCCTCCGACCGACAACGCTTTCTCGGCGCTGCTGGATGACCTGTCGGAGCGCGGGATGCTCGATGAGACACTCATCGTCTGCATGTCCGAGTTTGGCCGCTCACCGAAGATGAACGGCAGCGGTGGGCGCGATCACTGGGGGTCCGTTTTCTCGGTCGCCCTGGCGGGTGGCGGGATTCAGGGCGGTATCGTCCACGGGGCCAGTGACGAGATCGGAGCCTACCCCAAGCAGGGTGTGGTGAAGCCCGAAGACCTCACTGCCACGATCTTCCACTGCCTCGGCTTTACACCCGAGACTGAATTCCACGACCCCCTCGGTCGTCCATATGCCATCAGTCGGGGCCGACCGATTGAGCAAATACTGGGGTAACATAACTCCGTATTTGTTGAGCTGTTTAGCTGCGACGCGGAGTCTTCGAAGCGGAGCGGTACTGGCGACGATGAACTCCGGGCGGCCGATAGAACCGTCATGTTCTCCCTCGGTCCCACACCACAGCTGGGGACCGAGAGGATCTGGACGGTATCAGCGCGGGCTGCTTGGTCTCTCCGCCGTCTGCACCGGTCGGTCAGACGGCACCTGCATGTACTTCAGCAGGTCGGACACGATGTCAGCAGCTGTGGGGGCGGCGACCATACCGCCGTAGTCGCTGCCGCCTTGGGTCGGCTCGTCGACGGTGACGATGACGACGAGGCGGGGGTTGAGAACCGGGGCTCCGCAGACGAATGAGCTGATGTGGCGGGTGTGGGAGTAGCGGCCATCGGGGTCCATCTTCTGCGAGGTGCCGGTCTTGCCGAAGAGGCTGTAGTCGTCGAGTTGGGCCTTGGTCCCGGTGCCGCGCTGGACGACTTCGAGCATGGCCTCTTCGACGACCCAGCGGGTCGATTCGCGGCTTAGTACGTCAGTCGTGACGATGTTCGGAGCGATCGACTGGCGACCGACGGAGCCGAGATACAGGTGCGGAGTGACCCACCGACCTCCGTTGGCCAGCGCAGCATGGGCGGCCAAGAGTTGGAGCGGAGTCACCAGCACCTCCTGCCCCATCGGGATCGAGCCGGTCGAGTAGATCGTCCACTGGCTCAGCGGATGCAGCGTGCCCGGCAACTCACCCGGGAGTTCAATGCCGGTACGGTGCCCGAATCCGAACTGCGTCAGCAAATCATGCAGGCCGGGGTTGGTCAGCTTCTCCCCAATTTTGGCCATGCCGATATTGCTCGATTTCACCAGCACGTCCTTGAGGCTCAGCACGCCATACCGATGATGGTCGTGCAGCACGCGCGGCCCCATCCGGTACGCCCCCTGTTCGCAGTGAAACGAGTCGGTCGTCTGGAGCAACTGCTGGTCGAGTCCCCACGCCACAACAACCGGCTTGATCGTCGAGCCGGGTTCATAGGCGGCCTGGATCGCCAGATTCCGCCACGAGTTCGGCGGTGCCAACTCGGGGTGAGTCGGGTCGAACGCGGGGCGGCTGACCATCGCCAGCACCTCGCCCGTCGCTGGATCGAGAACCGTCGCACAGGCCCCCACTGGCTGATACTTCAGCATCAGTTCATCGATCCGCCGCTCGACATGCAGCTGGCTCATCATGTCGAGGCTCAGCTGGATATTCTCACCGGCCTGGGCGGGGATGGTCTCGGCGTCGACGAGATCGATGACGAAGCCGCGTGCGTCGCGGACGACGGTGCGTCGACCGGGTTCGCCGCGCAGTCGGTCATGGAAAAACTCCTCTACGCCACCGTGCGGCGTGCCATCAATGTCGCGCCACCCGAGGACGTGGGCGGCCAAGGCTCCCTGGGGATAGACCCGCAGATACTCGGGGCGGAACCCCCACTCCGCTGTGGGGAGATTCGCGGCGATGACCTTCGCGACCTCCTCCTCGGTCAGGCGGCGTTTCACCCACAGGAATCGCTTCTCGCGCTGATCGAGCAGTCGTTGTTGCAATTCCACCGGGTCAACGCCGGTGGCATTCGCGAAGGCACAGGCGGTGTTGAGCGGGTCAACCACGCGAGCCGGATCGACGTAAAGACTCTGGACCGCAATCGTGGTCGCGAGCAGTCGGCCCTTGCGATCAAATAGATCGCCAGGCCGAGCGGGGATCGCCTCTTCGTGAAGCTGCTGTCGTGTCGCCCGGCTGGCGAACTTGGGCTGCTGCAGCCACTGAATCTGAATCATCCGCCCCATGAGAACGCCCCAGACCAGCGTCGAGACCAGCAGCACGCTGGTTGATCGCCAGGCGAGTCGGGGTTCGCTGAGAGGAGAGGGGCAGGAGGGCATTTCGACATTCGCTCGTGTGAGCCGTCAAACTGGTTCGACGTGCCCACGCATCACAGGCACACCTGATCATAGAAACTGGCTCGATACTAGTTCCCAGAATTCACCGCAGAGGACGCGGAGGTTCGCCGAGGAAAATCCCAGAGATCACTCGGACCTCTGCGGTCCTCCGCGTCCTCTGCGGTGAATCCTCTTCAGAACTTTCGGAAAGTGGCTTCGAACCAGATCGTCAACGTTCAGATCGCGCTGAGGAGGGCTGCCTGGGCTGAGCGGCTCGCTCGGCTTGGACCCGTTCCAGTGATTCCAGCAGTCGAGCCGGGGCTCCCAGTTCTTGAACTCGCAGCTTGAGGCGAGCGTACTTCTCTTCCAGCTGGGCGAGGCGGTAAACCTGCAACGTCTGTTCCCGCTTGCGATCGAGGATCTGCTTCTCCAGCGTGATCCCAACAGCGGCGATCAGTACGACGAGAGACAGTGCGGCACAGAAGCGGAAGAACATGGCAGGTAGGTCGCAATGCTTCGAACTTCGGGCACGACCTGACTACAGCGCCGGGTCGACGGGAGCCGCTGGGTCAACGGGAGCCGCTGGGTCGGCAGTGGGGTCCGTCGGCATCGCGCCGTCAGCAGGGGCCTCCAGGCCTTCCTCGGGAGTGAGTTCGGGGAGGATCGGGCGACGTTCCGGATGCAGGTGGTATGTCGGAATGCCCGAATCATTTTCTTTCAAACAGACCACCAGTCCCTGTTGAGTGACCAGATACAAACGATCCGTGCGGTCGTTGGTCGGGGTCTCGGTGTACTGGCGAAAGGGCAACTTGCCGACTACCAGACCATCCGTAGACTGGACGATGACGATTTCCTTCTGGGCATTGAAGGCATACAAACGCGACTGCCCAACCATCAGGATCTTGCGAGCCTGCTCTTGGGGCTGATCCCAAATCTGGCTACCCGTGTCGGCGTTCAGGGCATAGGTCCCGACTGTTTCCGGGGTGACATAGACTCGGGAGCCGAAGAAACGGGGCTGTTGCCGAATCGCGTGAGCCGAAGTGAAAGCCCAACGGTACTGACCATTATCCTGGTTCAAGCAGTACATTCGCGAGTTCTCGGATGCCAGCAGAATGGAAGTCTCATTTCGTCCCAAGGGAGTCATAATCTTCGCATCGGTCTCGAACTGAAAGATCAGTTTTTGGCTTTTGGCAGAGACAGAGTAAAACGATCCGCTGGAGCTGGCAAAGCAGACACTGCGCGAGGTCGAGATCGGGGGAGAGACGATTTCCGAGGGGGTCTGATATCTCCAAATCTGAGCGATATGCGAATACTCAGGTAGCTTGCGCTGATTATGCAGGGTCTGCGTCACTCGCAAATCGAATCCATACACACTTCCATCCACCATGCCGATGTAGACTTGATCATCGTCAACGGCCGGCGATGAGGACGGATGCTTGGGGAGCTTCAACTGCCACAACACATCTCCATTTCGCTTGTCGATCGCGATCAGATTCAGACCGACCGCTACCAGCAATTGCCCCGCATTGCTCACTGGGGCAAACGATTGCTGATCGGGACGACCGACCAATGTGGACCACGCCTTACGTCCCGTTTCCGCATCGAAGGCTGTGATCACTCCAGTCGTCGAGCGGACGAAGACCATTGCTTCGTCATTCACAACAAAATCGACCTTGTCGCGACCGGGATCAATCGTCGCTTGGCCCCACCACGCCAGCTTCAGGCCATGACGAGCCAGATCAGCACGGCCTGGCAAGTCACTGGCCAAGGCGTGAGCGGCTGCGAGTCCGAAGACGCAGGTGGTCAAAAAAAGACGAATCGCCTGCATGGACAGCTCCATAAAACAGTGGGGAGGTGACGGACGGGGAGACGGAAACGCATCTCCATCCCGGTCAGACCACCCCGTTCCGTCATCGTCGGCATTTCTCGGACCGATTTCCAGCCCAGTCTGGGGAACGACCTCAAAAACTCTTCGGTTGCATGGTCCGGCGAGGCACGACCGCTTTCCCCCGCTTAGACGGAGTGATCCGCAGGCGGGGAGACTGTGCGAAGTCGCCGCCATGACTGTGGGACAGGTCGAAGTCTCGGCTCGCCCGAACTGGATGCGCGGGGCGACTACTCCTCTTCCCCGGTGCCCTGCCCCAGCTTTCCTCGCATCTCTTTGATGAACCGTGAGGGCACGGAGAGCCGGCGTTTGCCCCACTTGATACGGCTGGCGGCGCGGGTGAGGGTCAGGAAGTCTTGGGCGCGGGTGACGCCGACATAACACAGGCGGCGTTCCTCGGCGATGTTGTCCTCGGTCCCGTCGACCGAGCGCTTGTGCGGCAGGATGCCTTCCTCCAGGCCGACCATGTAAACGCGGGGGAACTCCAAGCCCTTGGCGCTGTGTAGCGTCATCAACTTCACAGCGTCTTCGAGCGATTGCTTCGTTTTGTCCGGCTCTTCTTCGCGACCTTCCAGAGCCACGGTCGCCAGGTAGCCGGAGAGTTCGGGCTTCGGCGTCTTCTCCACATACTGAGTGATCGAGTTGATGAACTCGTCGAGAGTCGCCTGTCGGGCGAGTTGCTGGTGCGGCTCTTTGTATTGCCGCTCAATCTCGGCATGATAATCCATCGCTTCGATCAGTTCGCGAGTCAGTTCGGCCATCTGGCGCGGCTGCTCGTCAAAGCGGCTGCGAAAGCGGTGGAGTTTCTCTTGGAATGTCTGCATGGCTGCTGCGGCCTTGGCAGTGATCTCGCCGTCCTGAACGCAGGCGGGGATGAGGTCGAAGAACGGCTGGCCCGACTTCACCGCGCGGGTCAGCACCTTCTCCACACTCGCATCCCCGATCCCGCGCGGGGGAGTGTTAATAATACGCAATAATGCCGACTCGTCCTTCGAGCTGGAAAGGACCCGTAAATACGCCAGGACATCTTTAATCTCCTTGCGGTCGTAGAACGACTGACTCCCCATCAATAAGTACGGAATCGCCGCCCGGCGCAGCTCCTGCTCGAAGATGCGCGGTTGTTCGTTGGTACGGAACAGGATGCAAAGGTCGCGGGCGGGCACTCCCTTTTGCTGGATCAGAAAGCGAATCTCCCGCACGAGCATTTCCGCCTCTTGTTGCTCATCTTCGTATTCAAGATAACGGACCTCATTTAACGACTTCTTCGTCGCCAGCAGCTGCTTCTTGTGGCGGACGCGGTTGTGTCGCACGAGCGAATTGGCCGCCTCCAGAATCTGATCGGTACAGCGGTAGTTCTCTTCCAGCCGGACCGTCTTGGCCCCCGGGAAGTAGTTCGCGAACCCGAGGATGTGCTTTACCTCTGCCCCGCGCCAGCCATAGATCGACTGGTCGTCGTCACCCACGACGCAGATGTTTTTGTGCTCCTGGACGAGAGCTTCGATCAGCTCGAACTGTGTGCCGTTCGTGTCTTGGTACTCGTCGACCTGCACATGGTCGAACCGCTCTTGGTGCCGCTGGAGGATGTCGGGGTGGTTGTTGAATAATTCGTTCGTGAGCAGCAGCAAGTCATCGAAGTCGACGCCGCCGGTCGATTTCAATCTGGCCTGATACCGGCGATAGGCCGAGACGGTGAGGAACTCTTTGTCGTCCTCAGCGGCGTCGCCCGCGCGATCGGGTCGAATGCCGACCGACTTCCACTTGCTGATGATGTTGAGGAGTTCACTCGGCTTGATGGAGGATTCCGTGACGCGGATATCTCGGAGGACCGAGCGGGCGATCGATTCCTGGTCGCCGCGATCGAGGATCGTGAACTTGGTGGGGTAGCCGAGTACCTCGATATCGGTACGCAGGACATCGACACACAGCGAATGGAAGGTCGAGATCCACGGCCGCTGCCGAGAGCTGCCACCTCCGCTGAGCAGGTGCCGGGTCCGCTCCAGCATCTCTTTGGCGGCCTTGTTCGTAAACGTCACCGAGAGAATCCGCTCGGGCCGTATCCCGCTGCGAATCAATTCGGCCATGCGGTAGGTAATGACCCGCGTCTTCCCCGTTCCCGCCCCCGCCAAGACCAGCAGGGGCCCCGACAGCGTGGTGACCGCATCACGCTGGGCGGGGTTCAGAATGGCGAGACGGTCGGACATGGGGGGGACGTTGAGGGTTGAGGGTTGAGGGTTGAGAGTTGAGAGTTGAGAGTTGAGTTTAGCCTCGATGTCGAAGACGAGGATGAGTCGCTTTCGCTCATCGCTCCTCCCCAAGGGGCCGCATTCTGCCGGACGGAGCCGACGAAGGAAAGGCGGTCCGCTGTGCGGGGGTTTGGGGCTGTTCGCTCTGATCGAAGCCAGCCCCCGCCCTACCAACCCGACGCGTCAGCGAGGGCGCCCGCCTCTCGATGTATTCCGTCGAGATCGACCCTCGGAACGAGACAGCGGTTACCCAAAGCCATGTCGTCAGTGAACTGGCAGCTCTCCTCTCGACGCTCGGCCCTCGCTGACGCGTCGGGTGAGTAATTCTGGTTGCACCGGGCAACGGGTGGCGAGGAGTCAGGGCCGCCAGAAACTCCAGAAACGCAAAAGGTAGAATGACGCTCCGCGCTGAAGCCGAAGCCTTGTCATGAGGTTCGTCGTATGTGGGATGAGTGTCGTGGCCGATCCGTCTGAATCCGACTCGTGCAGAAGGAGAATTCGTACACAGATTCCACTGATCAGCACAGATTCCGAGGGGGCAGAGAGTGACCGGCCCCTGGGATTGCAGTCACCGCCAGTTGCGGATCTGTGAAAATCTGTGCGATCTGTGTACCTCATCCTCTGTCTGGTGTGTACATCAGAAAAGTCGGCCGAGTTTCACCACGGATCCCAGTCACCTTGAGAACGCGGGATCTGGGAGAACATGCCCCATGAGATGCTTGTCTCTGATGCCTGGGAAATTGGAAACGCCGAGGGCGCAGAGGACGCAGAGAAAGGCCTGCCCTCGGACCTCGGCGTCCTCCGCGCCCTCTGCGTTTCCATTTCTGCTTGTCCCTGGAGTGCGATGTTTCCCCTCCGGATGCCGCGAGAATCGGGACTGGGAAGGGCTGTTGATTTGAGTGGCTGCCGACTTTTCTGAGGCACACACCTCTGTCTGATAGCGAGAATCACTGGCGGTGCGCGGCGGCGCGGGAGTGGTACAACTCTGGAGACGCTGTCGGCTTCAGCGCGGCGTGTCGATAGAATTGCCCCTTTTTTGCGTTTCTTGAGTTTCTTGCGGCCATCCCACCTCGGCGTTGCGAACGCCTCCGCTCCGCCAGCGCAGCTCCATCTGCAAAGAACGGAATCCTTTCCCATTGGACGAACACGGTGCCTGCCATGTCGGGGCGACCCGTGGCACTCCCACCGGTTCTGATTGGGGGAGTTCGAGCGATTCTCGGACGTGGTCATTCTGCAACCTGTCAACCGACTTCTTGACCAGATTCCGGAAATCGCAGAATCATCCCTTGGCGGAATGGTCTGGCTGGTGAGGAGTGGTAGAATCTCGCCAGGAGCCAAGAAGAGAGTCAGCTAGCTCTGTTCTGGCGAATCACCGTGGAGTGTGTGTTCAGGTGGTGTTTTTTCCGGCAAGGGACTTTGCCACAAGACTGTCATCGATAAGGCTTGCGGAGTGAGCCCCATCGATCCTTCGAGCCTGCGTGGTCAAATGCCGCACCCGAAATCTCAGTCGACTCCGTTACCCTCCCGACAGTTCGTCACGCCTTCGGTTTTCGAAAACCGATTGACGTCCCGTGCCCGACTCGTGCGTTCAGATGATCATCTCGCCAACGCCATCGGCCTCCTGGACCTCGAAACCGGGGATCATTTTCTTGTCAGTCTGTCGGAATGGCTGAAGTACAACGAACGACACCGCGAAGCGACGGTCTCTGCTTAGCTAGGCTGACGTTCAAAGGGTCTGCCAGACCGGAAATCCATGACAGACACCACGGCCCTTCCCACTCGCAAACTGATCACCGACCTGACTCGGAACGGACTTCTGGCATGGTGTGATGCTCACGGCGTGCCTCCGTACCGAGCCGATCAGATCCGCCAATGGATCTTCGGCAAGCGGGTCAACGACTTCGCTGAGATGCACGACATCCCGGCAGCTGTCCGCAAACAGCTTTCCGAGGAGTTCGATTTCTGGTCGGGCCGCATCATCCGACATCAGGTCTCGAGTGACCGGACCGAGAAGCTCCTGCTCGAAATGCGGGAAGGCGACTTGGTCGAATGCGTGCTGATGCGGGAAACGGACCGCGCGACCGTCTGTATCAGTACGCAGGTCGGCTGTGGCATGGGCTGCGTATTCTGTGCAAGCGGACTCGAAGGGGTGAAGCGGAATCTGTCCACTGGAGAGATTCTGGAGCAGGTGCTGCGGGTCGACCGGCTGCTGAGTAAAGAGGAGCGGATCACCAACGTGGTGGTGATGGGGATGGGTGAACCGCTGGCGAATCTGCGGTCACTGTTACCCGCGCTCGATACGCTCAATGAGAAGGGCGGCATGGGACTGGGTGCCCGGCGGATTACGATCTCGACGGTCGGCCTGCCGGAAAAGATGCGAGAACTCGCCCGGCATGGGATTCCCTATAACTTGGCCGTTTCCCTGCATGCCCCGGATGACACGCTGCGTACCGAGATCGTGCCGACGAACAAACGCACGGGGATCACCGCCATCCTCGAAGCGGCTGAGGAATACTTTGTCGAATCGGGTCGGCGCGTGACTTACGAGTACGTGCTGCTGGCGGGGAAGAACGATGGTCCCGAGCAGGCCAAACAACTCGCTAAGTTATTGCGGAATCATGTCGCGCATGTGAACTTGATCCCGATGAACCCAGTGGCTCCGATCGACCTGACTGCCCCCGCTGAGCCGCGCACGAAGATGTTTGCCGAGATGCTGGAGCATGGCGGGGTCAACGTGACCGTTCGCAAACGGAAAGGGGCCGACATCGACGCCGCCTGCGGGCAACTGCGGCTGACGGAGTTGACCTTGGCCAAGCCGTAGCGACGTTCGCCAGAACGTGGGCGACTCTGCCGACCGACTCTTCAGGAATCCCCTCATGCTCCGCACCTCATGGACTGTCTGCTGGCTGGGATCGTTGCTCATCGCCGGTTGCCAACCGACCACCAACGCCCCAACTCCGGTGATTGCCCCGACAGCGTCTCCGATCGCCGCAGCCCCGAATGCCCCTGCGTCCAGCGACGCTCTCGACGTAGCTCCATTCCAGAGGGAAGAGGGGTTTCAGCCACTTCTATTCCAAGACCTGGCTGTCATTCCTCAGGACGACACGACCACGGGAACTTGGTCCAGCGACGGCGATGAGTTCCTCTGTACCGGTAAGCCGAAGTGTTATCTGTATACCAAGTCCCCTTACGGCGATGGTACGCTGCGATTCGACTATCGATTTGAACCGGATGCCAAGGTGACTGACCCGGTCAAACTCGCCGCCCACAATACCGGCGTACTGCTGTTCATCCAGGAACCGCACGCGATCTGGCCGAAGTCGATCGAGGTCCAGGGCAAGCACAGCGAGATGGGCCAGTTGCGACCGAATGGTACGAAAGCCGAAGTGGAGCAACTCCAGGTCGTGTATGAGGACCATCCCGAGGTCAGGGAATCCGCCCGAAAGCCTGTCGGCGAGTGGAACTCGATCGAGATCGTGACCAAGGCCGGGGCGATCACGGCCTCGATCAACGGGCAGGTCGTGGCCATCGGCGAACCGGGTGAATTGAAGAGCGGCCTGATCGGCCTGCAAGCCGAAGGACATCGCCTCCGTTACCGCCGCCTGCGGTTTTCTCCCGCCAAGTAGGACGGGCCCATTGGCCCGCCCGAGAGTGTTTCTGATCAGAGTTCACCGGGAAATGCTGATGGAAAGAGGAGATTGGAACACTAATCTCCGCTGATCTCCACGAATCCAGAAAGCCCCCGATCAGATGCACACGACACCTCGTGGTTGCGTGGTCATCGAGATGCCATCATGTTCCGGATTCGTGTGAATTCGTGAAGATTAGTGTTCCCAATCTCTTGCTTGAACGCCGATTCCGAATCCATTCTCATGACGTGATTAGACGGGCACGTAGGAAACGTGCCCCACGAACTTCGTCGATCCGCCATCAACCTCCCCCTCCATGCCTCTTCAAATCGGCCCGCACCGTATCGCCTCTCCGCTCGCGCAAGCTGCACTCAGCGGCTACAGCGATGGGCCGATGCGGATGCTCGCTCGGCGGTTCGGAGCCAGTTATACCCTCGCAGAAGTGCTGATCGATCGCTTCGCCGTCGAGTCCCAGTCAGCACAATTCATCCGTCGGCATCTGCGAATCGCCGATGAGGATCACCCGATCGGTGGCCAGTTGATGGGCTCCGATCCCGCTCAATTTCAGTTTGCCGCCCAGCGTCTGGTGCAGGCCGGTTTTGATGTCATCGATATCAACTTCGGCTGTCCGGTGAAGACGGCGATCGGCGGCTGCCGGGGTGGGTATCATCTCGGTCAGCCGGAGGCGGCGCTCGAGATCGTCTCGCGCGTGCGCGAAGCGGTGCCCCCCGAGATCCCGGTCACGGTCAAAATGCGGCGCGGGATCGATGACACCACCGAGAGTCGCGACCGCTGCCTGACTATCCTCGAAGGCGTCTTCGACTTGGGCGTGGCGGCTGTGACTCTGCATGGCCGGACCGTGGAGCAGAAGTACATTGGCCCCAGCCGTTGGAGCTTCCTCAAGGAGGCGAAGGCGAACTTTCCGAAGCGCACTCTCCTCGGCAGCGGCGACCTGTTTACCGCTGAAGGCTGCGTTCGCATGCTGGCCGAAACCGGGGTCGATGGCCTGTCGATCGCGCGTGGGGCGATCGGCAACCCGTGGATCTTCGCCTGCGTGAACGCCCTGCTTAGTGGTCAGCCCCACCCTGCTCCGCCGAGCCTCAGTGATCAAGCGGATGTGCTGCGCGAACACCTGCGTCTCGCCCGCGAGATCTACGGCGATGAAGCCTGCGTCCCGCGTCTCCGGAAACATCTCGTCAAGTACGCCAAGCTCCACCCCGACCATGCCGAGGTCCGCAACGCCTTCGCCCAGGCCAGTTCTGTCGGCGAGATCGAACAGCTGTTGACGACGCACTATTCAGACGACCGAGCGGGCGTCTGGCCGATGAGTGAGACCCGGCTGGTGAACGAAGCTTAGGGTGGGATAAGCTCGCTGTGGAGCGCAGGCCCCCCCTGTGCGATGTGGTCTGGTAGGAGATGGTGGGCCTGCGCCCAGAGCGGCTGGTCCCACCCTACGAGCTACGAGCGTCTGGGGCCTGCCAGCTTGCAACCGCCGGGGGTTTGTTGATGATGTGAAGGTATTCCATTGTCCTCTCGGAGATTGGCGATGACATCTCGCACTTCGCGCCTCTGTTTCCTACTGACGTGTGCCGTTCTGCTGCTCGCCACCCGTGTGGTGGATGCCGCTCGGCCCAACGTGCTGTTCATCCTGACCGATGACCAGGGGCCCCATGCGGCCTCGTATCTGGGGAACAAGGAGTTGCCGACGCCGCATCTCGATGCTCTGGCGGCACAGGGGGCGGTGCTGCGAAATGCGTTCTGCGTCACGCCCGTGTGCAGCCCTTCGCGGGCCTCGATCGTGGCCAGCCGGTATGGGTCGGAGCTGGGGATCATCGATTGGATCAACCCGAAGACGGAGCCAGAGATCGGCCTGAATCCCAATACGGTGACGTGGATGGAACTGTTGCAAGAGTCCGGTTACGTCACCGGGCTGATGGGGAAGTGGCACCTGGGCACTGCGGCGCGGTATCACCCGACGCTGAGCGGGTATCAGGAGTTCATGGGCTTTCTCGACGGAGGCAGGCCGACGCGCGATGCCATCCTCGAAATCGGCGGTCATGACGTGCAGACGCAGGGGTTCATCGTCGATGTGGTCACGGATGGAGCCATTGGGTTTCTGAAAACACACAAGGCCGACACATTCGCCCTCTCGGTCCATTATCGCGAGCCGCATGCCGCCTGGCTTCCGGCCTCGGACGAGGACATGGAGCCGTTCAAAGACTTGGTCCCCACCCTGCCCACGAGCGAAGCATCCGGCGTCGACGAAGACCGAGTTCGCGACATGATACGCAAATATTATATCAGCTGTCGCAGTGTCGACCGCAGCGTGGGCCGACTGATGCAGACGCTCAAAGACCAGGGGCTGGAAGAGAACACGGTCGTGATCTTTACGAGCGATCACGGCTACAACACCGGGCATCACGGGGTGTTTCACAAGGGAAACGCCGCCTGGATGTTGAAAGAGAAACCGGAAGCCCGTTGGCAGGACATCGGAGCCAACAGCCGCCCGAACATGTGGGATCAGTCACTCCGGGTGCCCGCGATTGTCCGCTGGCCCGGTGTCGTCAAGGCGGGCTCGGTGGTCGAGCGGACCACGACGCACCTCGACTGGTATCCAACGCTGCTGGCCATGACGGGGACGGAACTCCCGCAGGATGTCCCGGTGCATGGACGGAGCATCGTACCGCTCCTCCGCGGCGAAACGCCCGAGTGGTCGGATGACTTCTACAGCGAGTACAGCATGCGTACTGGAGCGAAAGTCGACATGCGCTGCTGGCGGACACCGCACTGGAAGCTGACGATCGACTACCGACATCGCGATCGAGACGAGATGTACGACCTCGCCAACGATCCGCACGAGACGACCAACCTGATCGGGAGTGATCGACGTGAGGTGCAGGAGATGCGAGAATCCCTCTCGCGGAAGATCCTGGCCAGAATGCAGCAGATCAATGACCCACTACTTGCCGAACTTCCTGATCTCGAGCCCAAAGGCCCCTGATGTCTGACGCGTTTCCCAGTCAAGACCCGCTGGACCTCAATGCCAGTGTGCGTCGACGGCTGCTGTTGATGGTGGCTGGCGGACTGGCCACGGTGCTGATGCTGGCTTGCTGCATCTGCGGCGGGGCGATGTTTTACTTTCGCCCTAAGATTGAGCAGAGCCCGGAGAAGGCGATCGCGCTGACAAAGCAGATGTTCCGTGTGATCACGATCCCCGTGAGCTTCGAACCCCGCGGCACCATCGAATTGAATGTGTTTCACCAGCTGCAAGTCAGCGGGGCCTATTACGAGATGCCCAAGGTCGACAGTATCCTGGCCCTGATTCACGTCGAGAGCCGCTGGAGTTCCCAGGCTCGTGTCCGTCAGCACATCCGTGAGACGTTGCTGGAGCGAGGAGGAGCGGAGGAACCGCTCCTGATTAAAGAACGGGAAGTCCGTATGGTCCAAGTGGGCTCCGATCTGGTCCGGATCGAATTTGCGACCGGCAAAGATCTAGCCACCGACAAGACCTACAAGCTCGTCGAGGGACTCGTCCCCGGCACCACGGGAGATGTGCTGATCTGTTTTAAAATCGACTCCGATGCCTGGGATGAAGCGGAAGTCCTAACCATGTTGCAGTCGATTCAGTAGGGATTCCCAAAAAGCTATAATCCAGAGATCAACCCTCGTGACCAGCTGTCGTCCACTCCAGCTGGCAGTGCCCCCTGTCTCCGCCCCATCTCCTCGCACTCCGCCAGAGTGTCAGCCAACAACATCTCTCTTGACGCTCTTCAACGGCGGCAATTACTCTTACAAACGGTGCTATCCCCCCTGACCGAGGTCTGCCGATCATGATCGCGATTGAAAAACGTCTTGCTGCGTTGGAACTCTCGAATCGACGGTGGAGAACGGCCGCGATGTTGCTGCTACTCATCGGGGGCGCAGCGCTCAGCATGGGGGCCAAGCGGATTCGGGAACTTCAAGATTTGAAAGTTCGCAGCCTGACCATTGTCGCAGCTGACGGTCGTTCCGTGATGACGCTGGCTCCCAATGATCGCGGCGACGGAACGGTGTGTGTCTTCAATAATCGTGGCAAGTTGGTGTCTCTACTCGGTTGTAATTTTCGGGGTGATGGCCTGCTCAATGTCGCGAACAGCAGTGGCCAGTGGACGATCGGAGCGGGAGCGAATGACCGGGGAGACGGCTTGGTTGAGGTCTTCAACAATGTCGAGAAGACCTCGCTAGTACTCGGCGTCAGTTATCGCGGGGACGGACTGGTGGATGTCGCCAACAAAGACGGTAAATTCATGAGTACGCTGGGCGTCAACGGGGCCGGTGCGGGCGTGGTGGAGACGCGAGAGCCCTAGCCCTCGTCCACGCTCAGACATGAGGTTGAGCCGGGTCCGCCCTGGGAGGTGAACCCGAATTCCAAGCCTTGGCGGGGCACTAGAGGCGACCTGACACGGAGTCCCCGGCCATCGGCCCTGACTCAGCGAGCTCGGCCTGTTTTACCCGCCCGTCTAGCAGACAACTCACGTTCACGTCTCCCAGCACATTGATCGTCGTCCGGCAGCGGTCGAGGAACCAGTCGACGGTCACGAGCAGGGTGATGTATTCCAATGGCAGCTTGACCGCTGTGAAGACCAGTGTCATCGTGACCAGCCCGGCTTCAGGAATCCCGGCGGCTCCGACGGAGGCCACAATCGAGGTCAGCATCACGATCAACTGTTCGTTGAGGCTCAGGGGAATTCCCATGAGCTGAGCGGCAAAGAGAGCAGCCATCGCCTCGTACAGAGCTGTGCCATCGTTGTTGAAGTTGGCCCCGACGAGCGCTCCCAGACTGGCCGATTCTTCTCGGACACCAACCTTGTCTTTAAGGCAGGCGTATGTCACGGGCATCGTCACAGTCGAACTGGCCGTCGAGAAAGCCATCACCAGCGAGTCCCGCATCCCGCGCAGGACATCGAGCGGACGACACCATGAGAAGTACCGGATCCGCAGCATGTACCAGCATCCCTGAAGTACCAGCGCGAGCAACACGGCAACAATGAACGCTCCCAAATCAAGAAAGATTCCAAAACCTTTTGTGCCCACAATGTTCGCCACGATCGACATCACTCCGATCGGGACGACGTCGATCACCCAGTGGAGAACCGTGATCAACGCTTGATAGGCCGCTTCGACGACCTCCCTCACTACCGGGCGATCCTGCTGTTGCCTCAAGGCGATGCCAAAGGCCACGGCAATAAAGATCACCCCAATCACATTGGAATTGTCCCCCAACGGACCGAGCAGACTTTTGGGGATGTTATTGACCACGATCTGAGCGGGGGTCAACTTCTCCTTCGGATCGAGCTTGGTTTCCGGACGTTCTTGCTGCGACCAACGGCCCGGCTGAACCAGGTTCGCCACAAACAACCCAACGCAGATCGCCACGACTGTATTCAGGATTAACAGGCTGCCCAACCGTAGCGCGGTCTTCCCCTTGATCTCGGTCGTCATCAACACATGCGTCACCGCGATCAGAATCAGCGGGGGAGCCAGTGCCCCCAGCAGCTGAAGTATGATCTTCGCCGGTAGCTCGAACACCGCAGCCCGCTTACCAAGGATCAAGCCCAGCAAAACCCCGATGACGAGCGCCCCCAAGATCCGCCCATACAGCGGCCATTGACGCCAGCGAGCGATCAGACCTGAGTCCGCGTCTGTTGCATTATTCATCGTCAGGCCAGCGTTCGCGAAATGGGCACCGGACCGGCTGCGATCTCAACGGACCTTGAGTTGATAAGAGTCACTGTCCCTTTCGAAATGAAGCCCCCTATTCATCAAGGCCCCTGTTACTCCGCCTTCTTCTGCACGGCGGGAATCACAGCTGCGGCGGGCTTCTTTTCGACGGCTTTCAGCTTCTCGGCCTGGGCTCGCTTGGCCGCCGCCTCGGCACGCAATTCATTCAGTCGGGTCTTCTGAGCCACAGTAAGCTTGACCTCCATCTTGGTGGTCTTCTCAGCTTGTAACTTTTTAATTTGAGCAGTGAGCGTTTGAATCTGGACATCGTACTCGTCATGAATTTTATATAACTCATCCTTCACTTCGTCACTAATTCCCAGCTTCCCGAACTGAGCC
Source organism: Planctomycetota bacterium (assembly GCA_031431195.1). Taxonomy (GTDB): domain Bacteria; phylum Planctomycetota; class Planctomycetia; order Planctomycetales; family Planctomycetaceae; genus TH-plancto1. The sequence continues at coordinate 1,953 of JANPCU010000374.1, read as the reverse complement.
GGCAGCGGTCCGCGTGGGTCAGTCTTCGCCGCTGGCTTGGCCGGAGTTTCCTGAGCCACAGCTTGCCAAGACAACATCCCACCCGCCGCGAGTGCCGCAACACAGGCCAGAACTTTCAACGCTTTCATCATCAGCCCCTTGAAACGTCAGCGCTTGAGAATCGAAGTGCGAGATCGCCCGATTGGACAAATTCGAATGTACCAGTCAGGTCACCGAATACAACATCCAAGGGGCGGTTTTTTGCAAAAATAACGCGGGATTGTGCCAGACACTGGTACGACCTGAGGCTACGCAATGGTCGTGGTCTCCCGCTGTTCGCCACCCCTTCGAAGACTCGGGGGTTGCCACACTCCCGCGAACGCACACTGTGGCGGTGGCTGGGAATCCCCAGCTCTCCGTCGCTAGACTGACTGCACCAACCCTCGCGCGATCTTTCTCGGGGCCGATCATGTCGCAGCCGGTGTTTCTCTCTTCGGTGAGTTCCGATTTCCCGGGCTTTCGCCAATTGATCGCGGAGGATCTGCGGCGGACCGATGCGGAGGTCCGGGACCAGGAGCATTTCCGCAATCGCGGTGGGCTGCTGCTGAAGCTGCTGGATGACTATATCCGCGAGAGCCGGGTCGTCATCCATCTCGTCGGGGCCAAGGCGGGGTACGTCGCGAAGTTGGATGAGGTGGCGTACATCCGCACAACCTATCCCGACTTCCTGCAACGGTTCCCGGCCCTCGAACCGTACCTCGCCCAGCTCTCGTATACGCAGTGGGAAGCCTGGCTCGCGCTGTACCACGGGCGCGATCTGTTCGTGTGGGTCTCTCAGCCGGAAGCCATTCCGGAAAGTAGCGTGGGCTTTAGCCCACGTCGACCGGAGGACGGCGATCTCGCGTGGACTAAAGTCCACGCTACGGGGACGCGCGAGCCAAGCCAGCAAACCCACTTCGAGCTGCTCCAACAGCGCGGCCAGCTCTGGCCCAGCTTCAGCAACGTCGACCATCTCCGCCGCGAGATCCTGATCAGCCTGCACGACATCCTGCCGCCTCGCCCCCCTCACCGCCCGTGCCATCTCCCGTACAGCTCCCTCGGCCAACTGTTCATCGGACGCAAGAAGTTCCTGACCGAACTGCGACGGAAGTTCAAAACCGCTCGCGCCGCCAAACACTGGCCGAAGCAGGCCGTCTGTGGCGTCGGCGGGCAGGGAAAGACGCAGGTCGCCGTCGAATACGCCCTTCAGCATCGCGACGAATACACAGCTGTGCTGATGGTCAATGCCGATACGCCGGAGTCTTTACGGAGTGGTTTGGCCGGGTTGGCGGGGGTGTTGTACGCGGACCTCGACCCTGGGACGACAGATGATATCAAAGAGCGGGCGACGCTCGATTGGTTGCAGAAGAATCCAGGCTGGCTGTTGATTGTCGACAATGCCGATACGGAAGCGGCCCGCGATGCGGTGACCGCGCGGTTGTCGCAGTGGGCGAACGGGCATGTGCTGATCACTGCTCGGCTCAACCAATGGTCACAGAGCGTCGAGGCTCTCGATCTGCATGTGCTGAGCGTCGAGGATGGGGCGAAGTTCCTGCTCAAGGCCACCGCCGGTCGTCGCCGTGTGGCTCCCGATGATGAGGACCAGGCTCGCCTGATGGCCGGGGAGGACCTCGACGGGTTATGCCTCGCTCTGGAACAGGCAGCTGCGTACATCTCTGAGCGAGTGATTTCGTTCGCGGACTACCGCACGCGCTGGGCCGAGAACCTGAAGCAGGTTCGGACGTGGGCCGACGGGACGGTGATGCAGTACCACCCGGAGAGCGAGGTTTCTCTGTCGGTCGCGACCACTTGGCTGACCACATTTCGGGAACTCCCCTCGGCATCCCAGACCCTCCTGCAAATGCTGTCCTGGCTCGCCCCGGACCCGATCCCGCAGGGCTTGATTGACGACTTGGGCGAGCGGGGTGGCGTCAG
>JANPCU010000373.1:0-12867 GCA_031431195.1 Planctomycetota bacterium | reverse complement strand
CGCATCTGCAACATCACGTTGGCTTGTGGTTTTTCCTGTTGCAGGGCGGCCTGCCAGGGCGGAATCCAGGGGCCATCGCCGCCCGTCAACCACTGGAGTTTCGAGGCCGAAACACCCAGCAGGCTCTCCGGAGTCTTCCCGACAAAGGCCGAGAACGAACTGTTGGCCAGCGCGATGCGGCCCTGGCGATTGATGACGAGTAAACCTTCCGCCAGGGAGTCGAGCGCCTCACGCACGCGACCGGGAACAGCGGCCTGACTCGGGTCGAGTTGCGTCAATACCTTTTTGAGCAGATACGAGAACAAACTGAAGCAGGTCGCCCCCATAAACAAGATCATCGGCGTCCAGGCATTCCAGATGATCCCCCACAGCCCTTCATGTCGAATCGGCTGAAATCGCAGCTCGATGACCCCATAGAGTTCGTCGCTCGACATGGTCAGTGGCAATTGAATCTGGCTCTCCGTCGAGGTCTTCTGATTCGCGAGCGGCTTCCAGAGCTGATGTTCGCCGACAGACATCACTAATGTGTCATCTTGACGGAAGCCAGCTGATAGTAGTTCGGGATTGCGATCGACAGATTTCTCGACTAACTCTTGAAACACCGCGATCCCATGCTCCTGGTCCTGGCTCAGTTGCAGCAGCGCCGCGTAACCAAGAGTCTGCGCGAGGCTGGCACGGCCTTTAAGGGTCTCTTGTTCCGCAGAAGGCAGAATGCCAAGGATCATGGCAAGTGTCATGACAGTCGTCACGATGCACGTCAGTGCCAGTGACAGACGTGTTCGCACACTGAACTTTTTGAAGAACGACATGGGGGGGGCTCCACTCTTCTCTGCGTCCCGGCAGAGCAACTTCACATCACGGGTTCGAGTTCAGACTGACCTTGTTCCACCAGCGATCCGATCGATTCATCGTCTTCGTCACTCTTGTCGAGTGAGTCCAGAACTGCCAATGGATCAACGATACTCCACGCGGGCACCTGTGCCAGCAAACTGGTGATCAAGAGACCACCCCGCAGCATCCATACGACATATCCAACCGTCAGAGACGCCCCGGCCAACGCGGGAATCTCGAAAGCCAGTTCATTCGTGAGGTTCGATTGCAAGGACTTGGTCACATCAGTGAATGCGGCCAGATTTGCGTCCGATGCGAGCAAGGTCCGGAACTGTGCCAGGGTGTTCGAAGTCGTGTCGTTTAGCGGGGCCCAATGAGTGCCCGTCATCAAGCTGTCGATGGAGCTGAGTGTCGCTACGCCAGACCTTGAGTTCGGTCGTAATGCCTCGAACTCTTGCGCAGTACGGGCGCGTTGAGTGACCTCTTCGATGCCATTCCGTGGCCGAGCCAGGAAGAGACCAAGTCCGTCTTCGTCGTGAATGTGAGAGATAAAGGCGAAGACCTCGGTCTCTGAACTCGAGGTGCCTGTTCCAGAAAGCGATCCACTAGGTGACAGGACGATCAAGCTGTCGCTTGTGGTCGATGTCGTAGATCCAGACGCTGCCTGACTCGTGGAGCTGGAACCGCTTTCTGTCGCCCCTGATTCCGGAGAACTCGAGTTCGAATTTGAACTTGTTGAGCCTGAACTATTCGATGTACTCGGTCCAATCACAGCGACATTGAACGAAACCACAGCTGCCGCACTGAAAGCGTTCCCGTCGGAGACGACATATTCAAAGCTATCGTTTCCCGAATTACCCAGTTCGGGACGGTAGGTGAACGTTCCGTCGAGGTGGGACACTAGCGTTCCGTGATTCGGCTGGCGAGTGATAGTGATCGTCAGTGGGTTGTGTTCCGCATCGGAATCGTTGGCGAGCAGTATCGAGGGACTCAAGACAATCTCTGACGTACCGGACATCGTGACTGTGTCCGCCAGAGCGATCGGTGGGTCGTTGACATTGCTGAATGCGAAGGTGATCGCCACAGGAGTAGTCGACGACACACTATCTGAGACGGACACGACAGCCGAGGGGATGTTTTCGCTGCCATCATGCACGAAGCGAATCTGGCCCGTTTGAACCTGGGTCCGAGTGAAGGACGCCACGCTCTGCCCTGTTGTCGTGTCCTTAAACTGCCCTCGACTCAATCCCGAGACACTGAACGTGAGGCTCGCCGAATCCTCATCGCTGGCGTTGATGTCTGCCAGCGTGAGTGTCACGGCCTGCCCTTCGCTGACCGTGATGGAGGAGGCAGTCAGTAGGGGTGGGTCATTCACCGCAGTGATTGTTATGCCAAACGTCCCGTTCACTGTGGTTACTCCATCAGTGACCGCGAAGCCGAACCCGTCGGTGATCGTGTTGCTGCCATCATGCACATAGCGAATCCGTTCGTCATTGATCTCAGCCTGAGTGAAGGACGTGATCGCCACTCCGGCATTGTTCGACCTCTCCAATCGACCATGAGTGGGGCTGGTCGTAACCGTGTAAACCCGCTGAGCAGGTGTGTGGTCTGGATCGCTAGCGGCAAGTCGAGTGCTGCCTATGGTGGTAGTGGCTCCTTCCGGGAGAATCACGCCCGTATTGGCTGAAATCACCGGGGAATCATTGACGTTGCTGAAGGTCATCAGCATGGCATGCGGGCCCACGGAGGTCACTCCGTCTGTGACAGTCAGTGTGGCGGTCGGGGCTGCCTCACTCCCGTTGTGGACAAACACCACACGGGAGTTGGTCACATCGTCCTGGCTGAACGAGGTGATCGCGAGACCCGGAGCAGAAGCATTCTCAAACCGCCCGTTCGTGACTGAGTTCACGGTGTAGACCAGCGCGGTCGCCGGGGTGTCCGAGTCGTTCGAGAGCAGGTTAATGTTCCCCAGCACCAGCGTCTGGCCCTCGGTCAAGGTCATCTGATTTGCGTCGAATGTCGGGGCGTCGTCGACGGAGGTCATGGTGATCGCCATCGTCCCGGTGGCTACTAACGCTCCATCGCTGACTGAGAACATGAAATAGTCAGCAGTACTCTCGGCACCCTCATGGACATACACGATCTGATTGCTGTTGATCTGAGCTTGAGTAAAGGACGTGATGGCAGCGCCCGGAGCGGATGCCAGAGCCAGATGTCCAAAGCCCAGCCCACCCGTCACGGTATACGACAAGCTAGCAGGACCGGTTTCAGCATCCGTGGAGCTTAGGTTGGCTGATGAGATCGAGACAGCCCCGCCTTCGGAGGCAATCAACGCGACGTTCGCCGCGATCACGGGGGCATCGTTGGTCGGTGTGATCGCGATTGCGAACACCCCGGTGACGCTCGCCGTTCCGTCAGATAGCGAGAAGTTGAGGGAGTCCGCCGTTGTCTCTCCGCCATTGTGGACGTAGCGAATGATTCCACTATCGATCTGGGCCTGCGTGAACGAAGTGATGGCGATGCCGGGAGATGTCGATGTCTCCAGACGACCATGAAGGGGACTTACCGTCACTGTAAACACTCGCTGGGCCGCAGTATTGTCCGGATCACTGGCGGCCAGATGGGTGTTGGCGATGGTCGAGGTCGCTCCCTCACTCAGTGTCATTCCGGTATTCGTCGTGACCGTGGGAAGGTCATTCACATTCGTAAAAGCCACCAGCATCACGGTCGGACCGACGCTGGTCATGCCGTCGCTGACCGAGATACTGGCGGTTAGAGCCGCTTCTCCTCCGCTGTGTACGAATCGCACCCGCGAACTGTTGATGTCATCCTGAGTGAACGACGTAATTGCGGCACCCAGAGAGGAGACGAACTCAAACCGACCGTGCGTGACTGCTGTGACTGTATAGGTCAACGACGCAGGCAAAGTGTCGGGATCTGATGAGAGGATTGACGATGACGAAAGCGTCATTGCCTGCCCCTCAGTGATGGTCAACTGATTCGTCTCGAGCGATGGGGCGTTGTTCACGGGAGTAATCGTAACTGGTAGCGAACCACTGACCGTGGCAGTCCCGTCGCTGAGCGAGAATCCGAATGTGTCCGCAGTTGTCTGGCTGCCGTCATGCACGTACCGAATGGCACTGCTGTTGATCTCCGCCTGTATAAACGTCGTGATGGCCGCGCCGGGTGCGGCGATACGCTCCAGCCGTCCATGCAAGGGAGCAATCGTGACCGTGTACACCAACTGAGCAGCGGTATTGTCGGGGTCGCTGGCCAACAGAATCGTATTGGCCAGTGCTCCGCTTCCGGCCTCGACGACCATCAGCCCGGTATTGACGGCAATGACCGGAGTGTCATTCACAGCTGTGATTGTCAGTGCGAACGATCCCGTCACCGTGGCTGTTGCATCGGACAGTGAGAATGAGAAAGAGTCCGAGGTCGTCTCGCCGCCGTCATGGACATAGCGAATGATTCCATCGTCGATGTTCGCCTGGGTGAATGAGGTGATCGACACGCCTGGATTACTGGATTTCTCCAGACGTCCGCGCGTTGGGCCGGCGGTGACTGTATAGACTCGCTGGGCGGTGGTGTTGTCCGGGTCGCTGGCCGATAGCTTGGTGTTGCCAATGGTGGCGGTGGCCCCCTCACCCAGTGTCAATCCGGTATTCGTGGAGACGACTGGTGCATCGTTGACCGAGGTCACTGTGATGGCGAACGAGCCGGTGACTGTGGCGGCCCCATCGCCTAACGTGAAGCTGAAGCTATCCGAAGTCGTCTCTCCCCCATTGTGGACGTAGCGGATCGCATGGCTGTTGATCTCCGCTTGCGTGAATGAGGTGATTGTGACTCCCGGTGTCGCCACTCGCTCGACACGACCATTCACGGGAATCGTACTGACCGTGTACGTGAGCTGAGCGGCAGTGTTGTCGGAATCGCTGGCCGAGAGCCTCGCCGTGGTGAGTATTCCGTTTCCGCCTTCAACCACCGTGAGAACCGTATTCGCGGAGACGACGGGAGTATCGTTGACTGGTGTCACGGTGATCGAGAACGACCCTGTCACCGTGGCGGCCCCATCACTCAGCGAGAAGCTAAACCCGTCCGAGGTGTTCTCGCCGCCGTGATGTACGTACCGGATGGCATTGCTGTCCAGGTCTGCTTGTGTGAACGTCGTGATCGCCATACCCGGTGTCGCCACTCGCTCGATGCGGCCATTCGTGGGCGATGCACTGAGCGTATAGGTCAGCTGGGCGGGGGTGTTCTCCGCATCGCTGGCTGCCAGTCGCGAATTGCTCAACAGTACTGTGCCGCCTTCGGAAGTGGTCACTCCGATGTTAGTCACGACCACGGGAGGTGTGTTTGTGGGAGTGACCGAGATGGACGCCGTGGTTGTTTGCAGGCTGAAGGCGGTTGAGCCTCCATTCGTCGAGACATTCACGCCGGTCTGCACGTTCGTCCCGGTGGTCTGGTCCCAGGCTCGGAACGTCATCGCTCCGGCCACTCCGCTGAAACCCGCCGAGGGGACGAATCGCACATGAGAAGTCGTGTTGAGCAGTGTGGCGTTAGTGTCGCTCACACCCGTGAGACTTAACCACGTCGTACCATCTCCCGAGTATTGCCAAGTCCCGTTCGTCGAATCGACCGCTGTGACTGCCATCCCCTGAACAGCTCCGGAGTCGACATCGGTGATGAGCGTGCCTGCCGCGGAGGTCAATACGGCCAAGACCGTATTGCCCGCCGGGTTTGTCGATCCCTCGTCGACATTGGACAGCTTTAACGGGCCGACGAGGGTATTCATCTGCGGAGCGTCGTTGACACCGTGAATCACAAACGTGGCGGTGGCCGTGTCGGTGTTCCCGTTGGAGTCCATCGCCGTGTAGGTGATCTGTTGTGAGACGCTTTGTCCGTCAGCCAGATTTTGAAATCCGGTCCCGGGGATGAACCTCACCTGACCATCATCCAGTACCATCGCTGTGGCACCTCCCGTCAGATCGGAGAGGTCCACACTCGATACGACGAGTCCACCCGTAGTCGCGGATTGATCATTGTCGAGCAGTCCGGCGACCGTCTGCCGCTCTCCATAGGTAATCAGCGTATCGGTCATCGACGCGTACTGAGCGGCGGTCCAAGCTGCTGAGCGGGCGACATTCGAGAGCCGGACCTCATCGATGCCCCCCTTCCAGTACTGAGACAGGACGGAGTCCACACCCGCTTCAGCAGCGCCGATTGTGACATCTTCATTACTACTTCCGAACGAGAGTGTCGTCCCCGTGGCGTTCTGAATCCCGTTGACATAGAGATTGGAAGTTGATCCCGAGAGCACCCCCGTCAGGTACTTCCATTGGTCATCGGGCAAAGCGCCAGCGACACCAGTCAGATCGGGCGTTCCGGTGGTATGCACGACTTGTGATTGATCCACGAGGGCAGTTTTCAGACCATAGGACTGGATCGGAGTAACGACGATATTACGCCGGTTCAGGATCGTCTCCCAATCTCCCGTGCTGCCCGTGGAATTGACCCAGGCTTCGACGGTGAGATTGTTTCCCGTAATCGCCAAGGGATCAGTCCCGGTGCTGTCGATCCGGATTGCCTCTGTACTGCCGTCGAACTTGAGAGCGCCACCGATCGGACCGCTGACCTGATTCGTGGCGTTCATGCCAATCGATGTTCCGTCCTTGTTGCTGGAGGACGAGTCCGCGATCGTCTGTGTCCCGGAGGGATCCCCATTGAGATGCCAGACACCGACGTACCCATTCGACCAGACCGCTGTGGGGTTCTGGATATCGGCCGCTGCCGCATTCCCGTAGTACAGATGAATCGAGTCCGTACTCGAACTGGCATCGATGCGCGGCACCTTGACCCAGATGGAAGATCGTCCCGAGGGGTCCCAGGTCTCGATCTCGTGAGACAACAACTGGCCGTTGGCGTCCACAAACCTGAGATCTTCTCCATTGGCTTTGGCGAGAGAATAGTCAAACCGGTTCGTGTCGAGCGTCACCAGAATCGGGAAGTCGTCGAGGTTCTCCGCTCGACTGGCATTATTGAACGTCAGCTGCGTCCGGGATGACCAGTTGGTGTCGTACCAGAGATTGGCGGAGTGGAACGTTTCATCTTCCGTCAGATGGTAGGTGTCGTCATTGACCGTCGGGGGCGTACCCACTGAGGTGAACGCGAGGCTTTTCAAGGCTTCCGCATTGGAGTCGAGTGCTAAATCGGAACCATCGATGACGATACTGGCCGTGGTGTTGGCTGGTCCATTCACACTGGTCTGCTCGACCAACAGACGAACCACATCGTTCTCAGTGATGGCCAGTGAATTGCCGCCGATCGTGGTCGACTGGTCGGTGGTCAGCAGCAGTTCACCAGAATGCAGCGTCGTCGCCCCGATGCGGACATCCCGCTCGATGAGATGGACACCTTGAATCTTATGGATGAGATTGAGCCCCGTGGCGTCCAGCAAAGTGAAAGCTGTCCCGCTCGTGGTCGAGTTTCCGGCCCCGGTCGCTTGAAACACGTGGATCGTATTCCCAGCTCCCCCGGTATCGCCGATGACGAGATCACCGGCTCTCAAGAGCACATCTCCGACCTGCGTGTCGCAATCCACGAGATCGAAGTCGGCCCGTTGCTGAATCGCTCCCCCCGCCACTGACTCCATGCCATCAAAGAGGACAAAGATGGAACCCGCTGAGTAGTTCCACGGAGCTGCGGGACGGAACACCGCGATATCGTCGCTTTGAATCGTCAAGGGGCCGAAAGATTCCGTTCCATGCACCGAGAACAAGACATCCCCGGCGTAGAGCTGGATGGAGTTGGCACCACTTCCGACCAGAACATCCGACTGAATGAAGTCGAGGCCCTCGATTTTGACCCCTCCGTCATTCGAGGCATTGAGCCGTCCGGCAATCCCGAGCGTGGCGGTCGTATTGTCGCCGAGAAGCAGGTGGGGCTGCTGAAAGGAAACCACGTCTCCCGTGGTCCATGCCGTGAGGTCCGGATTCCCACTCGCCACCACATCATTCGCGGTGGTGAATAGCAGTGCGGACCGATTCCCCATCGTCCCGTAAACGTGAGAGAATATTCCAGTTGCGTCTCCCGGGCCGTTCCCCGACCAGACGGTGACAAAGTTGTCCAAGTCAACGATAGCTGCTGATACGGCGATCTGTGACCCAGAGACAGTCTCGTTGAGTTGAAACTCGGTCCCGACGGCGGTGCCATCGCTCCGGAATTTGCGAGCGAATACTCCGGCTGTATCGCCGGGCCCAGCCCCTTGCCAAGTGACGATGAAGTCTCCATCGCCGTTACTGGTGATCGCTGGCTCGGTCTGGTCGTTGATCGAGTTGGCGGGGACTTGAAACAAGGCCGTCGCCGCATTGTCCGTGGAACCGAGGCTCATCCGCCAAATCGCCCGTCCGCTGCCATCACCTCCACCAGTCGTTCGCCACACGATGTGGTAGTCCCCGGTGCCGTTGGTGGCGACATCGGCGTTGCCCGAGGTCACATCGGTGTGCAATGTGATCTGTGAGGCATCACGAGCTGTCCCATTCGCGTTGAACCGTCGACCCGATGTGCCAATCGAATCGTCCCAGACGACCATGAACTGGCCGTCCTGACCGACCGCGATCGTCGGGTCGTACTGCGTGTTGGCCGTTGTGGTATTGACTTGGATTTCACTCCCTTGCATAGCTCCGGCTGCATCAAAGCGTTGAGCAAAGATCCCTGCCGTGTCACCCGTTCCGTTTCCTTCCCAGGCAATCACGAAGGAGCCATCCGCAGCCACTCCCAGCGCCGATGCCTGCTGAGTGCCGGTTGTGGTCGAGTTCACGCGGAACTCAGTTCCACCCACTCCCTCAGCCGTGAAGATCCGCGCGTAGACGCCCTGCCCGTCGCCGTCCTGGTTCTGGCTGGTCCAGGTGACGATGAATCCCCCGTCGGCTTTCATCGCGACCGAAGCCCACTGTTGATTGTCAGTCGTGGTCTGATTGACCCGGAATTGCCCTCCTTGCGCCAGTCCACGCGAGTTGAATCGTTGCCCATACACTCCGGCTCCACTACCGTCGCCCGGATCACTGGTCCAGACAATCACGTAGTTGCCATTCGCATCGACTCCCACGGCATCGTGGCTGTTGCGACCATTGATGGCCGTGGACTGGCTATTTGATGTGGCGACATTGACGCGGGTCTCACCAGTCGCCAGGAGTTCACCCGTGGGTGCGGCAGTCGGCGGAGTGAAGTCGACAATCAACATCGGTCGTTGAGTCGATGTGGCCCCCTCGGAAGATCTGAAAGTCCAAGCGGAAGTATGATCTCCGAACAGAGCCCAACCGTTGTTGGTTTCGCCATCGCTCCAGGCTTGCAGCGACTCCTCCAGTCCGGTGATCGTCTGGAAGCCTGTGGCAGTGGTTCCCGTCACGAGGGAGTCGGCCACCGTCGCGACCTCCACATCGTCCCGAGACAACCCATTTCCCAGCATGTTCCAGGTCGACGCCTCGGACCAATTGGCGAGCACGCGATGCAGCGTGATCGTGGACTCCGCTGTGGTCCCCGTGGTGACGTTGACTCGGAGACTGGCCGAGTGAATCGTCGACCCGAGGGGAATCTGACCCGGCCCATTCCCGAACAAGCTGTCAAACCGGATCAGTCCCGTTTTGGCCGAGGCTCCACCGATGGTCACCGTGGACGATGCTCCATTGCCGGTTCCAGGAGTCGCGGCGCTAATGGTCGTATCCTGCGTTCCGGTGTAGCTCGACACGCCCTGCTGATACGTATTCGTGGTCAGCAGCCCGTTCCACTCGAACAGGCTCGTCGACTCACCCAGGGAGCGGGTCTCCACGTCCCCATACTGGAACTCCAGATTCCAGTCACCGCCCAGAATCGCTGCTCCCGTGGCGTCGGTGCTGGCCCCGACATCAGCTCCCGTCAGCTGGCCAAACGTTCGCAGGAACTCCTGCCCCGAAGGATTCGCTGCTAGATCGCACCCATAGAACAGAACGTCTGCGTCCGCTGTGAGTAACCCTTGCCACTGCGCCAGAGTGTTACTCCGCATGGCGATCGTGTCCGCACTAAGCCAGTTACTGCCCAGGTGCAGCCCGGCCTCATCACCGTGCGACACGATGTGAATCGCCCGCGTCTGGCCCAGCTGCTCGAGTCGATCAGCGATCTGCTCCAGGCCGTCACGCTGAGTATCAAGTACCAAAACCTCCATCGGCCCCGAGTGCTGCTGTCGCAGTTGGTCGAGCAGCGACTCGTAGTCCGGCACGCTGGGATCGATAACGACGAGTATCGCACCTGTAGCCTGCTCGGTATCGGAGGTGCCAGGAGTACTTGCCGGGATTCCACGGGTGTCTGTCATCGCCCCTGCAGAGGCGATCTCGGGGATGGGGAGAGGAACGGTCTCAGGTGTCGAGGCGTCGGCGTGGAGTGATGCCACAACGACGACCTCAATGGGTGCGGGAGCTGGCGTGGGGGCTGCGCTAAAGAGTACCCGGTCTTCGAAAGCCTCTAGTAACAAGGTCCGAGAGGGAAGTTCCCCCTGCCACAGCTGCCGGAGCGAGTCAGGAACGCATGAGTCACAGGCGAAACGAAACAGTGCCTCGGGCGACTGGCATTGTCGCGAGGTTTTGATGTGGGTATTTCGCTGATCCTTGCGAGATTGGTTCATCCATCGGAGTAATGCGGTCAGCATGAAGTGTCCATCGACCCGTAGAAGGCTGTTCTGCACAGAGCCTAGTTTGCAGATCACGGGGACGCGGCAAATGCGGTTGACCTTGCCCGTCGTAACGGATGTATCAGGGGTGCGGTTGTGTCGAATGCGCGGAGTCTCCTCAGTGTCCCGATCATCAGTGAAACACCGACTCTGCAAGTCCTAACAGAGTCTAACTCGGCTCGGACTGTTAAAAACCATTTGACAAGTCGGAGACTGTTGTCAGGCGATGAACGAGTCGATGCAGCTAAGGACGGAACGTTGAGACTTCGCGTCAATAGATGACGGATGAGGTCCGGCCAAGGAAGGCACATCGGGCATGGAACGCCACCACGCATGGATTGCAGCAGCTGCCGCGATGACGTCGTCTGCCTGGATGGCAGCGCACGTGATGGGAGAGCCTATACAAGCGTCAGGAGTGCCGGTGATTCAGCTACTCGCCCCCGTGTTTGATGATGCGGAGGAGGTCGAGGCTCCTGCCCCGGCACGAATAGCTCCTCCGGCGATCGCACCTCCGAGCCGAAAGAGTGCCACAGCGAATCGCCCCTTGGGACTGGGATATCCGGGGACCGGTGCCGCTCCCAAACGACCGCCCGTTCGCCCCCGGCAGACCTCGGAGATACTGCCCGTCCAGGCGACCGACTCGGGCGACCAGCGAGTGGAACTGCCGCTCGTCGACCGTCTCGACTCGGACGATCCGCCGCCGCCCAGTGACAATGTGGAGCGAAACCCACCACCCCTTGAACAGATTGAGGATCAACCAGAAGCCGAACGGCTGACCTTGCCTCCCCGGGAAGTGATTGAGGCTCCTGCGGTTCCAGTCATGATTCGCGAGCTTCCGAATGGGATGGACGGGGCTGCTGGACTGGCCCCACCGTACCTGCCCTCCAATCAAGATCCCGACGCACTGCCTTGGACGGCGGAATTCGAAGACCGGGCGGCTCGGTCCCCCATCGAAGAAGAAATGGACATCCGGGCGGGCGACTTAACACAGTTGCCGGTCGGATATGTCCCTTGGTGGATCAACGAGCTCCCGAACCCGATTCGGCGCAGCGAGTCAACGGTCCCGGTGGATGTCGATACTCTCGTGACGGGAGCCCTGCAATACTCTCCGCAAGTATTAGGGATCCGTACCCAGCCCGACATCAACAACAGCATTCTCAGTGCGGAAAACGCCGCGTTCGACTGGACCACCTTTGTGGATTCGAAATGGAGCGATCTGAACGATCCCGTCGGGAACACGTTGACGACCGGGAATAATGCCGACCGTTTCATCGATCAGATTGCGACGGTTCAGGCGGGGCTCCGCAGGAAGAATCAGTACGGCGGCGAGTTTGACATCTCTCAGAAGATTGGTTGGCAGGACAATAACTCCCAGTTCTTCGTGCCTGCGCCGCAAGGGACCAGCCGGCTCCAATTGAACTATACCCAACCCCTGCTGAACGGGTCGGGAGTCGCCTACAACCAGGCACGCATTGTTCTGGCACAGGTCGAACTCAACCGATCATTTGATGTGGTTCAAGAGGAATTGCAAGATCATCTCGTAAAGGTCACGGAGACCTACTGGGACCTCTACCGCTCGCGAGCGATCTATCTCCAGCGCCGCAAGGTCTATGACAGCGCGCAATACATTCTGGAGACACTCGGTGGCCGCGAAGAGATCGATGCCCTTCAGCGACAGGTGAACCGAGCCAAGGCCGCAGTGGCCAGTCGTCGTTCGGAGATCGTACGAGCCCAAGCGGCCATTCGTAATGCCGAGTCCCGTTTGCGTCTGCTGGTCAACTCCCCTCTCTATCTCGATCTTTCCGTGACAGAGTTGGTCCCCATCGAATCACCTCGAACTGACCATCTGCCACTGTCGCTGGCCGGGTCACTTCAGAATGCGCTGCAATATCGTCCGGACATCTCGCAAGCGGTGCATGACCTGCGATCTGCCGGAGTGCGATTGGGTGTGTCACAGAACGAACTCTTGCCCAAACTCGATCTGGTTCTGAACACCTATGTCGCTGGCTTAGAGGGGGATCACGACATCCTCAAGTCTCTCGACAATCAGTTTACGGACGGTCAACCCGGTTATACGGTGGGAACACAGTTTGAGATGCCACTCGGCAACCGGGCGGCGAAGGCTCGACAGGACCGTCGTCAATGGGAACTGACGAAAGCGGTCTATGACTTCCGTACGGTTGTGGAGACCGGGCTCACCGATGTCGAGCTTTCTGTCCGAGAGGCGGAGACCTCCTACCGCGAGATGCTGGGAAAGTTCCAGGCATTGATCGCTGCGGAGACGGAAACGAGTTATCTCGAAGATCGTTGGAAGGTACTCCCCGGAGCGGACCGAG
>JANPCU010000372.1:0-39547 GCA_031431195.1 Planctomycetota bacterium | reverse complement strand
CGAGGAGAGGCGGCTTTCGACGAGGAACCTCTTCCGGCTGCGTCACCCCGCGAATGGTGGGCCTGCGCCCAGAGCGGCTGGTCCCACCCTACGTCAGTGCCCACCCTACGTTACTCACATTGAAATGGCTTAGCTGTAGATATGCATATTCCCAGACCGACGTTTCCCACTGACTTTACAAAATCACTGGACAGAAAGTCACGTTGAATCAGTATGTCGTCTGAAAGTCGCAACTCGACTTCAAACTCTATGAAAAACGACTCTACTGACTCGATGAGAGAAAGTCTCCTTAAGTCATTAGCGTGCTGTTGAAGAAATATCTTAGCTGACTCAATCTGCTCATCGAGATCCCCCGTACCAATATCAATTCTGATACCACCCGTTCGCGAGGGCAACATGCGTCCTTCTGGAATCTCTCCTTTGACAAACGCCGCGTTTGGCTGAATCGCCACATTGGCCAACTCTTTCGCTGGATCAAATGTGTCACCTAGAACACGGATGAAGGTGCTGCTCATTCTGTCGCCCTACTTTCGAGGTCGTCCGAGTTGAATCCATTCGTCATATGCGTCAGCAATCATTCTCAAAGGCATGTCAGGATTATGTCTTCCACCGCCGCCCATCTTCATGTCATCCATGTACTCTTTGTGCGTCCAGTTGCGAAATTCCTTGTTCTTCTCAAATTGTCGTTTCGCATTCTGTAGACGCTCAAGCTCATTACCCGCGGGGTGGCACCGGTTGGCCGCTTTGGGCCTACCGGTGTGCCAAGGGCACGAGAGGTTTGTCCAGTGAGTATCCTCGCAATCAGAACCTCTTGTGGCAAAGCCACCCCGGTAGATTCCAAAGCGAATCAACCGGGGCTACCCCGCTCACCAGCGTAATCTCAGCGGCAGCGATGACCGGTGCGGCGATGACGACAGCGACGGCGGTACCGGCGACCTTCAAGACTCCATTGGCTCGTGTGCATCTGCTCTGCAACTCCAACAAGTCTTGATCTGTCGTGTGAAGGTATATTTGTCCCGTGACTACCGCCGCCACTGTGTCAGGAGAATAAAGGTGTCAGGAACCTTTTCTGCCATTCTGACACCTTTGTCCCCCCCCCGGCACATTCGGATCGCGGACGCCGGTGTTGCAGAGTCACAAGAGGTTCGATGAGAGGCGGCTCTCGACAAGGAACCTCTTCCGGCTGCGTTACCCCGCGAATGGTGGGCCTGCGCCCAGAGCGGCTGGTCCCACCCTACGTCAGTGCCCACCCTACGTTACTCATATGGAACTGATTCCCGCAACAGATCATCGAACGAACCATAGCGGGGTAGCACCGGTTGGCCGCTTTGGGCCTACCGGTGTGCCAGGGGCACCAGAGGTTCTCCCGCAGGGCACCACGATGCAAAGACCTCCTGTGGCAGAGCCACCCCGGTAGATTCCATAGCGAATCAACCGGGGCTACCCCGCTTCCACGAGTGGTTCAATCCCAGTCGACCCACACGAGCCGGATGTTCTCAAATTTCTGGTGTGCAAGATCCAGCACATCAATCTGGATATGTAGGTCGGGCCACAGCTGGCCAGACAACTCGCTGCCAGGGATAAAGATTAAGTGGTGTGAACTTTTGTCCGGGGTCGGGTCATCTGCGCTGGTGTCGACGGGGTGGCCCAGACATCGCTTTGGATGTCTGGGTTGCAGAGCAACAAGAGGAGATGGCGTCGGCGTTCGCCGGAGTTTGCCCTCATGTTCCTTCGTCACCCAGACGCTCAAAGCAGCGTCTGGGCCACCCCGCCACTCATCTCAAAACATTATTGCGGTCACTCAATTCCCATCACTCTCGCCCCAGCGATACCCGAGCATCTCCAGATGATCGGCCAACGTGCGGAGAGAACAACTCGCTCCGCAGCGGAGGGCAACGCCTTGCGCGACATCAAGGGCGGTTTGAGTTTCGACTGCTCCCGTTTCGTCGGCTGCATGGAACACAAGAGTCTCGACCCCGGCGGCCCATCCGGCCAGCCTCTGCGCAGCCACCATCAACTTTCGGTTCCCACCGAATGCTCCACAGCCCCAGAAGCCGGTGTGAATGACGGTCTGGCAGCTCTCTCCACGAGACCTTACTGTCTCTGAGCGAGCAGCGGCGAAGGCCGCGTAGGCCGTTATGAAGATGCGCTCGATCTGGCCCAGCGTGTAGTCCCCGCGTCCGCCGCAGGGAGCTGCGATAGCGATAATTTGGCTGAACGTGGACGGGTCGATTCGCTGTGTGGCTCGGCGAACGACATCGAAGGGGGCTTCGGCGAATCGATTCCCATACAGCCCGCGCGGTCGCCCCTGGGCCGCGTTGATGTCGGTCGCGACAGCGATTCGCCGCTCGACATTCCTGACCAGCACCGGCGTCGGCTGTCCCGCCTCTTCGGTCAGTGCTGCCAGTCCTCGCGCCAAGAGGGCCTCGCGAACACTCCCTAGAATCGGATGCTCTGCCACTTGCATCTCGTCTTGGGCAAACAGCCTTGATCCGTACGCCACGAACAGCCGTGGATCGGCAAAGTTGACATGCCATTCCAGGCTCGTGGCCGGATCACCCACGGGGCGGTAGTCGTAGTCGTTTGACTGGATCTCCACTCCCGATGATTGGTCGAACGATAGCGGATTGTTCACATGTGCCGCCCAGCGTGTGACCTCGATCTCGGCAAGAGTCGGGCACCCATCGGGGTAGGCGATCTCGAACAATCCCTGCTTATGCAGGCAAAGCTGCGGCGGATGATCACAAAGCAACGAAGTTGAGTCGAAGGCGACGCGGTACAACGGCAGATTCGTCATCTCGACTCCTGGTCAACCAAGCGGGTCGCACCGGTAGGGTCGCTTTGGACCCTACCGGTGTGCCAGCGGCACAAGAGGTTCTCTCGGCGGGGGCTTTCCACATCGGAACTCCTTCGGGATGTTACCCGAGACCTAATCACAGTCCACCCACTCGATCGGAACTCCGACTGTCCGGCGCTCCTCGTACCACCCATCGGAACTCTATCGCCAGTCCGCATCTCGCTCCACGAATTCCTTTCAGACTGGGTTTTGGCGGGGTGGCCCAGACGCGGCTTTGAGCTTCACGGTTGAGCAAAAGCTAGAGATTACGGGAGGACCGACCGTCGTTCAACCCTCCTGTTCCTGCGTCACCCCGCCGAAAGTCGCCCAACCCTGAAGGGGCAGGACTTCCAAGGTGGTCATTCTCGACTGCAAAACTTGATTTCTGTCCCGGCAGGGACACCCGACAATAGCCCACCGTTTCAACGGTGGGACTGAGCCGCAGCCTCTCCAACCCAGTCCCGTCAGGGACGGCAGAACCTTCGCAACGAGGCCCACGCACCACCCGTCTCGCGGCGTTTTCTGTCGCCCCTGAGGGGGCTGGGGGTCTCGCACACCGCATTTCCCACCGCTGAAGCGGTGGGCTATTGTCGGGTGTCCCTGGCGGGACGAAGAGGACTTTGCCGTGCCAGCCAAGGGGGCGTTCCCTGCGGTCGCGATCTCAGGCGGTGATGTTTCTCCATTGCCTGGGGCGGAGTCCAATCGGGTAGATCATCAGCTGGAATGAAACCGTTCCTGACCGACTCGATACAGCGACAATTGAACACATCCGTCGTACGGGTCAGATCCCCAGTTCCGGCAGTTGGGCCTTCGCATCGGTTCCTTGATCTTGCAGCGTCATCTTGACGTTCACCGTCTGCTTCTGATCGCCATCGCCGAGGGTCAGAACCCAGTGGACGCCGCCCATGCCGAAGGGGGCGTTGGGGTGGCGGAAGATGCGGTGGTGGATGGGGACGCGAATCACACCGTTCAGCTTGCCCTCGCTGTCACCCGCGATGACCTGACACTCCATGTCACCCTTTTGCCATTTGACGATCTCGGGGGCGTCTTCCGCTCTCAGGTTCTGTTCGGGGCCTTTGAGGAGGGCACCGAAGAGATAGTCTTTGGCCTCGATCGAGTCGACTGCCTGAGCGTCCTGCCCCTCGATCTTCTGCCAGACCTTCACCGACTTACCCAGTGGATGCTTTCCTGCGCCGAACTCCGCTTCGGGGACGAGGCAGCGCCAGGTCATCTTAGGAAAACCCGGGCTGTCGGACTCCTGTTGCAGCTCGATCCAGCGGCAGGGCTGGCCGTTGTGGGTCGTCTGACCGACCGAGCGGGCGGTCCACGTCGCGCTGACCTCCTGCCCCGCCAGCTTGATGCTCACCTGATACTTGGCCCACGTGCCATCCGGTGCCAGCTGCTGCAGGCTGCTGCCCCCGATGGGTTCGGCGGCGAGCAGCGAAAGCATTCCAATCACAGCGACCAGCAGACGACTCGTCATCGAAAGACTCCAGAAGGGGAAGGGGGACGACATGGGTACGAATGGTGGCGGGCCAACGTGGGGACTCTTCGGATCGAGAGGTGCATTCCTGACGGATAGTTGCGTTATACCATGCTGCGGCGCTGAGTGAGAAGTTTCGGCGAGCGGGGTGGCGCGCGTGCCTTCTGGTTCAGCAGAGGATCTCGGAAGCACCATCCAGCTCACGCCGGACGCTCGCCAGAGGGTCTCTATCTGCTGGCCTCACATCGATGAGTCGAAGGGTGAGCAAGGCGGTACTGCGTTCGACATTCCCAATGGAGAGCACGGCGTTTATCCTCTGCTGGTCCGTGGTTGCCCGCGTCCGTGCCTTCCCCCATCGAGTCCTCCATGCTGGAACCTGAAGAGAGCATGCCAGTACTCTGCGGGCCGGTGGAGGGGGCCACGCCGGAACTGCATCGCACCGATTCAGTACATCTTCAGGTGTTTCTCCTTGCCATTCCGGTGCTGGCTGAGCAGTTCTTCTCGTTCTTGGTCGTGCTGTACGATACCTATCTCTCGGGCCATCTCCCCGGCGGAGAAAACGCAGCGACCACAGCGGCCACAGCTGCGATCGGGATCGGAGCCTATGTCAGTTGGCTCGCCAATCTGATGTTTATGATTACCTCGACGGGAACACTGGCTCTGGTGGCGCGGGCTCGTGGTCGGGGGGATACGGAGGAGGCCAATACGATTGTGGGGCGGTCGATGGCATTGGCCGTCACGATGGGGCTGCTGTTTGCTCTCATCATGATCCCGTGTGCGCCGTGGTTTGTGGCCATCACGGGGCTGAGTCCCGAGGCCTCGCGAATTGCTGTCCGCTTTATTCAATTGGATGCGATTGGCGAGATTTTCACAGCCATCACGTTGTGCGGATCGGCGGCTTTTCGAGGTTGCGGGACGATGCGCGTGCCGATGTGGATTCTCGCGGCGGTCAGTGTGTTGAATGTGATGGCGAGTTATTCGCTGGTGCATGGACTGGGGCCATTGCCCGCAATGGGAGTGGATGGAATCGTCGCGGGGACCGTCCTGGCGCGAGTGCTGGGTGGGTTGATGATGCTGGCCGCGCTGCGATTTGGATTTCGCGGTTTGCAGTTGCGATGGCGCGAGATTCACTGGGGCGGTGAACACGTCACACGTCTAACCCGGATTGGGATTCCGGCGGCGCTGGATGGTTTGATTCTGTGGTCGTCGCACTTCTTGTTTGTCCGCATCATCACTCAGATCGGGGATGCTGCCTCGGCAGCTCACATCGTGGGGGTCAATTTCGAGGCGATCACCACGATGCCCGCCACGGCGTGGGGGGCGGCGGCGGCGACCTCGATCGGAATGTCACTGGGGGTCGGAGACCGGGAGCGGGCCATCCGGGCGGGCCACGCTGCGGCTTTGCAGTGCCTTCCGGTGGGGATTGTGGGATTGATTCTGTTTGCGTTCGCGGGCCAACCGATCTATGAACTGATGACGACTTCGAGAGAGATCCAGTTGATCGGCGTTTCGGCAATGCCGGTTCTGGCGTATTGCCAGATTCCGCTGGTCATTGGGATCGTCTACATCCACGGATTGCGGGGAGCCGGAGAGACGCGGCTGCCGCTGATCCTGGCGATTGTTTCCACAGCAGGATTGCGGACTCCAATTGCGTGGCTGTGTGGGATACATTGGAATGGTGAGCTAGCGGGCGCGTGGCTGGGAATGCTGGCCGACGTGACGGTGCGAGGACTGCTCGGGGCTTGGCTGTTCTCGCGGGGCCGGTGGACGAAGCTCAAGATATAAAGGAATGAGATCATGCCGCTTGTCACAGGCTCAACGAAAGCCCAGGGGTTGCAACCCCTGGGCTTTGTGATCGCAGTGGTTGTCTTGCTACTGCTCGCACTGACTGGCCCAGCGTTTGCACAAGCCGAGAACGATGATGTCCTGCGGGAGAAGGTCAAGACCGCCATTCAGCGAGGCCAGAAGTTCCTGCTCTCCCGGCAAAACGGAAACGGTTCTTTCGAGACCGGGTATGAGGGCGGGTATACCATCGGAGCCAACAGCCTGGTGGGTCTGTCGTTGATCACTTCGGGCATGGAGCCCAGTGACCCCGCCATCCAGAAATGCCTGCGTTACATCCGCTCGCAACAATTGCCCGAGGGGACGTATGACATCGGGATGGCGATCATGTTCCTCGCCGCAGCTGGGGAGGCCCGGGACAAACCGCGTATTCAGCAGATGGCCCAGACGCTGATCGATCATCAGGTTCCCTCGGGAGGGTGGGGTTACGGTGTCGATGGCACGGACTCCACCCGCTGGGACAATAGTACGACCCAGTTCGCCATTCTCGGCTTGCGGGAAGCCTGCTTTCAGACCGATATGCAGGTCGATCAAAAGGTCTGGCGGAAGGCCCGTGACCATTGGATCAACACGCAGATTGGCTCGCGAGAGGCTGTCAATGGGGCTCCTTGGGGGTATGCCAGTGACCAAGGGGAGGTCAAAGGGAGCATGACCGTCGCGGGTCTGGCCTCTTTGGAAATTATCAACTCCTTTATTGTCGAAGACGAGTTGACACCCGATGGAAAGCTCGATTGCTGTGGGCAGTCGAACAGCACCACGTCTGACGAAGCGATCGATGCCGGAATCCGCTGGATGGATAACAACATCCGCATTCACTCGAATCCGGGGAGCGGCAGCTTTCTGCTTTACTATCTTTACGGCTTGGAGCGGGCTGGCAAGTTCAGCGGACAGCGGTTTTTTGGTCAGACCGACTGGTATCGGGAGGGAGCACAGTTTCTGGTGGAGGGACAGTCTCCCGCAGATGGCTCCTGGGCAGGGAATAACGAGGGCCCTCCTGTCGCGACGAGTTTGTCCCTGCTGTTCCTGGCCAAAGGGCTCAGTCCGGTCCTCATCAATAAGCTGCAATATGGCCCGCGAGATCCGAACACCGGGCGGATCTTGCGGCCTGATTGGAACCGTCACCGGCACGATGTCTCAAACCTCGTGGACGCCATCTCGATCAAGGAGCAGTGGCCGCATTATCTGAGTTGGCAGACCCTCGACATGCAGGTGGCTGTGAAGGGCGAGGGCGTTACCGCTCTGCAGCAGGCACCCATCGCGTACCTCGCCGGGGACCAGAACCTCGACTCGATCACCGACGCCGAAGTGGCCCTGCTGCGCGAATACGTGTTTCAGGGAGGCTTCCTGTTCGCCGTCCAGAACTGTGAGAGCCCGGCTTTCGACCAGGGGTTCCGCCAACTCATCACCCGGCTGTTCCCCGCGGGCGACTATCAACTGCGGAAGCTGGACAAGACGCATGACATCTATCGCAGCGAAGCGGTTTTCGCGAGTGATCCACCGGAGTTGTGGGGCGTCGATTTCGGCTGCCGGACGGCGATCGCCTACGCCCCGTATGACCACTCCTGCCGCTGGGATAAATGGATGCGGAATGACACGCGGACCAATCCCGACATCAAGGCACAGATCGCCAAGTCAATACTACTGGGTGTCAACATTGTGGC
Source organism: Planctomycetota bacterium (assembly GCA_031431195.1). Lineage (GTDB taxonomy): Bacteria > Planctomycetota > Planctomycetia > Planctomycetales > Planctomycetaceae > TH-plancto1. The sequence goes on along the minus strand of JANPCU010000372.1, from coordinate 31,725 downwards.
CTACGCCACTAATCGAGAGCTGCGTGACAAACTGCAACGGCCCGAATCACTGGCCGGGCTCGTCGAATCCGATGCACGGGGCGGTCTGCGCATTGGACGAATTAAGCATACGGGCGGTTGGGATACGGCGGCGAGTGCGGTCCGTCACCTGCAGGCGTCACTCCAAAAGGTCGGGGTGGAGTCGTATCCCGAGACACCGAATCTGGCTGCGAACGACCCGGCTCTGTTCACCTGCCCGGTCCTCTACATGCACGGTCGCAAGAACTTCACCTTCTCCCCGGAAGAGGCCACCCAATTGAAAGCGTACTTCGACAACGGCGGCTTTCTGATGGCGGATGCCTGCTGTGGAGCGACGCCGTTCGATGTGAGTTTCCGTAAGGCGATCAAGCAGATCTTCGGAGAAGACCTGAAACCGATCCCCGTCGAACACGAAATGTTCCACTCCATGCAGGGGTTCGATGTCCGCAAGGTCACACGCCGCATCCCCGCCCCGGGACAGACTTCGGCTCTGCATGCTGAAGTCTCCACGGGTGAACCTCTCTTCGAGGGGATCGCCACAGCCGAGGGTAAGTACGTCGTCGTCTATAGCAAGTACGACCTCAGCTGCGCTTTGGAGAAGCAGGAGACAGTGGCCTGTGCGGGCTATCTTAACGGGGACGCGGTGAAGCTGGCCGTGAACGTGGTGCTGTACGCGCTGTACCAGTAGTTTTGAATGTGTCGCTTCCCAAGCTGGCGATAAGTGCCACATCACAATGGTCCCCGCCTCAATGTCACCGTTTGCGGGCCGACCGTAGATCATTTTTCGAATTCACATGCCGTTAAAGATCACAGTGGACCGCCCACCTTCTGGCGAGGGTCGCTGCGTTCGCCAGAACGTGGGTGATCCCCTGTGAACTTAGCGACTGAAGAGGATTTCGGAAGAGGCTCTAGTCCATAGAATCCTCAAATCCGACATGGCTGTCTTCTCTGACGTTTTGCGACTTCTTGTTACATTGTGTTGGCAACGGTCTGGATTCACGGCATACTGCCCCTTCAACTCCTCTTCGTCGTCTTGGCCATTCGGTCGCAACGTAGCCTTGTTGATTCCTTGCCACATCCGGTGAGGTTCCGCAACACGACTTCTACAACGAGAATGCGGTTTCATCCTGATTCCGATCTAACCTGGTGGTGATCCACTCGGGTCAAATTGGTGTTAGACTGCAACTGGAGTCTGCTCATGCCCGTCATCCTGCATGTCGATCCTTCGGCAGCTGATCGCGATACCATTCGCGAGGCGCTCGCGTCGCAGGAATCCTGGACTGTCGAGGGAGCAGCCTCTTACGAAGAAGCCCGCGAACGCTTGCAGTTGCATCCGGTCGATCTGATTTTGAGCGAAGTCGATCTCGGCGACGGCGAGTGGCGTGATCTGATCTCGGCTGTCCGCAACCGTCATATGACCACCTCGGTCTTCCTCGTGAGTTCGAGCCTGACCGTCGAGTCCGCTGCACAGGCCGCACGAGATGGAGCAGAAGCCGTCCTGGCCAAAGACAGTGACCCCAGTGAGTGGCTGTTTCCCATTGAATGCGCGATTGAGCGAGCAGCGAGTCGGGCACTGCGTCAGGCGGCAGAAGGTTCCCTGACCCAGGAGACATTGACGTTCACCTTGGAGAACGAAAAATCCCGCGTTCCGCATCTGGTGAACCTGCTGGTCGAACACTGTGACCGGTTCGGTCTGATCGATGATCGAGACCGCATGCGGATTCAAGTGGCTCTGGAAGAGGCCCTCCTCAATTCCATCATTCACGGGAATCTCGAAGTCAGCTCGCGTCTCCGCGAGATCGAGGGCGATGTCTTCGAAAATGCCATCGTCGAACGCAAGGCCCTGGAACCCTTCCGCAGCCGCCGCGTGACACTGGTCGCGGAATACAACCATGCCGGGGCGCGGTTCAAGATTCGCGACGAAGGGCCGGGCTTCGATGTCGAAAAGGTCCGCAACCCCACCGAAGACGACGCCATCGCCCTCGCCAGCGGACGCGGCATCCTGCTGATGCGGTCGTTTATGGATGCCATTGATTACAGCGATAAAGGAAACGAAGTCACCATGTACAAACGCCGCAGTGCCTCACTGTCACCCGTCGAGGGACAAGCTGCGATGGCCTGCGCGGTCGCTACGATGTAGTCGAATCGAATGCGATCCGCGATTCTCTTCGCGACCAGAAGTAGGCCATCTTGGTGAGTCGAGGTGTTCGAGTCCGACCGCGTCTCCTCTTGAACCGACTCTGTTTCGGTCGATCACGCCGCCACAGCCCACTGGCGCGAGTGGGGTTTTTTGCCAGAACACCTCGACTCACGCCGAAGGCTCGCCGGAACTCGTCGCGCGAAGTCTCAGTGCCACTCGACTCGCAGTTGGGTTTCGAACGCTCTCGCGATCCCTTCGCTGCGTGGGCATCCGCCGACTTCGGGCCGCCAGGAGAAAACCCGGCCCGGCGAGGGCGTCCTCCTCTCCCAGCAAGTCTTTGTCGAACACATTCGTCGATTTCAATACCGACTGAACGCGGAATCGGCTCCCACGAAGGAGTATTGGATTTCCTGCGGTACTGGGAGGCGAAAGCCCAGAGCAGCTGAGCTTCCCGTGATGTCATTTCGATGAGAGGCTCCACGAAATTCCGCCCCCAGTGTTCGGGGGACGATGAGGATTCTAAAGTCAGTGTACCGGACGATTGCTCAGCGACTCACTCGAAGCACCATCCGGCTCACGCCGGACGCTCGCCATTTAGGAATTCTCGATGTCTTCACCCGTTGCTTGGCCCGCCCCGTGGATGTCCCGCGTCCTGATCGCAGCGGGGGTGTACAATCTGCTATGGGGAAGCCTCGCGATCGTGGCCCCGGCGATCTCGTTGAAGCTCGGCGGGCTCCCCTCGGCGGAGATCGTGCATCCGATCTGGCAATGTCTGGGCATGGTGATCGGGGTCTACGGCGTCGGCTATTGGATCTCGGCCCGCGATCCGTACCGGCACTGGTTAATCATCTTCGTGGGTCTGCTGGGCAAGGTGTTGGGACCGATTGGTTACCTCTTTTCGGTCATGCAAGGCACGCTTCCCGTGGAAGGCCTGCGGACGCTGCTGACCAACGATTTTATCTGGTGGGTGCCGTTCACGATCATTCTCTGGAAAGCAGCTATTTGGCACGATTCATCATCCGTCTTGGCCTCGACTGACTCCGCGTTGAACACGCTCCTCGGTAGTGCGGGGAAGACGCTGGCCCAGCTCTCGGAAAAGCAGCGCGTACTGGTGGTGTTTCTGCGGCACTCGGGCTGTACATTCTGCCGCGAAGCCCTCGACGACCTCTCCAAAGTCCGGGCCCAGATTGAAGCCAGCGGCGCGAAAATCGCCCTCGTCCACATGAGTCTCGAGGCCGACATCGCCCCCTTCGTCCAGAAATATGGCGTCGCCGATCTCCCCCGCTACAGCGATCCTCAGCGCCAACTCTACTCCGAATTCGACTTGCAACCGGGGCGTCTCACGCAGCTGCTAGGGTGGAAGGTCTGGCTGCGGGGTCTGCGAGCCGCGTTCGGAGACGGCCACGGTTTCGGGGCCAGCCAAGAGAGTATGTTTCAGATGCCCGGCACCTTCCTGATCGAGAACGGCCAAGTCCTCCGCGCCTTCCGCCACCAGTCCCCCGCCGACCGCCCCGACTACGCCGAGCTGTCCTGCCCGATTCCCACCAGTGGGCCTGCTGCGGGATAGCGGCCGTTCCTGTCTTTATGGGGCGGCGGGCAATGCCTGCTTTTGACTTTCCAGGTAAGCCACGATGTCGGCGAAGTCGGGCAGCGTCATGCCCTTCTCTAGGCCGTTGGGCATCGCGGAGAGGGCGCTGCGCTGCTGCTCGTCAATCTCGGAATTGGAGACCATCACCACGGACCCGTCGGCCTGCATCAGCTCGATTCCCGCATCGGTCTCGCTCTTGAGGATGCCCTGCACGACCTGGCCCGCTGTGGTGACGACGATCGTCAGTTCGTATCCGGAGACGATGCGGTTCGAGGGTTCCAGCACCGACCGGATCAGCTCCTCGCGGGCGTACTTGGCCCCGACCCCAAGCAGGTTCGGACCGACCTTAGCCTCGCCGCGATCACCAACCGAGTGGCACTTCACGCACCCGACCCCGTCCTTCGCAAAGAACAGCTCGGCTCCCCTCTCCGCATTTCCGGTGTTCCGCATCGCCTGATCGCGGAAGGCCGTCAGGTTCAGTTGCGGCGGCACGTTCTCGTACAGGAACGCAAACGCGGGGTCGGGGCCACCGATGGAGAGGCTGTATTGCCAGCCGCCGCCGGTGTTGCCGGTCTTAAGCCAGACCTCATTCTGGCCGGGTTGGAGAGTGATGGTGCCCTTGAGTTCGTCGGCGCTCCAACCGCCGTCCCCCAGGTTTTCATTGACCTTCTCCCGATTGATCCACAGCACCGACTGATCATCACTACCGACCATCCACGACACCGGTCCGCCGGTGGCCGACTCGACAGTAGCATGCACGATCGACCAAACGTTGTTGCTGGTCTGGGCATACTTGCTGGCGTCGACCATGCCTTGCGGGTGCGTGGACTCGATCGACTGCCACTTGAGTTCGCGCTCTCCGACCTTCACAGGCTGTGTGAGGTCCGGGGCGGCCTTGAGGTCGAACGCCGGGTCGGCGGTCTCCTTCGACCACGCCCCGAGGTACGACCACTTCAGAACCGGAGCTGGGGTCGCGAACAGAGATCCCAGTTCCGCGCGGATCGGCCCGGAGAGCTCGTTCCGCTTGTGCAATTCTTGGAGGTCCGCCCCAATCACCGCTCGCAGCGAGTTCACCGCGACTCCACAGGCCGCGCGCACATCCGGGTTCTTGTCGACCAGCCCTTCCAGATACGCGAGTAACGCCCGGCGATCAGCCAGCTTGGCGATGGCAATCATCGCGTCGCTCCGCACATCGGCCCGGTCGATCTGCTTGAGCATCTCCGGAAGAGCGGCCTTCGCTCCGATTGATGCCAGTGCGGTCAACGCCGCCTTCCGCACGCCCGCATCCGCATCATTCAGCAGCGGCTGAATCCGGGCGGCGGAGTCGGTCCCTTGTATCGCCGCCAGCGACACGACCGCCTGCCGCCGCACGTTGAGGTCCGCATTTCCCAGATACGACGCCACCGGCTCGACCACATCCGTCAGCTTCAGCGTCTCCGCCCCGGTGAGCAGCGCGAGCGCCATGTCCGGTGTCAGGTCGTTCATCGCCAGCATATCGCGGTGCAACTTCGCAGCCACCTCGCCACCAATCGCCTGCAACGACCGGATCGCCTTCTCGCGCAGCTTCGCATCGGTGGTTCCATCGAGTGCCACCTGCGACAGCAGCGGGGCGGCCTCGGTGTCCTTCGTCTCCGCCAACAGGTCCATGATCTGCGACCGCAATTGCGGATCGGCATCACGAAGGACCATCGACCGCGCGGCAGTCAGGGCCTCGGGATCGCGAATCGACAACTGGGCCTTCGCAGCGGCGATTCGCAGCGATGGGGATTGGTGCCCGAGTGCCGACTTGAGTGCGGCCAACACCGTGGGCGTCCCGGCCCAGTCGAGAGTCTTCCCGCGCGAGGGCTTTCCCTGGGCGGGCTGGGTGCCCCACCAACCCTTGGTGTACGGCTCGCCTTGGCGGGCGACTTCGGCGAGGGCTTCGAAGGCCTTCAATTGGACCTCTGGCAGCACAGCGTTCTGGACGGTTTCCGCGAGAACTTTCACCGCCGCTTCGTCGTATACCGTGGTCAGGGCTAGCACGGTGGTCAGCGCCGATTGCGGATCGTTCGAGGTTGTCCGCGCGAGTGCCGTCTCCCAGTGATTGATCGATCGCAGGGCCTGTACCATCGTGAAGCGGGCGTAGACATCGGACTGACGCAGACCATCCAGCAGCGGCTCAACCGCAGCTGGATCGCCAATCCGCCCCAGGGCCACGGCGGCCTGCAACACCACGCTAGCATCCATATCTTGCAGCGCTTGACAGAGCGCTGGGACTGCATCGGTGTTCTTGACAATCGGTTCCAGCTGGCGACGAGCATGGCGTGTCATTGAGGTCTCGGACCACACCGCAGTCGCCAGTCGCAGCCCCAGCGCCCGAGCCGCTTGAGCCCGCACATCCGCGTCCTTGTCCGCCAGGGCGATCACCCATTCGCCGGTCGGATTGAACTCCTTGTGCATGTCGATCAACCCGTTCTGGGCCCAGATCGCGTGGACCTTGGCCCGAGTCGGCGTGCGTTCTTCTCGCAGCACGAGCGAGGCCCCGTGAATCGCCCGTTCGTCGCCTCGGGAAAGAGCCCGTTGGGCCTGCACTCGAGCCGAATAGCTTTGACTGCTGAGGGCCGTCAGCTGCGAAGTGACACGGGCACTGTTGGCCCCCATAGCCATCATCATCCCCACCTTGGGGGCTCCCTCGCCGACATAGGTCACACGATAGACCCGCCCACAGACCTTGGGCTGGCACCAGCCACCGTGGTTCCAATCGGCCACGAACAGGCTGTTGCCATCAGGCGAGAAGCACACGTCCTGGGGCCGGAACTCGCTGCCGTCCTCGGGGACAAGGAAGTCCTCCATCACGGCCTCAAACGAGGCTCCCGACTTCTTGAGCGTAAACAGCTGGAGCTTGCGCTTGCCCCACTCGCAGTAGAAGACCGCATCGCGGTACTTGGCGGGCCAGTACGCATCGCGGTAGCACGCCGCCCCGACCGGCGACCCGCCGCCATGTTCGCTGATGCGGGGCAGGTGACGGTCTGCGTGGGGATGGTAGTCGTACGGATAGCCGTAATACCCGGTCTCGACATGGTGCGTAAACCTCGTCCACCAGCCGAGACCATCATCGGTGTTGTCGTAGGTGAAGATGTGGTCGAGCGAGTCCATCGCCACATCGAGATGGTTGCGAGTGCCACTGGAGAAAATCTCCAGTTGTGATCCATCGGGCCGCATCCGAATCACGCCGCCGCCTTCGAGGGAGATCGTGCTGCCATCACTGCCGGTCGCCTTCGGGACGCCCTTGTCGCCGACCGAGACATAGATCAGCCCATCCAGCCCTAGCCGCGTCCCCGTCACGATATGGTCATTGAAGCCGAACACCCCCGCCGCCGGTCCAAACCCCTCGGCGAGGTCTTTGCGGATTTCGGCCACGCCATCACCGTCGGCGTCCTGGAACATCGAGTAATGCGGCGCGTGCATGACATACAACGCCCCCTCATGCCAGACCATGCCGAATACCGCCGCCAGATTCTCGCAGAACACTGTCTTCTGCTTGACGGTCCCGTCCGGCTTGAACTCAACCCGCAGAATCCGGTCGAACTCCTTCGTCGTCGGCCCGCGCATGTCCATCGGGTCTTCGCCAATGAACAGGTTGCCGTCGTCGTCACACGCCACGACCGACGGATGCTCGACCTCTGGCGGCTCCAGCAAGAGCTCGACCTTGAACCCCGGATGCAGGCACTTCTGCGCCTCAGCTTGGTCAATTGCCATCAGCAGACCACAGAGGGCAACCAGAATGCCAACCGTTCGCAATCGGCCGGGGAGATGTCGCATGAGGAGAGTCTTTGGAAGGTCAGGCCGAGTCGCGGACTCAGCTGATCGAGCCCGTGGCTCAGGATCGTAGCGGCCTGATGAGTTCGACCGTAGTGAGGGGGCCACGAATGTCAGCGACCAACAACAATGTCACATGGTCAAACCATGTGACATTGTTGTTGATCGCTGACGATTGGTTTCAAACTGTCGCAAGCTGCGGACGGAACTGGCGACTTCTGATCAAATCAGGGGACAGAGTTTTCGTCGTTCGCGGGCTTCTTTTCGCCGTCAGCCTGATCTCCGGCTGTCTGCTCATCCGCCGATTTCTCATTCTGAGCAGCGTCTTTCTTGCTCTGCCGGTCGAAGATCAACACGCTCTGACCGATGGGGCCCCCGATGGCGACGACATAGCGGCCATCGGGAGAGACGCCGACCTGTTTGATGTACCCGCTGATGTCAGCCCCGGTGCTGAGGAGGCCGGTGCGGGTTTCTTTCTTCCAGTCACAAATGTGGATCTTGCCGCTCCCGCCTCCGAAGACCTCGTTGGTTTTGGGACAGTAGGCCAGGGTCCACGGGATCTCGCCCAAGTCAATCACCGCCGGAGTCTTCTTGCTCTTCAGCGAGTAGCAAGTCACTTTGTAGGAGTCGGGAATGAACAACATCGCCCCATCGGGTGAGATCAGTGCCACCTTGCCAAAGTGCGATTTGAACACCGACTGCCGGGTGGTCACTTTGCCATTGGTCAGATTGAACGTCGAGACCTCGCTATTCGTGGCGACCAGCAGGCCGCTCTTCCCGTCCGGGGCGATCCCGATCTCGACCGTTTCGTCCTGGAGTTCGGGGATGGAATAGACCTCGGTTTGATCTTCCAGATTCCAGGCCCGCACTCCCTTTCTCTGGTCGGATGAGATTACCGTCTTATGGTCGGGCAGCACGTGGATCGACTGAATTTCACTCGTGTGCCCGACGAAATCGCCGACATTGTCGAGTTCCCCGTCCTCGTCCACGGCCCAGATGCGGATGATCCCCTTGTACCCGCCGACCAGCAAATACTTCCCATCGGACGAGTAGGTCGATGTACTCGGGGCTCCGAGATCTTCCAAACCCACTTTGGCATCGACTTCTTTCCCAGAGGCCAGATCGTACACAAAGATCGCTTTGTCATGTTCGGTAAACGCCACCGTCTTCCCGTTCGGGGACATGGCCAGCGTCTTGTAACCCCACGACTTCGCGGTGATCACGTATTTGGCGTCGCTTCCTACCGGGGGCTCGCCCTTTTTGATCCGTTCCTGCTTCGCGTCATTTTCGACTTTTGCGGTGGCGGCTCTTTCTTGCATCTTGTCGACCTGCTCCTGCGTCCAGCGCGTGATCGCAACGGTGTAGGGAATCGTGATCGTGACGCCGGAGACGGTGACTTTATACGTCCCCTTCAAGTCCGATGCCGTGGGCATCCCTTCGGCACGATCGAACGTCCAGGTGCCCGTGCCCGTCAGCAGGATGCCGGGCTCGCTACCGTCCGTGGTCTTGAGCTCGTAGGTGCGGCTGAGTACCAGCTGCTGCGCATTGTTGGTCGTGACATGGAACTGGTCGCGTTCGGTGGCTTTTTGAATGGACAGGACTTTCGGTTGTTCGCCGGGGAGTGGACCGCCGAACCGACCGAAGCGCGGACGGAAGCGCGGGGTCGGGCCTTCGCTGCGTTCTTCGCGGACGATCGAAAGTTCCCGCTGATTGGTCCAGTCGGTTTGACCCGAGTGGGAGAGTTCGACGAACGGCAGCAGCGGCAGTCGCGACATGATGATCGGGGCATAGTTCCCCTCGGAGAGTTCCACCGGGTTGCCGAATTCCGTGAGGGAAAGCTCTCCGAATTCGGTGGCGGGCAGGCTGAAGCCACGACTCAGCAGTGGACGGCCCCCCTTCCCCTCCTGGCGATTGTGCATCGTGGCGGTGTATTGGAACGCGACTCGGGACTGGTCATCTTCCCCCATCTTGACCTTGATAAAGGCGACTGCGGGCGACACCTTTTGAACCAGCGCGGGGGTTTCCATCTCCTGGCCGGCGATTGGAGGAGCCAGTACGATCCCCTGCCGCTGCAACATTCCCGACAAGGTGCTCGACGGCACGCAGAATCCCACTTGAGAGATCGCGCCGCCCGCCAGTTTCGCACTCGCAATGCCGACGACCTCGCCGCGCGTATTAAACACGGGACCGCCGCTGTTCCCCGGATTGATCGTCGCATCGGTTTGAATCTGGCGCTGGCCATCCCGGTCGACAATTCCCGACACCGAACCTTGGGTGATCTTGATCCCCGTTCCCAGCACATCAGAGAGCGGGAATCCGATCACTCGCAGGGGTTGCCCCAGTTGGAGCTGATCGGAATTGGCGAGCGGCAGGACGGGCAACCCGTTGGCCTCAATCTTGATCACCGCCAGATCGAGCGTGCTATCCGAGTGCAGGACCGTGGCGGGGTAGGTCTGGCCGCCGATCACCACATCGATCTTTTCTGTCCCATCCACGACATGGGCACAGGTCACAATCACTCCGTTCGAGCCCACGACAAACCCAGTCCCACTCCCCTCCTGAACTTCCCGTTTTACCGAAAAACCCGAGGTCGCGGGCGGCTTCTGGGCCGTCAGCATGCAGCTTCCGGATGCCTTCTCCAGATACTGGTCGAAATCGCTCACGACTTCGAAGTTGTAGTAGTGTTTCGAGTCGGGCTTCGGTTGATACTTCACCAGTGCGCTCGCCCCCCCGACAGGAGTTGCGGGGAGTGCCGCCGGAGCGGGTGTCGCCGAGGGAGTCGCGGACTGCGTGCTGCCTGCGGGGCCAGTCGTTTGGCCCGCCGGAATCACAACCCCTTGAGCCGTCGTGGCGGGGGCAGGAGTTGAAGTTTGGACATTGCCACCGGCGGGGAGCGTGGCGACCCCGGTGGGTGCCGTCGCAGTGGTCGGGGTCGTGGCGGGGTCAGCAGCCTGTGGCTGGGCGACGGCATTAGCCCCTCCCCGAGGCAGTAACAGAATGACTCCGACGATCACTCCGACGGCTAGTACGCCGATCGCGGCACCGATGGCCCAACCGGGGATACCGCCCGACGAGCGCTCTCGGCTTCGGGAACGTGAGCGCGGCCGATCTTCCTCAAAATCGTCGTCGACCTCCTCGACCTCCTCGAACTCATCTCTGGCTGGCCGCCGAGACGCGGGCTTCGGGGAGCGAACCGGAGCAGCGGCGGGAGCTGATCGACCTGAACTGGCTGAGTTCGGCCCCGACGTGGGTTTCGCCTGCTTAAACAATAGCACGTTGCACTTGGGGCAAGCCGCATCCGCAGGCAGAACTCGATCATCCTTGAGCTTGAGTTTCACTCCACAGCCCGGACACTGAACAATTGGCTCACTCATGATGATTCAAGCTCCGAAAGGAGAAATGACGAGATCGTTCAAGTGTACGCGATGGCAATCAGATTATGCAACTGAATTTCATCAATGATCGCCCGGCGTGTGTGCATCTCAAAAGTCAGCAGTGTCCGGAATTCACCACGGAGGCACGGAGAAGTTCAGACGTCTCACTGGGGTGGCTTTGACAGGATGAACAGGATAGATCTCGACCCCCGGTGGACTGGCAGCGAACCATCCTGTTGATCCTGCCTCGACCTCTTCGTTCGCCGCAGGCTGAGCGAATTCGTATGAGATTCTCCATGCCTCCATGCCTCCGTGGTGAACCTCTGACTACTTTTCTGATGCACACACGGGTTCGGCACGTCGAAAAACTCACTCGCTCAGCGAGTCTGGGGAGTTTCCTCTTGAGCCAGTCGTTGAATGTAGTTTACGAAGTCCTCATCCTCACCCTGTAACATCCGCGGGAGCAGGACGCGATAATCGTCGCGGCGACACCACTCCCGCATGAAGTCATCCCACGAGTGCCAGCGGCGCTGCTGCTTGGCAGACATCGTGTCGTCGTAGGCGGTCAGATATGCCCGCTCAAACAGAGCGGTCAACATCTCAAACAGGACCAGCATCCGCTCCTGTTGCTCCTCGGTCAGGTTCGGGGTGTGATCCTGCGACCTGAGCTTCAGGTCGGGATTAGCCAGCACCAGCTTCAAAAAGTCCAGGTAGGCATCGGAGAGGACTTGATAGACCTCCTCCTCTTCGTTGTCCCGTTCTTTGCGCTGCTCGAACACAAAGACGGCAATGGCCAGCGGCAAGCCGACTACCGTGACGACGTAGCTAAGGAGTTCCCAGGTTTCCATGAACGTCATGGGAGAGACTCCCTTCCGAGTGAAACTTGATCACACGACTGAGGGTGAGCAACACGCCCTCAAGTCTACCATGACGACCGGAGACCAGTGCCACGGTACGACATCGCAGACCACATTGCGACCCACTTATCCGAGGCAACACTCGGTGAACATCCACCACGCGCGGCCCGGTCGACTACCGGTAGAAACGTCACATTCAGAGGTGTCGCGATGGGACACCTGGATCAGGGCCTGCGCAGCCCAATCTGGCTGCAGTGCGGAGTGACCGGTTAGTCGATGGAAGAGAGCTTCATGAATTCACGTGGCTGGAATTCGCTGTCGGACTTTGACCGCTGCTTACGAATCTGTTCCAACCCAGTTTCATAGCAGTCGGAATGATGAATACGGATCGCTTCCAGGGCGAGTTCTTCGGCTTTTTCGAAATCACTTTGACTCGCTGCCGCCAAAGCAAGATTGAAGATCGCAGCGTCGTTTTGGGGGTTGACTTTCAAGGCCGCCTGCCAGTGTGAGACGGCGGAGTCCCAGTCGTCTCTTTCAGCGGCGCGGACCCCACGTCGCACGGAGAGAGCCCCCTGAACGGTCCATCGGCAACTCGCCAGTGCCATCGAGCAATTTTCGCATTGCGGGGTCAACCCCGAGACGACCTCTAGACCACAGCGTTGAATCAACGAATCCGGGGTGTCTTCCGTGGGAGTCTGGGACTCTTGGCCGTGGCAAATAATGCGGTTCTGGGAGAGGGTCTCGCCCGTGCGGGTATCGATCAATCGATACTCCACGGTCATCGAGTTGCGGACTGGTGATGACTTCGGGGAGAAGCCCCAACTCACGCGTTTTTCGCTGGGCAGTGGTTCGGCTTCTTCGGAAACGATGGTCCCTGTCAGTACCGCATCAATATCCGCTTGCCGGGCCGCGATGAGCACTTGGTCCAAAGCCGGTGCGGCTTCGCCCCGCCCCTTCACGCCGTCAGCCAGGGGAAGCGAATCGATCCCCATGATCGTGTACGCTCCCGAAGCGGAAAACGCATCCGAGACCTCCTCAGATACCCGCGTCCCCCATTCCCCCTCGAAGGGAAGAACAGCCACTGTAATGACACCATGTATAGGTTTAGTCGTCGAACTCCACATCGGTATCTGAGCGAAATGAGCGCAGCCAGGTGCCGTAATCCAAAGCAGGGGCAGGAGATAGATTATCCGACTGCACATGATGTGTGGGGAGGCTTCCGGGAGTTCGCGGGATCGACTGCGTGTGGCGCACCGTGTGGACCCATTCCGTATACTCTGAATTATCGGAATTGAGCAAGCCGATTCAGAACCACAAGACTGAATTCGGGCGAGTTTCGCCGAAACTGATCATGTTTCCGGAGGCGCGGACTCGTGCTTGAACGGCTGGTGGCACAGAGAAGACTGATTGGATGGCTCGCTCTGGTGGGGCTGCTGGGAGGGTGCGTCTTGTGCGTGTGGGAAGCGAATCTCCAGGACGGAGCGGGGGGAAGCCTGTTACGGGTCGGGCTCGTTCTGGGAACCTTGTGGCAAGCCTTGCCGGAACGCTGTGTGCCTGGTGCCAAGCTGTTCTCGATTTGGCAAGGTCTGGTCATGTTCCTGGTGATGATGGCCGTCGTTCGTCGTCCGTGGATTGTTCTTCCAGTTCTGATGATTCTCGGCGTTCTCAGCTTGTTCGCCCGCCCTCGCATTTAGGGTTCATCGAATCATTTGGCGGGATGGGCATTGGGTCAGGTATGCACCTTTTTGCGGAAAGCAACATGCCAGGTCTTCAGGTCTCATGGTCATTCGTGCAGCTGGCTTCCTGCGAGACGGAGCCCGAGTCGGCGAACTCGAACAACTGGCGGACAACGCGGCTTTCCGTGAGTCGCTGTCACAAGCGGCGTGGATGATCGATGCCTTCGAGAGCCTCATTCGCACGTCGGGCGGGCGAATGTGCCCGTCCCGCGACACGGCGGGCGGGCCCGTCGGCTAACATCCACTCGATGAACCCACCCCACTCCTCCCGACTCGCCCGTTGGTATCACCTGCTCCGGCAGCACCGCGCGGATCAGATCTGGCGGCGCGCCAAGAAGCTGTTGTGGGGGAAATTCTGGTCGCCCGCACTCTCCAAGGCGGGAGCAGCACTCGCAGCTTCTGCTCGGGTGCGCGATGACCTCACCGCGTTGAGGACGCTGGGCTTGCGTCGCAGCGTCCGTATCCCCAAGTCTCCGACAGACCTTGCACAACCGGTGTTTTCGTTTCTCGGCGAGGCACGATCGTTCACGTGGCCGATCGACTGGCGGTGTGTAACGGTGACTCCAGTGTTTCAGTTGTGGCGGTTTCAGCTGCATTCCCAGGACGCCCTCTGGCCGTTGGCCAACGGGAACTTTGAGCTTCTGTGGAGGCATGCCACCGATTGGACCACGGCCCACGAGCATCCCACACGGGCGACGATCGAGGATGGCTGGCACTCGTTCTGCATCTCGCGGCGGCTGGCGAACTGGCTCCAGTGGTGGGCACTCAGTCCGCCTGCCGAGGCGCAGCGAGAGTTGATCCTCAAGAGTGCCGCAAGGCAGGCAGCGTACCTGGCGGATCATCTGGAATGGGACTTGCGTGGCAATCCACTGCTGTTCAATCTGTGGGCGCTGGGACTCAGTGCCGCGTTCTTCGAGGGGGCACTTGGCGACCGCTGTCTCGTGATGATCGATGCTCATCTGGCGGATCAGATGGATGAGCAGCTCACCGAAGAGGGCGAGCATTTCGAGCGAGCCACGGCCTATCACATTGAGATCGCGGAACTCTTTCTCGACCTGCGCGAAACACTCCGCCCGTTACGTGCGCGTCTCTCGGCCCAGTGCGGATCGATCGCAGCGCGGATGACGGACCTTGTCGTCGGCATCTCCCACCCCGATGGCGATCCGCCGCTCTTTGGGGACTCGACGTTACAAGTGCGTCCGATACTCGATGACCTCCAGCGAACCTCTGGCAACTCACTCGACTCGCCATCCTCCCGGCAGGCCACAGCCCGCCTGTGGGGAGACTACTGGGTCTGGCGGCAGGGCGATGATTGTCTGATCTTTGACACCGGCCCCGTCGGTGCGGATGAACTCCCCGCGCATGCGCATTGCGATCTGCTGGGGTTCGAGGCAAGCATTGGCGGACACAAGCTGTTCGTTGATTCGGGGGTGTCGAGTGACGAGGACGACGAGGCCCGTCGCTACTGTCGTTCGACCGCAGCCCATAACTGCCTGGAGATCGATGGCATCAGCCAGTGCGAGGTGTGGAGCAAGTTTCGGATGGGCCATCGAGGGCACTCACTGCTGCTGGACGAAGGGCACCGGAATGGAATCTGGTGGTGCCAGGCGAGCCACGATGCCTATCGCCGGATCGGCATCCCGGTCGTCGCCCGGCACTTCGAATGCCGCGACGACGGGACGTGGGCCTGCATGGATGTTCTCTGGGGCAGCGGCGTCCACGAGTTGGTGTCCCGACTGCATCTGCACCCGGATGTGCAGGTCATGCAGCTGACCTCGCCCGAGGTTATGCTCCGAGTGGGCGACAAGAGCATCAAGATCGTGTTCGAAGGGGCAGAGGGAGTGCTGACCAAGGCCTCGGGAAGATACTGCCCTGAGTTCGGACGTGTGGTGCCGATCACGGTGCTGGAGTTTCGCCGGAAGACCAAGGTGCCCGCCGTGGTAAAGTGGACATTGTCGCGAGTGTGGGACGGGTCCATTGGACCGTCATCAGAGGCCATCCAGGAACCGTCGGTGTCACCAATCCGCCTCCATTCTGGGCGGGGTCACTGATCCCACTCGTCAACCTGTGTTGCCATTCCATCCAGCCAGATCCGAGTTGGGAATCGGACCTCGAACTGTTGTTCCGCCAGTTCCACCGATTTGGTAGCCTCGCCCGAGTCATGTCTCGTTCCCTGACGGCCGTTGTTCGATCACCTCCCCCGTAGAGATTTCGATGAGTTCGATGGGATATCGGCCCGAGATTGATGGATTGCGGGCGGTGGCTGTCATCCCCGTCATCCTGTTTCACTTAGGGTGCGGATGGATCGCGGGCGGCTATGTCGGGGTCGATGTCTTCTTCGTGATCTCGGGGTTTCTGATCACCTCGATCGTGACTTCGGACCTCGAAGCGGGGACGTTCTCCCTGCGAGAATTCTGGGCACGGAGAATCCGCCGGATTCTGCCCACGCTGATCGTCGTGATGGCAGCTTCCCTGACTGTCGGGGCTTTGGTCGCCACTCCGAATGAGCAGGCAGATCTGGGGAAACAGGCCCTCGCGGCACTCCTGTCAGTCGCCAACATATTCTTTTGGTGGAACACTGGAGATTACTGGGGAGACGATGCGGCTCGGTCCCCATTTCTGCACACGTGGTCGCTGTCGGTGGAAGAGCAGTTCTATGTCTTATTTCCACTGGTGGTCTGGTTGGTGATCCGCTTCCGACCGCTGTGGCTGGGCCGAGGGATGCTGTGGGTCGCCCTTTCGAGTCTGTGCTTGTTTCTGTGGGGAGTGACCACGTATCCGACCGCGACTTTCTATCTACTCCCCACTCGAGCCTGGGAAATGGCGACCGGTGGCTTACTGGCGATTCTCTCGCGAAAGATTCAGACCCCTGAAGATCCAACCTGCGCAGAGCCGTTTCGCCTGCTGGCGCTGGCAGGACTGGGCATGATTGTCGCCTCGTACTTGTTTTTGCCGACACTCAACGGCGGATTGGTCATGGCCGTACTCGGCACCGCCTTGGTGATTGCGTTTGCTCGAGCGGGAGCCTGCCAGGCGATCCTCTCCCATCGATCTCTGGTGTTCGTGGGGAAGATTTCGTATTCGCTTTACCTCTGGCATTGGCCGGTCATTGTCTTCGCGGACTCGCTGGGGCTGGGCACGTCTCGCGGGTTGCAGTTCGCGGTCATCGGCCTCCTCTCGATCGCGTCTTACTGGTTGATCGAACAGCCGACCCGGAAGCGACGCGGCATGATTCCGCTCATCGCGGTGTGTTACCTGTTGACTCTCGGCTTCGCGGGCCAGCTGGCGTTGACCACTCGCCACTATGACCTTTCAGAATTCGAGAAACCGTCGTCCTTTCAGCTGTACTACGACTTACAGCCTCGCAACGAATTGGGCGAGCACTTCCAAGAGGTCTACGCGAACGTGACGACCCCCCGTCGCGAGGCCCCCGCGGACTCCTACCTGAAAGGGGGGATTATTGTGGGCAGCGGGGACTCACTACCACAGATTGTCGTGCTGGGGGATTCGCACGGCGTGATGTGGTCGGGCGCGATTCGAACAGTGACGGAGAAGCTGGGACTCAAGACGGCGTTCTACTCGATGAACGGAGTTTCCCCCTGCATCCAGTTTCCAGTGAGTCGGCAGCAGCAGGCGTATGGTCTGTCGGCGGAGGAGAAGTACCACTACGACCAGGCTCGACTGGACCTCATCAAAACTTGGAAACCCCAGTTGGTCATCGTTTGCAAGAACTGGTCGGAGAACCGGGACGAATCCGCAGACGACCTGCTGACGTTCCTGGAGGAGCATGCGGGTCACGTCTTGCTCATGGAGCAACCGCCGGTACTTGAAATGCGGAGTCGTAACGTGATGTTGAATCTATGTGACCAAAAAGTGCGGCCAGAGATCGGGGTGCGAAAGTACCTGCCGCTGGGGAAGCCGGAGGACTGTCAAGCGGCGAGTGAGCGCGTGCGAGCGCTGGCGAAGAAGTACCGCAATTGTGAATTCATTCCGATGTTTGATCTGTATTGCGAGGGTTCCCAGGTGCTGGTTCTGGATGGCCAGCAAGTCGTCTACGTGGATAACAACCACCTCACCGCCTATGGCACACAACTCGGCATCCCTCGGATTGAGCAGAGGATCTCCGCGATGGGAAGGGCCGACGCGGCTCAGCCTTCACAGCCAGGAGATCATGCCTCGCGCGGATCAGAGTGAGACGTTTCGACGAACGCATGGGGGCGTCTATCCTCGGGCACTTTCTGAGCAAGCCGAAGGGGCAGCGTGGGAAACAAGCACGATACGAGAGTCCTTCGGCGGAAATCGACCTCACGATGTCAGTCGTCCCAAAGACTCACGCCGAAGTGCAGGGGACGCCGAGAGGAGTGACTTACCGAGTGCCTCATCCACGCTCAGACTTCGGGTTGAGTGTCACCGCTCGGGAGGGTGAGGCCAGTGCGATAAACAAGTTTACGGGTCCAACGGTCGCCGTGGGGCACGTTTTCGACGTGCCCGTTCGCAGCGTATCGCCTGCGAATGACTGCCCGCCGTCAATTCTGTTGACATTGACCAGCCACCACTCCTGCGGATCTACGATTCCGTTGTGGAGTCTCAGGGGCACTGGCGACGAGCACGTCGAAAACGGGCACGTCGACTCTCCGACCGTAGCTCATGTCGCTCCGCGACTGAGATTCCTCCCCCCAGCCCCTCTTCGATTTCAGCGGAACTTCCGCGTCGAGT
The DNA here is from genome assembly GCA_031431195.1 of Planctomycetota bacterium. Taxonomy (GTDB): domain Bacteria; phylum Planctomycetota; class Planctomycetia; order Planctomycetales; family Planctomycetaceae; genus TH-plancto1. Next base: position 13,498 of record JANPCU010000372.1, on the reverse strand, counting down.
CCTGCATCCGGCGGAATGCGAGTCGCGGAGCGACATCGCCTACGCTCAATCATGTTCACAGCACTGGCCTGGCCCTCCCGACTGGGGGGAACCCCCGAATATGCGTGGACAGGGCACTCGCTGGGGGATCATCATCACCGATCACGAATCTGAGCCAGTGAACCGCAGGCTTTCGATAATGCCAGCTGGCACTACAGCCCGGACCGTGCCTTGGCGCGTTCGGCAGCAATCTCGGCCTTCGACATCTTATCGGGTTGATACTCCCAGAACGGCTTGCCGTCGAACTCGAACTCCAGCTGTGTGGGATCGAATTCGTCACCTCGGCTGGTGAACTTCTGGACGAGAACCTTCCGCCAAGTCCGTTGCTCATCGCCTTCGCCACGAACTTCGTAGACGCTGCTGAACCCTTGCAGGATGACCTTGAAAAAGTCGGTTTTGGGGTCTACGCCGCTCCAAGTCGCCACTCCGTAAATCCATGTCTGTTCCGGGGCATCCGCAGCCACGGGTTCCGGCACCGGACGCACGACAGAGACGGAATCGACGAACGTCTGGCTGGCCAGTCCCGGACGTTCGATGACGTTGACCTTCTTGACGGCGGCGGGCAGAACTCGATCAACATGGATCTCGACCGGAATCTCCGTCTCGCGATCTTCGTACGTGACAACCGTCAACTGGGGAATGAACAACGGCGGGCCAGGCGGCGGATCGAGCGTATTGACCGGATTGGTATCAGTCCCCACCGTGTTTTTGATGATCGGTCGTGGAATCGCGCGGAAGGCCAAGTACCAGACCTGCTGCGGTTCCGGCTTGTTCGGGACCGGAGACATGATCAGACGCATTGGCTTCATCTGGATTTCCATCTCCCAGACGTTGAGCTGCCGAGCGACTTCGACTCCCGTCACATACGGCTTCACCGCGACCACAAATCCGCGATCGAGGGTTGCCTCCTGCGCCCACAGCTGGGAACCCAGGCCGACACCGACTGCGGAGCCGAACAGCACACTCATGAACGAACGACGATCGAGGGGCGACATCGGCCGGGCCTCCACGGGAAACACGTTCCCCGCTCTCAATCAATGATCGCGGGGGATGATCTGGCACAGCTGCCAGTAGCATTGAATTTACGCCGAGTCGGGACGGGGGTCAAACCGGACCGACTGGGCGCAATCTCTCCACATCGTTGCGTCGATCAATCGCGGGGAGCGACTCCAGAGCGTCCTGCGGGTGGGACAGAGATTCGGGAGTTTGCTGCTGAGGCCTCCGAACAGGGGGGCTGTGTCCTCCCTCGAATCCGCTCGAAAGACTTAACGGATCGATACAATCGGCAAGTCTGGCATTTCAATCAAGAGTGCCAGGAACCGCTGAGGAGACCCAAGTGGTGCTGAATTCCGGCCCGAATCCGATCGACATCGCCCGTCTGTGCGAGCAGGCGTGCCTGATGGAAGCGAGCGCGCGTAAGCCGGGCAATGTCCACCCAGGGGCCAGCTTTGTCGACTTGCGTTACGAGGACTTCGTCCAGTCGGCCCGGTGGGCAGCTCCCCATTTGGCTCGGGCCGGGGCCAGCGGAGTGGGGAGTGCGGTGTGCGAGGCGATCCGCGCGACTCGCGCGCGAGTCGGCACGAACACCAACCTGGGTATCGCCTTGCTGATCGCCCCCCTCGCAGCCGTTCCGCGCGACACTTCGCTGGAGGCCGGAATCGCACAGGTGCTGCGGGCGTTGACATCCGAGGATGCGTCACGGGTCTATGAAGCGATCCGGCTCGCTCAACCCGGCGGCATGGGGAGCGTCAAGGACGGAGACTTGGCCGACTCACCACCGCCCGACTTACTCTGGGCCATGAAACAAGCTGCGGACCGTGACTGGATTGCGAGGCAGTACGCGACCGCGTTCCACGACCTGCTCCAAATCACTGTGCCGCTGTTGGCAGAGTGGCGACCCGCTGCGGGTTGGGAAGTGCGAGTAATCCACTTGCATCTGGAACTGATGGCTCGCTGGCCGGATAGCCTGATCGCTCGCAAATGCGGCATGGCGATCGCAGAGGAATCCGCCAGACGGGCGCGGGCGGCCCTGGACTCTGGCTGGCCCGATACTCCTGCCGGGCAGGAGGCCATCCAGGAGTTCGATGCCTGGCTACGATCCGACGGCCATCGCCGTAACCCCGGCACCTCAGCTGATGCGGTCGCAGCCACACTGTTCGGAGCGTTGAGGGACGGACGGGTGACTTTCCCGGATTGGGTTGAGGCCGGATGAAGCGTCCGACATCAGCGTCTGGGCGTGCGAGACGCCTGTGGCTGGGCGGTGTCGTCCTCGCTCGCACGTCATTTTTCGGTCATCTCCGGTGCGGGATCAGACATACGACGGACATCCTTGTCCGTCGTTCCCCCAAGCGTTCGACACGGACGGACAAGGACGACCGTCCTGGGAAATGTCTCATGTCTTCCCGTGGAGTGACACCACCGGTGATTGAATGACCAGCACGACCGCATCCCAAAGGAATGCTTGAGATCCCCCGATGTGGACCAAATCGAGAATCCCACCGAGCACCGATCTGGCTGACTTCCGGGATGCGAAGGCAGGCGTGAACCGCGTCCCCGTGGTGTCTCTAGGATCAACCACCGGCTCAGTTTGTCATCCCCTTCGGGAGGTAAGTCGTTCTCGAATCAACCACAGACTTCCGTCTGGTTGACCGCTACCCATTCACTGCCGGATCGTCACCGTCAGCTCCAGCAGCTTCCCGTTGCGCAGGATCTTGACCTTGATCTTGTCACCTGGGAAGTGCTGCGTGACCCCATAAGCGAGCAGATCTGACTCCCGGACCAAATCACTCCGGCCAGCGAAGCCGATGACAACATCGCCGTGAATCAGTCCCGCTTGCTTGGCGGCATCATGCGGGGCGTACTGGCCCACGTGCTTGATCTGGAGGGCCATGCCGGTTGCGGGGAGGCCAGCCGCCTGGCGTTCCTCGGGAGTCATCTCCGTGCTGAAGAACCCCCCGGTCGCCATCCGCCGCAGGCCCCACGAACTGGATCGCCACGCGATGTTGTCCTTCTGCCGCCAACCGGGGGGCAGTTTCAGGTCGAGTGACACAGACTTTCCATCCCGCCGAACCGTGGCCGGGATCGTGGCCCCGTCGGCATCGGCATGGTGCAGTACCCACTGCACATCGGCCAGCGACAGAAGTGGCTGCCCGGCGAGGGTTTCGATGCGGTCGCCGGCTTGGAGGCCCGACTTCGCCGCCAGCGAGTCGACAGCCACCTCGATCACGGTCGCCCGCTCCTGCGGATCGAGGATCAGCCCGATCGCCTTCGGGTGTGGGTACGGGAACAGTACCTGTTCGGGGATCGCCTTCCCCTTCGACCGCAGCAGATCGCGCTGGGCGTCCCCAATCTGGTGGCAGTGAATGCAACTCTGCACCACATTCCCCTCATAATTGAGCGTCGAGGTGAATTTCTCTTTCAGCCCCGGATACTGCTCCGGCGAGGCAAACTCCGGCTGCGGCCCGCGCTTGGCAGCCAGTGACGCCTTGTTCGCCGGATAGTTCTTGTGCAACTCCAGCGCCCCTTCCAAAGCCCGCGACATCCCGGCCAACGACACGTCGCCGACCCACTCCGTCCGGTGCGACCGGGTTCCGAATCGCCCGTAGATCGTGCCGTCGGCGTTCAGCAGGAAAGCCGTGAACGACTGATCGGTGTCGAACTGAAACAGCGACAGATCGAGCCCGTTCGTCCCGATGACTCGCACCCGCACGAACTGGTCGAGCAGCGGCCGCAGCTCGGGGTCGTTATCCATCAACTCGTCGTCGAGCTTCACGCACTCCTCGCACGGCAGGCAGCGGAGGATCACCAGGATCGGCTTCCCCGACTGCTTCGCCTCGGCGAACCCTTTGGCGAGGTCGTTGTAGATCCAGTACCCGACCTTCTCAACCTTCTCACGGTCCTCGCGAACCTTCTGCTCGCGGGTCTGCTTGGGTTCTTCCGCAGAGACGGACAGCGTGAGGAGCAACGAACAGAGAATGGCCAGACTGAGTCGCATGGAGAGAACTCCTGAAAGCAGAGAGCGATGAGGTGAGAGGCCCGAGGCTGAGACCAGAATCATCGTGAAGTGACTTATGGAGAATCTACGGAACATGGCATACATTGACCAGTAAGGTGAGCAGCTGGGTTTCGCGTCCCGTGAGACCTCCGCAAGTCTCACGAGTAGAATTGCACGGGCCGGTCAACTCACTCGTCGGAGATTCTCTATGAATCCCATTTCCGACACAGTGTCCAGTGCCGATCTGGCCACCGCGATGGACCGGGTGTGCGATGACCACGAACCGCTGATCATCACTCGCCAGGGACAGCAGTCGGTCGTCATGCTTTCGTTGGAGGATTTCACGGCATTAGAAGAGACGGCCTACCTGCTGCGCAGTCCCGCCAATACGAGGCGATTGCTGTCGGCGATCGATCAGCTCAACTCTGGGACGGGGACCGAGCGAAGGCTGTGCGAATGAGGTTAATCTTCGCAGAGGCCGCCTGGGACGACTCTCTCTACTGGCAAAAGCTGGACCGGAAGATGGTTCAGCGGATCAATCAACTGATCCAGGAAATCCAGCGGGAGCCGTTCTCCGGCATCGGCAAGCCAGGGCCGTTGAAGCACGCATTATCAGGATACTGGTCTCGCCGGATCACCGATGAACTCCGCATGGTCTACAAGATCGACGGGGATGCTGTCCTGATCGCGCAGTTGAGGTATCACTATTGAGCAGATTCCCGATGACACAAAACCTCGCTGCCTCGACTTGGTTTGTCCCCAGTCTTCGCAGCCTTGCCGCAGCGTGGTAGTCTAGCGGCTCTCCACACCTGCTCTTAAACGGACAGTATCATGGCTGTGCCACTCAGTTCCTTTGCCCGCTCGCTGTCGGTCGAGTCCGCGTTCAGCGTCCTCGCCATTGCGAAGGCCCTCAAGGCGAACGGCAAGGATGTCGTCGAACTGGAGATCGGCGATAGCCCCTTCGAGACGCCCGCCTTCGCCAAGGCCAGCGGCATCAGTGCCATCCAGTCCAACCAGACCCACTACTGCCCCTCGCCCGGCTTGCCCGAGTTTCGCGCCGCAGCTGCGGCGTTTGTGAAGGAGGAGTTCGGCATCCCCGCCGGGCCGGAGAACATCGCGGTCGGTCCGGGGGCCAAGATCTTCGAGCAATACTTCTGCGAAGCGTTCCTCGAACCCGGCGACAGTGTGCTGGTCTTCAGTCCGCAGTTCCCGACATATGCCCCCAACATTCAGCGGCGCGGGGCGCGGATGGTGACCAGCGACCTCAAGCAGTCGCACCAGTTCCGCCCCGAGATCTCGGCCATCGAACACTTCTTGAAGACCGAGAAGCAGCCGAAGGCCATCTTCCTCAATTCCCCGCACAACCCGACGGGCGGCGTCACGACCGAGCAAGACCTGCGGGACATCGCGGACCTCATTCGCGGCAAGAACATCGCGGTCTTCAGCGACGAGCCGTACTGCCACATGGTCTGGGAGGGGCGGCATCACTCGATCCTCGCCCAACCGGGGATGCTGGACCAATGTGTCGCGGCCTACACCTTCAGTAAGTCCTACAGCATGAGCGGCTGGCGTCTCGGCTTTACCGTCGCCAGTGCCGCCGTCACCGATGCCATCGGCAAGATGATCAACACCACCGTCAGCTGCACCCCGCCGATTGTCCAGCTGGCGGGTCTGAACGCCCTGACCCGCGATCGCGCGGAACGCGACCGCCAGATGGGCCTGTTCCAGCAGAAGGTCCACCTGCTGAATGCGGGGCTCAGCCAGATCGAGGGGTTCCAGACGCTCCCCCCCGCCGCCACGTTCTACGTCTTCCCCAACGTCAGCGCGATCTGCCAGCGGCTGGGGATCACCAGCCACGGCCTCGCGCTCTATCTGCTGGAAGGGGCTGACGACCACTTCGGCGTCGCCTGTCTCGGCGGCGAGTGCTTCGGGGCCGCCGGAGCCGGGTTCCTCCGCTTCAGCTGCGCCGAGCCAAATGACCGGCTACAACAGGCGATCGACTTCATCCCGGTGGCGCTGTCGCGAACCGATCGCATTGAGGCGTTTCTGGAGGAGAGACCGCAGTACCGGTTGACCTGAGAGGCGAGCCGCCAGTGGGAACCGACCCGTCAGACTTCGGAAGGAGAGCAGTCGCCATTCGACGCAGGGTTTCGGACCTCCACCCGAGGGCTTTCAGGGCGTGGAACACCGCCAAATCACACGCCTTCCTCAGAACGAAAGGCCACCGCTGGTCCCTCTTTGTCCCGCCCGGGACGATGACGGGACAATGAGGGGGTTTCCTCTCGGACGGACGAGGACGTCCGTCGTACGAAATGTCCTCAGTACTCCCCGGGAGAAGTATCAGCTCCTCAGAGGACGGCTCATTTCTGGAAAGCTGTGGACGAGAAATGTCTGGGCTCTAGGCACATCCTTTGCTTTTTTGTTTCGATAGTTAGCGGCAGATCTGGTCTGAATAGGCAATTCTTGCGGTTTTCTTCGAGACCTCACGAGGGAACTGCGGAACTATCAGGCAGCTCTGCTCATGAGTTGGGCATGGGGTCAAACTCAAATTCGGTCGGCATGAGTTGACGGACCGTCTCTGGGGCATCATAAAAGTGACCCGGCTGTCGGTGGAGCGCTCGACTTCGGCAACCGGCGGGGATCGTCCTCGCCTCCCGGAAAGCATGCAGACGCCTCGCGATTTCGTTCTGGAGACACTGATGAGTTCGTCGTCGAAGTACAAGTTGGAGTATGTGTGGCTGGACGGTTATACCCCCGAGCCGAACCTCCGCAGCAAGACCAAGATTGTGGACAAGGCTCCCCAGTCGGTCGCTGATCTGGAACTGTGGGGATTCGACGGCAGTTCGACCCGCCAGGCCGAAGGCCGCAGCTCGGACTGCGTGCTGAAGCCTGTCGCCCTGTATCCAGACAGCACCCGACTGAATGGCTTTCTGGTCATGTGCGAAGTCCTGATGCCGGACCTCACCCCGCACGTCACGAACTACCGGGCAACGGTCGGTGACTCGGAGGATTTGTGGATCGGTCTGGAGCAGGAATACTTCTTGTACCAGGATGGACGTCCGCTCGGCTTCCCCTCGGAAGGCTATCCCGCTCCGCAAGGCACATACTACACCGGCATCGGCTACAACAATGTCGGTGACATTGCTCGCCAGATCGTCGAAGAACACCTCAACATCTGTCTGGATGCGGGCATCAACCACGAAGGCATCAACGCTGAAGTGGCCAAGGGGCAGTGGGAATTTCAGTGCTTCGCCAAGGGATCGAAGAAGATCGGCGACGACATGTGGATGGGCCGCTACCTGCTGCTGCGTCTGTGCGAAAAGTACGGCGTCGATGTCAACTTCCACTGCAAGCCGCTCGGCAAGGATGTCGACTGGAACGGCTCGGGCATGCACTGCAACTTCTCGACCGCCTTCATGCGGGATAAGGGCGGCAAGCCCTACTTCGAGAAGCTCATGGCCGCCTTCGACAAGTACAAGGAAGAGCACATTGCCGCATACGGTCCCGACAACCACCTGCGGCTGACCGGTCTGCACGAGACCCAGTCGATCGACAAGTTCAACTACGGGGTCGCCAACCGCGGTGCTTCGATCCGCATCCCGCATAGCTTCGTCAAGAACGACGCCTACCGGGGCTACCTCGAAGATCGCCGTCCGAACTCCGCAGCTGATCCCTACAAGATCGTCAGCCGCGTGCTGAAGACGATCCAGTCGGTGCCGACGACGTAGTTTGCGGGCTGAGTGGTGTTGAAGAATCCAGAAACCCCCGACCACTGGCCGGGGGTTTTTTGTTGATGGTTGGCCGGGCCTCCTTTGGCCTCGTGTCGTGGGATAGGCTTCCAGCCTGTCGTCTTGCCAGTCTAATGACAGGCTGGAAGCCTATCCCACGGTCAGTGATCGCGGTCCATTCGCATTCAGGAAATGCAATCCACGTACAGACTGGTATTCACCCTCAGCGATCTCCCTTAAGTTCCCTGTTGACAGCCGCCTGAATGCGGTGACAATCAATTCTAGTCATGGATGCTTCGAATCCTCTGGAGATGCCTTCCGACGAGCGTTCCGATGATCGGCAGAAACTCAGTTTCTGAGAGGCAGAAGTCAGTTCTGCCTCATCCCAGTTGGGCGGCAGGAGGGCGTACGGGTGGGCATCGCATGAGCAATCCGAAAGCGACCGCAGAGCAGTGGGCCGACAGCGTTGCGGCAATAGGGTCGATGCCTTGCTGGATGCTGGTCTGGTCGCACGGGAGCAATTCGAGGCGGCCCGAGCCATCGTCGCGGAGGAAGTTTTCGTCCGGCTGTGCGTCCGGGACTACCCACCGCCCGTGGACGACGCGACGATCGGACAAGCCATCATAGAGCTGAGGGAGCAATGGCACGCCGAACCAAGCGATGCAGCAGACGGTGGGGCATGATGCGTTTTTCCTGACCACAGATGTAGGGTGGGACCAGCGGCGCTTCGCCGCGCAGGCCCACCATGTATGAAGCTTAACCCCAGAATGGTGGGCCTGCGCCCAAAGCGGCTGGTCCCACCCTACATTGAAACAGGCGATAGCACTGTACTCGCTGGCGGATTCCGATTGTCGCGAGCGGTGGGGTAGCACTGACGACCGAGATTCACGAACCATCATGGGGGGGGTTCGGGTGCCACTGGCGGTCGCTTTGGACCGCCAGTGTTTGAGTGCGAGATGAGACTCTCGGGCGGCGAATGATCACGGGTGACGAGCTCCCACCGGCACCCTCTCCCCACAGTCGCGATTGCTCCCAGAGCCAGATCGCCAGTGGAGAAAGGGGGCAGAAGTCGAGGCTGCCAACTATTCCGACGCACACACGTTGCACGGGCACGGGGGACTGACGTCCGCCCGCTCGCTCGCTGCTTCTCCCTCTTGCCGGAGTGGTGGCTTTGGCGTAGAACGAAGGGGTCTGTTCTCCTTCCATCCAGGACGCCCCTCGTGCCCGGTCGCTGGCCATTCATTGCGGTCCTCTTTTGGCTGGCCAGCTCTTCTTGGGCCCTGGCCAGCGACGATGCGGAGCTGCCGACGTACTTCGCGGGTTTGCGGGCGCAAGGTCTGTTTCGCGTGGCCGAGGAGTACGCCCTCGCCCGCTTGGCGGAGCCAGAGTTGACCCCGGCTCAGAACGCGATACTGGCGGTGGAGTTGTCGAAGGTGTTCGCCGCCCATGCTGCCGAGGCCGGTTCAGACGCCGAGGCCGGGGAGCTTTGGCTGCGGGCGGGCGAGTCGATCACGCCGCTTCTGACCCAGCGCGACAACCCGCGCTGGGCCACGCTGCGTTCTCGACGGGCGACGCTGTTGTGTGATCGGGCCCTGTCCGAGTTCTGGAAGAGCCTGCTCGCCCCGGACTCCGAGCCGCAGCGTGAGGTGGCTCTGCGGGCAGCACTCGCAGCTCTCCAGGACTTGAAGTCGGCCCGGGTGGACCTAGCGAATGACTCTCCCTCGACTCCACGCGGAGCGAAGCCGGGCGTACGCGAAAGCTCGGGAGGGAAGTCGCCGAAGTCGCTCATCAGCGGCACCTTGACGACGGTCGACCGGCGGCGGGTCCATGACGAGATCGACTATCTGACAGTGCGAATGAATCTGAATCTGGCCCGCCTGCAACCGACTGGACCCGACCGAGTGTCGGCCCTGCTCGATGCGGGACAAGGCAGTACCGCTCTCGCGAAACAAGTCAGTAGCGAGTACGTCTGGCCCGCACGGCTGGCGCGGGTCGAGGCCCTCCGCTGGCAGGGCGACCCCGAAAAGGCGTTCACTCTCGCGAAATCGTGGCTCGCTCCCGACCTGCCACCCGAGATCACGGACGCTCTCGTGGCCGAACAAGCCCGCGCGTTGCTTGCTCAAAACAACACCGCAGAAGCCATCCAGCTGATCATCGAGCATGGACAAGCACCCATCCGCATCGCTCCGGAACTGCGGGCGATCATGATCGAGTGCTTGCTGACCTCGATGCAGGCCGCTCAAGACCAGGGAGACACTGCACTCGCGGACGACCTCTGGGAGCAGGCCGCCGCTCAGCAACAGCGGATGACCGGACCGTGGCGGGCCTATGTCGACGCCACCCTGTCACGAACCAGCGAGACTCGGCAATACGGGGTGAAATTGGCCGCTCTCGTACGCGAGGGACGCCTCGCTGCTCGGCGTCGTGACTGGCCCGCAGCTGCCACTGCATATGGGCAGGCTTCCCAAGTCGCGATCTTCGAGGGGAAGCCCGGACTAGCTGCGGAATTCTCTTACACGCAAGCCTCCATCGAGATCGAAGCCGGACATCTCGAACAGGCCAAGCAGCTGCTCAGCGAGTACCAGACTCGCTTCCCCGGCGATGCCCGAGCCGCCGATGTCCATCTCCTCGCGGCCTGGACGCTCGGCCAGCTGCATGAGCAACGTCCCAGTCCGGCTCGACGTGCGGCGTACCTAGCCCAGCTCCATGAGCACATCGCGAAGTATCCCGATTCACCGACTCATATCGAGGCCAAGTGGTCACTCGCTGTCGACGCCATTCAGCATCAGGAATGGTCCGTCGCCATTGAGTTCTTGGAGGCCATCCCCCCCGATCATACGCGGGCTTTCGAAGCGGCCGCCCAGTTACCGTACTGCTTCGAACAAGCCTTGACGCAGTGGGCCGACGAGCCGCAACGACAGAAGTGGGATGAGCAAACTGAGTCGTCTCTCGCGCGACAACTGGCCAGTTGGCCACCGCCACCCGCTAGCTGGACACTGGCTCAATCTCAAAACGCAATCCGTTGGGCGCGGGTGTTACTTCAACTTCGAGTCCGCCGCTACGCCGATGCGGAAAAGCTGCTCATACAGATCCTGCAGAGCCGCGAAGTCGAGGCCCGCGAGATGGCCCGCGACGGGTCGCAGTTCGACCCGCAGTGGGACCAGTTGGTGCCAGCTGCGACCCAGTTGAGGATCATTTGCTTGGCCGGTCTCGGGCGGGCGGGTGAAGCGGAGACGATGTTCTCGACGGCCACGACCGCCTCGCCCGAGGACGTGCTGGCGATCCTCTCCGGTCTGTCGGAACTGGCCGCTGGGCTCGATGAGCCAGCGCGGCATGACTTGGGACGCATCCAACTGGCCGCTGCACGGCGACTCGATCGCCAACGGTCGACACTCAGTCCCGAGGTTGCGAGCCATGTGGATCGCTGCCTGGCCGAAGCGTACACCGCGACGGGGGATCTGCCGGAAGCGATTGCGATCTATGAAACGCTGCGGAAGGACCACCCACGTGACCGCCCGCTGCTGGAAACGATCGGCACGCTCTCGATAAAACGCGGCCAGCCCTCGGACCTCAAACGAGCCAAGTCGGTCTATCGGCAGTTGGAGTCGTTCGACCCGGCGGGCAGTCCAGCCTGGCTCCGCACGCGACTGACTGTGGCTCGCGTGTGCTTCCAACTCGGTGATACAGTCGAGTGTCAGAAGCTGCTCAAGGTCACGCGGATTCTGTATCCCAAGTTGGATGGAGTGGAACTCCAGGCGGAGTACCTGGCGTTGGAGAAGCAATTGATTGGCCGCCAGTGACTCCGCCATGTCGCTGACGGCGAAGCGAACGGCAAAACACCTCAAGCAGGACAAATCACGAGATGACGAATACGGTCCCCCAGACTTCGTCCCCGGAGATGCGTACAGCGTGGCTGGTGGTGGCGCTGCTGGTCCCGGTGGCGCTACTGAACTATCTCGACCGGCAGATGCTGGCGGCGATGAAGGGCTCCATGATGGGCGACATCCCAGACATCGCCACCAAGGCGAACTGGGGACTCGTGCTGGGGAGCTTCAAGTGGGTCTACGCGGGGCTGAGTCCGCTCGGAGGATATGTTTCGGACCGTGTGAGCCGCCGACACGTCATCACGTTCAGTCTTTTCATCTGGTCCGCAGTCACACTGGCGACTGCATTCGTCACGACGTTTCCGCAACTCCTGCTGGCACGGGCGGTGATGGGTATCAGCGAGGCGTTTTATATCCCCGCCGCACTGGCTCTCATCTCCGAGTATCACAGCAGTGCGACGCGATCACGGGCCATCGGCTTCCATCAGATGGGGATCTACCTGGGGATCATCCTGGGAGGTTTCACAGGTTACGTGGCGGATGAGCCATCGCTGGGCTGGCGCGGGGCTTTCGTCGGGTGCGGAGTGGCGGGAGTGGTCTATTCACTCCCGTTATTCTTACTGCTCCGTAATCCGCCGCGAGCCGAGTATGCCCCGGAACAACTCTCGCCATGGGCGGCAGGACGGGAGCTACTGACGAACGCGAGTTACCTGCTGCTCGTGTTGTATTTTACATTGCCCGCGATGGCCGGGTGGGTCGTCAAAGACTGGATGCCAGACATTCTGAAAGAGCAGTTCGGTCTCGGCCAGGGCCGCGCGGGCGTGTCGGCGGTGTTGTACGTTCAAGTCGCATCTCTGATCGGAGTCGGGATCGGAGGTTGGCTCGCGGATCGCTGGATGCGTCGTACCTCGCGCGGCCGCATCTTCGTCAGCGCACTCGGAATGAGCTTCTTCCTTCCCTCATTATTCGGTGTCGGGAACGCGGGATCATTAGCAGTCGCGGTCGGCTTCTTGATCTTGTTCGGCCTCGGATGGGGATTCTTTGATTGCAATAACATGCCGATCTTATGCCAGATTGTTCGGCCACAGCTGAGAGCGACGGGTTACGGGTTGATGAATCTGGTGAGCATCGGCTGTGGGGGATTTGCCGATTGGGGCTTCGGAGCACTGCGCGATCGCCACGTGCCGCTGAATGTGATCTTTGGTGTCTTCGCATTGACGGCGTTGCTGTCGATCTTCGTGGTGCTACTCATTCGTCCGAGGGAGCAGGATGTCCCGGTGAGAGAACACCACTGAGTTCCATTTTCGAGAACAATGTTTGACGAGCACAAACGCACTGCGATCGCACAGGTCGGTGTGTTTCCTGCACTGACGGGAGCCAACCTGCACGCCCTCGCAGGCCCGCGTTGACACTCTTCGCGCCGAGCAAACATGTCGATCCCCGCGGCCGATCCGGCGCGCCGTGCGGACCTCTCGCCACCGGTCCCCGAGGACCAGCGCGATCAGCTGCCGACCCAGACGACCCAGCTGGCGAAGGACGCGTTCGTTGATGACCAAGCGAACAACGGCTATTGGTGCCCCAACGGACAGTCCCTGAAATACCGCACCCAGTCGACCGACCATGAACTGGTCCGAAACAACTTCGCGATTTTTTTTTGAACACCAAGGACGCCAAGGACACGTGGAGTAGACCCCTTCGCTGCCTGAGCGACCTGTGTGTTCAATTCTCCTTTGCTCGAATTGGACAGCGTCACTTGTGGTCTTCCGCATGGATAAAACCTGGGTGGCGGGGTCAGCAGGCTTGGCGGATGACCCCGACCGGGGTGGACGTGGAGCTGGAGGTGAGGCTCTCTCGCAGAGGCCCGAGCAGCGGCAGGCAGGTGACGCATCCCCGCGCCGGGGCCATCCGCCAAG
>JANPCU010000371.1:0-42788 GCA_031431195.1 Planctomycetota bacterium | reverse complement strand
CGGAGGCCAGCTGACCACGCCAGACGGAGCCCTGGCGTTCACCAACTCGACAGCCATGACAACGCCGTTTCATCCGGCCACCCCCCGGCCCTCTCCCCACAGCTGCGTCCTCGCCGAAAGTCACGTCGCCCGCGGGGAGAGGGGGCAGAGGACCATTACTACATTCTATTGTGAGCCACACCCTGCTGCCTGCACTGGCACTTCCAGAGGTCGGTGCCAATAAAAAACGCCAGTGAGGTCGACTTCCGACCCCACCGGCGTTTGGCGATGTTCATTGAGCAGATGAATCAGTTCGCTTCGGTGCCCTTCACCCGATTGACGGTGGCGTTCTGCGCAATCTGGAAGTGTCCGAAGAGCGTCTCACCTTCGCGAAGGATGTAGAACTTCAAGGGATTGATCGTCTTGAAGTCCTGGTGATCAAGAACAAAATCTACATTATTTTGGGTGACAGTCTCCCAAACATGCAGACCCACCAGTACATCCCCCTTCTTGATTCCATTCGAGTCCGCAGGGCTGGTCGGTTTGACTTCGGTCACCAGCAAACCACCGCGATAGGGCTGGTTAGCCAGAAGATTGGTGCCATTCGGGATGCTGGTCAGTTTCATCCCCAAAATGTCCCAGGACTTCTCAGAGGACACCATCGCGGCCATCACCGGGACGGGAACATTGACTGCGACGGGGGGAGCAACAGCCTGTGAAGGGAGTGCTGGCTTAGACGCGGCATATTGTTGGCGGCCCCCTCCGCGAGGATTCGTCATCAGGGACAAAGCCTTAGTCTCAGTCTTCCCTTCCCGACGGAACATCAGATCCAGCTTGTCTCCCACCACCCGGCCCAGCATCGTCCGTTCCAAGTCGGCCGAGTCGACAACGACTGTGTGACCCATTTTAAGGATCTCATCACCCGGCTTCAGACCCGCAGCTTCGGCAGGTGAGTTAGGAGCAACAGACCGCACGATCAGCTTGCGATCTACGCCTCGCTTGTGGTCGAAGGACATCCCGTGGAAGACATCGGGATTTTTCTGGCTCATCAGCTTGGCGATCTCGATGCGGGCATCGTCGATCGGAATCGCGAAGCCGATCTTCTGAGCCCCAGCGCGGATGGCCACGTTGATGGCAATCACGTCCCCATCGGCGTTGACCAGTGGGCCTCCGCTGTTACCAGGATTGATCGCAGCATCCGTCTGGATGAGATTCTTGTAGGACTGCTCTTCATTTAACTCGACATCTCGCCCGATCGAGCTGACGATCCCCTTGGTGACCGAGTGCTTCCAACCGAACGCATTGCCCACCGCGATCACGTCTTCGCCGATCATCAGGTCGGATGAGGTGCCCAGCGGCATGACGGGCAGACTGGCGGGCGTATCAATTTTGATGATCGCCAAGTCGGTCGTCTTATCGGAGTTGAAGACGCGGGCCTGATAGGCCATCCCGTCGCTCAGGGTGACTTGGATCGTTTGCACACCATCGATCACATGATGATTGGTGACAATGTAGCCACGCTCATCAATGATGATCCCCGTGCCCATCCCGTTGATCTTGGGGCGACCGGACTGAAACAGCACGGTCGCGGGGCCAGGTTGCTTCTCAGTATGGATGTCGACGGCGGATTTCATAATCCGATCCAGCGCAGCCACCTGAGCAGTTCGCCGAAGCGAAGGCGGAGGTGTCACGTTGTCGTCGGCAGGGACGTGTGGACCCGCAGAGAGGGCGACACACAATCCAACGCGAATCAGGAACTTTGTCATGCGGACCTGTCCTGGACGGGGCTTTCGGGGTCTCGTCAGAGTTGGCAGAATCCTTCAGCCATGTGGGGAGCTAGTCCGTTGACTCCACGATGTTGTGATCGGTCCGGGTCGACAAGGGGCATGAAGCCCCCTTGCGGTCCATGAATTCCTTGCCTAATCGGAACTTGTGGAACTGGTGAGGCTGTACCGTGGGATCCTCATAAATTGTGAGACTCACAGCCTGGCCGTGGAGTTTTCCTGAAGCAGGTCCGGTGCCGCGCGCGCGACCCCTTGTCGTGGAAAACCCGTCTCCCTCACCTGGAGAGTCTGTAACTCGCGGGGCCATCAGCGGTTGCCCGTGCTTCCGTGTTTCGATATCGAGCGCCGAAGACGCCAGCGGATTTTCAGTGAGTGAACAACAACGACCGCCCAGAGCCCCACGAATTGAACCGATGACAAACTGACCTCTGCGGCAGGAACTGCCGGTAGTGCATTCCCCCCTGGGGGATGCCCCACTGTTCTGCTCCCTTTCCCCCGCAATCAGCGAGACTATCGGTGAGGACGCACTGTGTGGGTCGGGGTGAGATGGCCTGACGAAACGACCAACCACTGGGCAGCCTTGGGCCTCTCAGTGATTGCCGTTTTTGAGTCAACCTCCCGCGCCGCGCGACCGCAAACCGTTCGAATGTCGAGTGCTTCAATCTGTGCAAATCTGCGCCATCTGTGGACTCATTCCTCTTCGGTCGAGGCTTTTCAGGGCGGGGAGTTTGTCCACAGATGGCGCAGATTTGCACAGATTGAAGAGGATTGGCTGCGGCAGTCGCAGCTCGGGATGAAGTTGAGGAGCTGGGCGGGAGAGGTACGGAGTCTGGCCTCGTAAAATGTGGTGTGGGGGCACCGGCGATTCACGAATCTGGAAGTGCTTCAAACGCCGTTTCATCAGGCCAGCCCTCGCCACCGGTCGCCTCCTCGGCGCAACTGGATCGGAATCGTTGAAACACTCACTCTTCCGCTCCTCTCTCGAACCGGACCGCCGACCGATGTTTGAATTCCTCCGCGATAAGCTGGCTGCACTGCGTCTGAAGGCCCGTCATGAGCGGCTCGTCCAGGAGCAACTCCTGGCCCTCACCGAAACCCACGATCCCGTCGCCGAAGACCCCGGTCGCTGGCAACCGGTCGGCGAACTCGGATCAAGCATGTCGGATGGAGTACGGCAAGACCTTCGCAGCCGCGCTCGCACCCTGGTCGCGCAGAACCCACATGCGAAGAACGTGCTGCGACTGTTGGAGTCGTATGTCACGGGTGCCGGGTTGAGGCTGACCCATCACGCCCGCACAGCGGACATCGCGAGCGAACTACTCGGCCTGGCGGATCGCTTGTGGGGTGATTTTCTCTCGGCGAACGTGACGCACTACTCTTTCCGCGAACATGCCCGCCGCTCGTGGCGGGACGGGGAGTGCTTCGTGCGTCGGTACTCCGAATCTCAGTGGCCACCCGCGGTGCGGTTCCTCGACCCCGAGACGATCGGACCGTGTCCCGACTTTCCGGCCTCGCAAGGCATCCTCACCGATCCCCATGATGTCGAATCGCCGCAGGAATACCTGCGGCTCGACCCGCTGCAAGGCGGCCTCGCCGAACGCATCCCGGCGGATGAAATCCTGCATACGCGGGTCGGCGTTGACTCCAATCAGAAGCGCGGCGTCACCGTCCTGGCCCCCATCCTCGGCACGCTCGACTGCTACGAAAAGTGGATCGACACCGAGCTGCACGCCCGCAAGTTGCAAGCCTCGATCGTCCTGTGGCGCAAGGTTCAAGGCTCTCCGCAACAGGTCCAAGCCGCAGCTGACCTCAACGGCTCCGGCCTGCCCAGCGGCCAGCGGACGGAACGGTTCAAGCCGGGGTCGATCCTGACCACGAACCAGGCGACCGAGATTAAGTTCCTGCAACCCGATACCAACTTCGGCGACGCGGTCCCGCTGGGTCGACTGCTATTGCTGAGTGTGGCTGCGGGGGTCGGGCTGCCGGAGTTTATGCTGACCTCGGATGCCTCGAACGCCAATTATGCGTCGACGATGGTCGCGGAAGGCCCCGCTGTGAAACTGTTCCAGAGCGAGCAGCAGTTCTTCGCCCAGGAGTTCACTCGGCTCTGGCGATGGGTGATGGAAGTCGCCCTGCAGCTGGGGTTGCTCCCCGGGGACTTCTTCGAGCAGATCGAAGCCAGCTGGACCTTCCCGCAACTGGTCACCCGCGATCGTCCACGAGAACGGGCCGCCGACGCCCAACTGGTGCAACTGGGCATCCTGAGCCGTTCCGAAGTCGCCCGAAGAGACGGCGTCGAGCCAGAACGCATGCGGGCGGAACGATCCGCAGAGACCGAGGTGAGCGGAGTGGCGTAAGCCCACTGGTGTCACCGCTCAAAAACCACTCTCCACAAAAACAGAAGCCACTCGTCCCGTGTGGAATCTTTCCACATGAAGGGGCGAGTGGCTTGAGCCTTGGGGGAAGGAGATCCCAAGTCACGACTGTTCGGCAAAGCGTCTTGCCGCCTGTCCGCAAGCCCGGTAGCCGGCGGATGTCGGTGCGAAACAGCGGGGCTGTTTCTTTGAGATTGGAAGAGGAGACTGTCTGTTTTGTGGGAGGGGATCGGTCCCATCGGGACGCATGCTCTCCAGCATTCATCCATGACATGGACCCCACCCTCCATGAGGTGGGATGTGAGTCACAACACTCGGTATACGAAGTGTTTGTGTCAATTCTTCACAAGGCAGATCGTCCTGCAAAGTTCTCGACCGTGTTGGTCCCCACGAAGGCAAACAATATCAACGCTTTCGGACGGGTCAAGCGCGATCTCCGCGCTCAGAGGGGGTTTGAGGGGCGCTGATCGACGCAGGTTGCGTCCGCCCTACGGATTGGGAATTTCAACAATCTTTTTGCGTACACACGCAAGACTAATGTTTACTGGGGATGACTCACACATTCTGTGAACAGGGACTCATATTCCCTCGAAATCGCCCCCCAAGAGTGCCTGTTCAGTACAGCATCTAGCGTCCCTTTTGGTGCTGTGCCCCATATCTGGTGTCGCACCTGCTCCACCGCCTGGCGGAGGGCCACTTCGTCGCCCGGCGGGATCACGATCCCGCAGTCGTCCGCCAGCAGTTCCCGCACCCCCTCCACATCCGTCGCGATGCAGGGCAATCCGGCTGCCAAGGCCTCCAGCAGGGCATTCGGCATCCCTTCCCAGCGCGAGGGCAGGGCGAACGCCTGGCAGCTTCTCAGGAGACCCGGGATGTCGGCCTGAAAGCCGGGGAGGTGAATTTGCCCGGTGACCCCGAAACTGTCGGCTAGCCAATCGAGGGTCTCCCGCTCCGGCCCCTCCCCCACGATCAGCAGGTGCATCCGGGGATCCTCGATCAGGAGCGGAGCCACCGCCCCCAGCAGTTCATCGTGCCCCTTCTGAGGGGTCAACCGACCGACCGTCACCAGCGTCCACGCTCCCGCTGGGATGCCAAACCGACGGAGATCGACCGGTGTCGCCGTCGCAAATCGCTCGGCGTCGACCCCGTTGGGGATCACTCGCAGCTTTGACTCTGACAGCCCCCCCGCAGAGATCGCATGCTTCCGCACCCCCTCGCTAACACACACATTGATTTTGACGAGCCGGTTGGTCCAGCGATCCAGACACAAATGCCACCTCTTCCCCCGCTCTGCCACCCGCAGACCCGACAAGATCACCGGCACCCCGGCCCACCACCCAGCGATCCGACCGAGGATGTTCGCGTGAAATAGGAACGTCTGCAGCACCGCAGGCCGAAACTCCCGCAGTTGCTTCACCAATTGAAAGAGCACTCCGACCTGATACGCTCGTCGAGCCCCCAGGCAGACCGTGGCAATTCCCTGTTCCCGCAGCCGCCGCGACAGTTCGGTCTCGGGGCCCAGGCAATAGACCCGCACTTCCCAGTTCGCGGGGTCCAGCCGTGTCACGATCTCGACGAGAGCCCGTTCCGCTCCCCCCGGGTCGAGTTCCGTAATGCAAAACGCCACGCGAACCGGCACGCACGAGCCTCCTGGATTCGAGACATTGGGAGTTCTCGCTTCATCCTAACAGTCGAAAGTTGGGAGTCGAGCGTTGAGTTGTGCGGCCAGTTATACTTTGAGAGGAGAGAAATGAGGCATTTCGTAGGACGGACGTCCTCGTCCGTCCGTGAGGAAAGCCTCGGGGAGCGATGGACGAGGATGTCCGTCGTCTGTCTCAACCTGGTCCGCGTGAAGTATCTCTTGGCGTTCATGTCCAATCGAGCGGGGAACTGCCGTGACCACCGACTTACCTGCCCACAGTGAGCAACCCGTCAACTCCGCCGTGACTCCACGAAAAGATCGTGTCCGCTGGATTCTTGCGATCCACATCATCAGCATCGCGGTTTGCTTGATGTTGGTACTGGCAGATCGTGGTTTGTTGGTGAACCAGCGAGTTTCTCAGTTCTTTTACCCCACGTCCCAACTCCCCTGGATGCTGTTTTGCCTGCCAGTTTTGTTGTGTCCTCTCTGGCTGCTGGTTGAAATCGTCCGGGGGAGGGTCACTGGTCTTTCCGCCGTTCTAGCTGTGATTGCGGAAATGCTGCTGTGCGTAACACATCTGCAGGTGTTGCAACCAGCTGTCAGTTAGCACGCTCGCTGACGGTTCCATTTTCTCCGGACAACGCGATACTGCGTCCTCTCCAATCCACCCCCAACTCACAGTGTGTCTCCCATGGAAGCCGGAATCGTCGGTCTCCCCAATGTCGGCAAGAGCAGCTTGTTCAACGCCGTCACCTGCTCCCAAAAGGCGATGGCTGCGAACTTTCCGTTCTGCACCATCGAGCCGAACGAGGGGATCGTCGCGGTCCCGGATTCGCGGCTCGACCGGATCTCGCACTATTTCAATCCTCAGAAGATCATCCCGGCCCAGATCAAGCTGGTCGACATCGCGGGAATCGTGAAGGGGGCCAGCGTCGGCGAGGGGCTGGGGAATAAGTTTCTGACTCACATTCGCGAAGTTGACGCCATCATTCAGGTGGTCCGCTGCTTCGACGATCCCGATGTGACCCACGTCTCGGGCAAGGTCGATCCGCTGTCGGACATCGAAATCATCGAAACCGAGCTGATGCTGGCCGACATGCAGGTGCTGGAGAATGCCATCTCCAAGGCGGCCCGGATTGCCAAAAACGGTGACAAAGAGGCTAAGCAACGCATCGAAATCATGGAAAAGTGCCAAGTCCATATCAACCAAGGGAAGCCGCTGCGCACGCTCGAACTCGACCCGGTCGAGTCGAAGCTGGTGGCCACCTACGGACTGATGTCCGCCAAGCCGATCCTATTCGCCGCGAATGTCGACGAGAACGATCCCCAGGGGGAGAGTGCCCGCGTCCAGCAGGTGCGCGACTATGCCAAGGCTCACCACTCGGGCGTCGTCGTCGTCTGTGCCAAGCTCGAATCCGAACTGGCCGAACTCGACCCAGCTGACCGGGTCGAGATGCTGTCGTCTCTCGGCCTGAAGGAGCCGTCGCTGGCGACCCTCGCCCGCGAGGCCTACCGCACGCTGGGCCTGCAAAGCTACTTCACCGCCGGAGAAAAAGAAGTCCGAGCCTGGACCATCCCCGTCGGAGCCACCGCCCCGCAAGCTGCCGGAGTGATCCACACCGACTTCGAACGCGGCTTCATCCGCTGCGAAACCTACTCGCTCGACGACCTGGAAACCCACAAGTCCGAAGCCGCCATCCGTGCAGCTGGTAAGCTCCGCGTCGAGGGTAAGGCCTACGTCATGCGGGACGGGGATATCTGTCACTTCTTGTTTAACGTGTAAGGGACGCTCCGCTTCGAGGACTTCGCGTCGCAGCTAAACATTAAGAGCAGTCGGAGCTCCCATTGTGTGTCTTCGTTGAGAATCGTACAGTTCGTGTACTAATACGTATTGAAGCCAACCATGCAGAAGAAGCTAACAATCACGCTGGACGAGCGAGTCTACCAGGGCTTGCACACGGTCGTCGGCCGTCGCAAGATCAGCCAGTTCATTGAGGGGCTGGTCCGGCCCCATGTCATTGGCCAGGATCTGGATCTCGCATATCGAGAGATGGCTCGGGATGAGTCTCGCGAAGCGGAGGCTTTGGAGTGGTCCGAGGCCACCGTGGGGGATGTCGATGATGAAACGCGGTGAGGTGTGGTGGGTCAACTCCGATCCCTCGCTCGGTGGGGAGGTCCAAAAACAGCGACCGGCAGTGATTGTCAGCAACGACGCGGCGAACAAGCACTTGAACCGCCTGCAAGTCGTCCCGCTCACAACCAACGTAGACCGCATCTACCCGAGTGAGGCGAGTGTTCAGTTGCGAGGTAAGTCGCACAAAGCGATGGCGGACCAGTTGACCACAGTGAGTAAAGCTCGCTTGGGAGAGCGACTCGGGCGAGTTTCCGAGAAAGACATGCAGGGAGTCGAGCAGGCGATCCGAGTGCAACTGGGCCTTCTGACCTGATGCGGGTGGGCCAGCGCCTCAAATCAGGCTTGTCCCACCAGCTGCCGCTTACCGGCCACCCTCGGCGATGAACCAACCAAACTGGCCCACCTCACCTTCCGCGAGATTGCAGCCATTAAGCCACTCGATGAAACAGGCCGTGGCTGGCCAGCGGGATCGGTTACTAATGTCATTGCCGCTAAGTCAATGCCAGAACATGGCACCCGTCTCGTCCCTCATTGACCTCGTGATGCCCACGCGACGTGATACTCAGCTGCAGATTCGCAGATCTCTCGAATCACCGATTACTCTCCGGCAAAGCGGTATCCGACTCCCTGCTCGGTCAGTATATACCGGGGGCGGGCGGGGTCGTCTTCGAGTTTGCGGCGGAGGCTGGCGACGAAGACGCGCAGGTAGTGATTTTCTTGAGAGTCCTGTGGCCCCCAGACTTCTCGGAGCAGATGGCGGTGGGTCAGGACTTTGCCCGTGTGCTTGAGCATCGCGACGAGGAGCTTGTATTCCAGCGGTGTCAGATGGACCGCTTCGTCCCGTCGATAGACCATTCGCGCTGCCAGATCCACACGCAGATCACCGATGGTCGTTACGGTCGATTCGGGACCGACTCGGTAGGCATGTCGCAGCACGGTACGCAAGCGGGCCTGAAGTTCGCCGACGCCGAATGGTTTGGTCACATAGTCGTCAGCCCCGTGGTCGAGGGCCTCGATCTTCTGGCCTTCCTGATCCCGAGCCGACAGGATGATGATCGGCCCTGTAAACCATTCCCGCAGTCGCTTCAGCACTTCCTGTCCGTCGAGGTCGGGCAGACCGAGGTCGAGGATCACTAAATCGGGAGGCTGGCTGGCGGCCATGCGCAAGCCTTCTGTGCCCGTCACAGCCTCGTTGACCCGGTAGCCCTCGTTTGTCAGTGATGCTCGCAAGAACCGCCGGATCGGTTGCTCGTCTTCGATGATCAGAATCAGATGATCGCCTGCCATATGCTTTCGAACTTTCTCACATCCGCTCAATCCAAATCGACCTGCGGAGCATCCTTCGGTAACGGCAGGCGAATCACGAACTCGGCCCCTTCGCCGGGACGATTCGAAGCGGTGATGTGGCCTCCGTGAGCCTGAACGATGGCTCGGCTGATGGCCAATCCGAGGCCACTGCCGCGGCCTCCATCGGCTGTCGGAGACGCACGATAGAATCTCTCGAAGATGCGTTCCAGCGATGCGGGAGGCACACCCGGCCCATTGTCAGCGACGGAGATTCTGACACACTTGTCGTCCACGGCAGCACTGATGTGGATGTGCGAGTCGGGAGGAGTGTAACGAGCGGCGTTCTCCAAGAGATTGACAAAGACTTGTTCCAGCAGCAGCCCGTCAACCTCCAGCAGGGGCAGATCGTGGGAGAGTCGCACATCCACCGGATGGGATTGCAACTCGTGTCGCGTGCGATGCAGAGCCGACCCCACAATCTCCTCCAGGACGTGCCATTGTTTGTTGGGTGCTGCGGCCCCGGCGTCGAGCTTCGACATCTGGAGAATGTTCTCCAGGAGTCGGTTGAGCCGGGTGGCCTCTTCCGCCACGGTTTCGAGCAACTGGCGACGAGTCGCTTCGTCGAGTGAAGCAGACTCCAGCAAACTGCTGCTGGCTCCAGCAATGGCCGCAAGAGGAGTCTTCAGGTCGTGCGACACACTGCTGAGCAGGCAATTGCGGACCTGCTCGGCTTCGGCTTTCACTTGTGCATCGGCCGCATCGATCGCCAGTTGATCACGCTCCAGCGCCAGTGCCAATTGATTGGCGCAAGCCTCCAAGAGTCGGCGCTGATCGGGTTCGAGCAACTGCTCGGCATCCGCCACGCGCACGGCCATCGTGCCGAACGTCCTCTGCGATCCGACCAAGGGCAGAAACAATCCGATGGCGTTGGGCAGTGTATCGGTCCCCGCCCCAGCGATTTGATCGTGTTCCGCGACCCAATGCGCTGCGGGTTCACTCACGGGATGTTGGGCGATGGTGGTCTCGTGTCCAAACACCAAGTCCAATGCCTTGGGTTGCCCGCGCAGATAGATCACCACCTCGCCGTGAAACATTTCTCCCACCGTCTTCCCGGCTGCCGAAGCGAGAAACGCCTTGCCGTACAGAGAACTGAGTTGTTTGCCCAACTGGTATAGAGCGGCCGTGCGTTGCTCTCGTTGTCGAGTGTTCTCGATTTGGATTTTCAACCTGGAGGCGAGCGTGCTGATGAGCAATCCCATGGAGAGCATGACCACAAACGTCACCAGGTATCTCGTGTCAGTGACGGAGAACGAGTAGTACGGGAGAACGAAGCAATAGTCGAATACCAGGACCGCCAACACACTCGCCAAGATGGCAGGCCCGCGATCATATCGAAAAGCGGCCCACGCCAAGCCAGCCAGTAACAACATGACGGTATTGGCTTCCGAGTCAGCCCAGTGCAGTTGCTGAAAAGCGGCCGCGACTAGCCCGGTTCCCGCGACGATTGCGGCAGAGCAGCCATAGGCAAGCCAGTCAGTGCGGCGAGTCGAGGGCACAGGGCGGTCCACAGAAGCCACCTCCGCCTCGCCATGAATGACGTAGACATCAATCCCGCCGCTGTGCTCCAACACGTCATCGACGACCGTCCCGAAAATCAGTCGCTTCCAGCGATTGTCGTTGGTCTTGCCAATCAGGATCTTGGTGACGTTGCGTGACCGGGCGAATTCGAGAATTGTGGTGGCTACATCTTGTCCGGGCAACGTGACGGTCTCGGCCCCCAGTCGCTCGGCCAGCCGGAAATGTTCGGCCATGCGTGACTTAATCTGTTCACTAGGATTCTGGCCCGGCACATCCACAGACACCGCCAGCCACGGGGCATCCAGGGCCGTCGCCATGCGCCGGGCCGTGCGGATCACTCGCGCGGTCGTCGGGCTCGGCCCCACGCACACGAGCAGTCGATCTGCTGTGGCCCACGGCTGCAAGACAGTGGCTCGTTGACTGCGGGCGGACTCAACATCGGTGTGAATCCTCCACGCCGCTTGCCTTAACGAGAGTTCCCGCAGCGCGTTCAGGTTCGATTTCTGGAAGAAGCTTTGAATGGCTCGCTGAGCTTGTTCAGTGAGATACACCTTGCCCGCCTGGAGCCGAGCGAGTAACTCTTCCGGAGGCAGGTCAACCAGCTCCAGTTCGTCCGCAGCCTCAAAGATGTTGTCCGGGACAGTCTCCAGCACGCGGATATTTGTGATCTGACCAATCACATCATTGAGGCTTTCGATGTGCTGGACATTGAGCGTGGTCCAGACATTGATCCCGGCATCCAATAATTCCTGGATGTCCTGCCAGCGCTTGGCGTGGCGGCTCCCCTCGGCGTTGGTATGAGCCAACTCATCGACGAGCAGCAGGTCGGGATGTCGCTGTAAGGCGGCGTCGACATCGAACTCACGCAGCGTAACGTTCCGGTAGGCGAGTTCTTTCGGGGGCAATGCGTCCAGTCCCGCGACGAGGGCTTGGGTCTCCGGGCGGGCATGCGGTTCGACGTAACCGATGACCACCTCGCGACCACTCGCCTGCAACCGCCGCGCATTCTCCAGCATGGCGTATGTCTTACCCACTCCGGCAGCGTAACCGAAGAAAATCTTCAGTGAGCCACGTTTCGCGTTCGCTTCTTCGGCTTGGACTTGAGCCAATAAGTGATCCGCATTGGGGCGAATGTCGGGCAAGTGTGAACTCCTCCTTCGATCTCAACTCAGAAATGGACGCACGACCAACACGAGTACGATTAAGCTGATCAAGAGGTTCAGCACAATCAAAGCCGTCAATCGCTGAACTCGACTCCGCAGGACTTCGGACTCCGTTTGCGGTCGTCGATAGGAAGAACTCGTGTCATTCGATCCAGAGACCGAACTCGTCGCGGCAACCGACTGCAACTCATTCCGCAGTTCGCCCAGCGGTGGAACGACCACATAGTACAGGCAACGACACTGTTCGCAGCGGATGAACCGCCCGATCGAGGCATCATCGACCTCACTCTTGAGATGACATCCAGGACAGGTTGTGGTTTGAGGCATGATGTCATGCTCCGGGCTTAACGGTTCGGGGAAAGGGGAGCAGGTAACATCTACTCCTGGGCGAGCTCCCAGTTTAACGAGAGTACATTCACCACGGGTTCCCCCAGCACGCCGAGTTGGCGGGAATGGGTATGTTTGAGAACCAACTGGCGGATGGCGTCCTCAGACAGGGATCGCGCGCGAGCCACGCGCTGCACCTGAAACTCAGCGGCGGCGGGGCTGATGTGCGGATCGAGGCCACTGCCCGATGCGGTGACCAGGTCGATAGGAATGTTGGTCGACGACGAACCGGCCTGACTCAGTGCGGCGATGCGAGCTTCAACGGCCGCCTTCAACGCCGGATTCATCGGCCCGTAGTTGGAACCACTCGACGCAGCTGCGTTGTAGGGGACAGGGCCCGTCGCCGAGAGTCGTCCCCAGAAGAATTCCGGCTTCGTGAATGACTGCCCGATGAGTTCCGATCCCACGGCCTTTTCACCCGAGTGCATGAGGCTGCCGTTGGCGCGGTGCGGAAATGCCACCTGGGCGATGGCGGTGACGACCGCCGGGTAGATGACTCCCGTCAGGATCGTCAGCGAAAGTAGCAGTGTGGTCGCAATGCGAAAAGGTTGAAACATGGTTGTACTCCTGTGGCACGAGCGTCTCGCCCGTGAATTTTGATGACAGGCATGGGCGGGACGCCCATGCCACGGGGTTATGCCAGCCCCGTGACCGACAGCAGCAGGTCGATGGCCTTGATACCAATGAAGGGGACCACGAGTCCGCCCAGGCCATACACCAGCAGGTTGTTTCGCAAGAGCTGTGCCGCTCCTACGGGGCGATAAGACACGCCCTTCAAGGCCAGCGGAACCAGCGCGATGATGATCAGCGCGTTGAAGATCACTGCCGACATAATCGCACTGGACGGCGAGGTGAGTCGCATCAGATCGAGTGCCTTGAGCGAGGGATAAGTCGCCGCGAAGGCGGCGGGCAGGATCGCGAAATACTTCGCGACATCGTTGGCGATGCTGAACGTCGTGAGCGAGCCGCGCGTCATGAGCAGTTGCTTGCCGATGTTGACGATCTCGATCAACTTGGTCGGGTTCGAGTCGAGGTCGACCATATTCCCGGCTTCCTTCGCGGCCTGCGTCCCGCTGTTCATGGCCACCGCCACGTCGGCTTGAGCCAGAGCAGGGGCATCGTTCGTACCGTCCCCCGTCATGGCGACCAAACGTCCACCCTTCTGATATTCGCGGATGAGCGAGAGTTTGGCTTCCGGGGTCGCCTCAGCCAGGAAATCATCAACCCCCGCCTCAGCAGCGATGGCGGCAGCGGTCAGGGGGTTGTCCCCTGTGATCATCACGGTCTTGATCCCCATCTGCCGCAGTTCCACAAAACGCTCTTTAATCCCCCCCTTCACGATGTCTTTCAGCTCGATGACTCCCAAGACTTGCGCATCGCGACTGACAACGAGCGGCGTGCCGCCCGATTTCGCGATCCGCTGAACGGCAGCTCTCACCGAATCGGGGAGAAACCCACCCAGCCCGCGCACGTGGGTCTCCACGGAATCAGCGGCCCCTTTGCGAATCTCGTGGCCGTCCAGGCTGACACCGCTCATGCGCGTGCGAGCGGAGAAGGGAACGAAGTGCGGCTTGATCTGTTCCAGGTCGCGTCCCCGCAAGCCGAAGCGATTTTTAGCCAGGACGGCAATGCTCCGCCCCTCTGCGGTCTCGTCGGCCAGGGACGCCAGATGTGCGGATTCGGCCAGTTCCTTCTCGGTCACTCCTTCGGCAGGGACGAAGCTCGCGGCTTGGCGATTCCCTAACGTAATCGTGCCGGTCTTGTCGAGAAGCAGGACATCAATATCGCCAGCCGCTTCGACTGCGCGTCCCGACATGGCGATGACGTTGGCTTGGCTCAGGCGATTCATGCCCGCGATCCCGATGGCAGAGAGCAAGGCCCCAATCGTGGTCGGTGCCAGACAGACAAACAGCGCCACCAGAACCGTCAGGCTGATTGGTTGACCTTGTCCCGACGCCTTCACACTGAAGATCGAAAACGGCAATAACGTGGCCACGACCAGCAGAAAGATCAACGTCAAAGCGGCCAGCAGAATCGCGAGAGCGATTTCATTGGGTGTCTTCTGTCGCTGGGCTCCTTCCACCATCGCAATCATGCGATCGATAAAGCTTTGACCCGGGAGTGTCGAAACGCGAATGACCAGCCAGTCCGAGATCACTCGCGTGCCGCCAGTGACGGCACTGCGATCGCCACCACTCTCGCGGACCACGGGAGCACTCTCTCCCGTGATCGCACTTTCATCGACCGACGCCACGCCCTCGACCACGTCACCGTCTGCGGGGATCGTTTCACCCGCTTTGACGATCACATGATCCCCCACCAATAAATCGGGAGCGGCCACCACGACCGTAGTACGCGTGCCCATGTCGGTAAGCTTGTTGGCCGAGACGGACGTTCTCGACTTCCGCAATGAGTCGGCTTGCGCTTTGCCATGACCTTCGGCAATCGCCTCCGCAAAGTTGGCAAACAGCACGGTAAACCACAGCCACACGGTGACTCCCAAGATGAAGCCCGACGACTCACCCGATGTGACCCGTCCGAGTGATTCGACCCACAGCACCGTGGTCAGGATGCTTCCCAAGTACACGGCAAACATCACCGGATTGCGTAGCTGGACGCGGGGGTCCAGTTTCCGGAACGAGGCCAGGATGGCTTCGCCCAGGATCTTGGGATCCAACAGATTCGATTTGGTCTTACTCATGTTGCATGACTCCTCTTCAGTTTGCGGTGAGCAGCAGATGTTCCACGATCGGCCCGAGGGCCAGCGCCGGAAAGAAGCTCAACGCTCCCACGACAATCACGACACAGACCAGCATCCCTACGAACAGCGGGGTGTGAGTAGGCAGTGTGCCCACTCCGACCGGCACCTTCTTCTTGGCCGCGAGTGAACCCGCGATCGCCAGGACGGGCAGAATGACCCAGAACCGACCGACGAACATCGCCAGCCCCAACAGGCCGTTATAGAAAGGGTTGTTCGCTCCGAGGCCAGCAAACGCGCTTCCGTTGTTGTTCGATGCTGACGACAGGGCATAGAGGACCTCACTGAATCCATGCGGACCCGGATTATAGATCGTGGCCCGTCCCGACTCGGTCAGCACGGCGACGGCGGTTCCCACCAACACCATCGCACAGGGCAGCAGAATCGCGAGCGCAGCCATCTTCATCTCAAAGGCCCCGATCTTCTTCCCGAGGTACTCCGGAGTACGCCCCACCATCAACCCGGCAATGAACACTGCGACGATGGCGTGCATCAGCATCCCGTACAGGCCAGAGCCTGCTCCCCCGCCAATCACCTCACCCAATTGCATTAGCCACAGCGGGATGAGCCCTCCCAGCGGAGTGAAGGAATCGTGCATCGAGTTGACAGAGCCGTTGGAGGCCGCCGTCGTCGCCGCCGCCCAGATGCCTGAATTGGCGATGCCGAAGCGGACTTCTTTGCCCTCCATGTTCCCACCGGAATGAGTGGCACTGGCCATCTGATCGATCCCAAGCTTCGAGAACTCAGGATTCCCAGCTTGCTCGGCGGCGACCACTCCAAACACCAGCGGAATGAACACCACCGACATGGCGGCCAGCACCGCCCAACCTTGTCGACGGTCTCCGATCAACTCGCCAAACGTGTAACACAGTGCCGCAGGGATCAACAGGATCGACAACATTTGCAGGAAGTTCGACAGTGGTGTCGGGTTCTCCAATGGATGGGCCGAGTTCACATTGAAGAACCCGCCGCCATTCGTCCCGAGTTGCTTGATGGCCACCTGCGAGGCAGCCGGACCGACGGCGATCCGCTGTGTCGTCACGGGTTTACCATCAACATCCACAGTCGGCTCCAGGAGTGTGACCTCCTGGTACGGCTGGAATGTCTGCACCACTCCTTGCGAGACCAGCGCCACTGCCAACACGAGCGACAGTGGGAGTAGAACGTACAGCGTGCCTCGCACGAGATCGACCCAGAAGTTGCCGATCGTGTCCGTCGTGTGTCGCGTGAAGCCTCGAATCAGCGCCACCAACACGGCCATACCGACAGCAGCGGACACGAAGTTCTGCACGGTGAGTACGAGCATCTGCGTGAGATAGCTCATCGTGGTTTCGCCGCCGTAGCCTTGCCAGTTCGTGTTCGTCATGAAGCTGACCGCCGTGTTGAACGACGAGTCGGGCGACACAGCGGACAACCCCTCGGGATTCAGTGGCAACACCCCTTGCAGACGTTGCAAGGCGTAAGTCGCCAGGAAACTCACCAGACTGAAGGCCAGCATCGCTATCGCGTACTGCCGCCAGGTCATCTCGGCCTGCGGGTCAATCCCGCTGATTCGATACAGCAGACGTTCCAGCGGTCCGAGTATGCGTTGTGGAAGACGTGTCCGGCCCTCGTACACCCGGGCCATGAACAGGCCCAACGGCTTCACGCACGCCAGCAGCACCCCCAAGTACAACACGATTTGGATGAGGTTGTTCATCGTCATGAGAACTTCTCCGGAATGAGCAGAGCGGCAGCCAGGTACACGACCAGCCCCACTGCAATCAAGATCGCCAGCCACATTGTCCAGTCCATATTTAATCCTCCACACGCAGGTTGCCGAAGAGGCTGACCAGCCCACAGCAGCCCCCGAAAAAGGCGAGTCCCGCCACAATCCACACGATGTCCATGGGTGGTTCCTTCTCGACTGTCCTGGTGAATGCACCGGAAATGACAACTCGCACAGACCGCTGTACGCAACTCACACGCCATAGAGGCGAAGCCTCACTAATGAGCGTCTGAGGTCACCTGACTCCGGGAATCATCGACGATGCGTTTGTATCCGCACACCTCGCGTCAACTCCGTACACCCCTCACTGGGCGACGTCCTTAAGCGATGTGAGCATCAGGATTAAAGCAGGTGTCGCATCAAAAGGGGGTCAATAGACGCCCCGACCGTATCAAATCTTTGTCAAGAACCAGTCGTCCGCGACTGTGGCCGGGTTGTACAAGTCCCGTTGGCAGATCGAACCATTCTTTATACTTCTCGCGGGGAGCACTGAGACATTTCGTGGGACGGACGTCCTCGTCCGTCCATGAGGAAAGCCTCGCTGAGCGACGGACGAGGACGTCCGTCGTACGCCTCAATCCGTCCCGCGTGAAGTCTAAATGGATCAAGCAGAACCTGCGGATCAAAGCCTACTTCGGCACCAGCGAGAACGCCGTGAAGACCCAGGTCTGGATCGCGATCAGCACCGATGTCCTCGTGGCTATCTTGAAGCGCGAGCTGAAGATCAACCGCAGCCTGTCCGATATTTTGCAAATTCTCAGCCTCACCCGGTTCGAGAAAACCCCAGTGTTTCAGGCCCTTCCCGTCGAAAAAACGACGAATCCGGAAAGCTCTGTTCCTCAACAGAAGACCATGTTCGACTTATCGCCGGATAGTTGTGATGTCTGACAGCCAATTGAGGGCAATCTGCAGGTGATGCCGGGCGGGGCCAGCTGCCACGTTTTCTTCGATGAGTCACACCTCGGCACTGCCCGGGTCACGAGTCCGCGCCGGTTCGAGGTCGCATTTTTACAGCGGAAACCCTCGCATTTGGTCACTCTCGCGGGAAAACGATTTTTCTCTTCATGTCTGTCGCAACGCATTCCGATCATTCCCGCGTCGGAAGGTTGTCTGTGAATTCGAGTTCCGTCTCTCGGACGTTACTTGACAGCACCGCCAGAATCCGATAACGAACGCAGCATAAATCGTGTGAACTCCTCCAATGGGGATGAGTTTGCCAGTGGCTGATGGGGGTCGAGCACCTCATCAGCTGTGGTGCCCAACTGATTGTTTCTGCTCAAGGTGAGAGCCCATGTTGACCCTGACCGATGACCTGATGACTGTTCCTCACAGCCCGACTTGGCTCGGACAGGCGGCCCTGACCGGAGTCACTTCGTTTGATGCCCTGATGCGGGATGACGAAGAAGAGGAACTGGATGACGACGAAGTCGATGATGACGAAGACGACGAGTTCGACGATGACGAACTCGAAGACGATGAACTCGAAGACGACGATCTGGATGAAGATGAATTCGACGATGACGACGACTTCGATGACGATGGCGACTTCGATGATGACGACGAGGAAGACGACGACCTCGAGGAAGACGAAGAGCCCGCTGACGGCGATTTCTAGTCTTTCGACTTGAGACAATGAGACTGCGTGGCCGGTTCTCTCCGCCAGGAAGAGGATCGGCCATTCGTGTTTGGCGGATGGCGATTGGCTGATGGCGGATGGCCAGAGGGGATCCCTGCTGGCCATCCGCCATCCGCCTCCATAAGCCCCTCGCATGCGTTCCGGATTGATACCCGGCTTGACTGCCACTCTCCAGGGGCAGGCCACGCCTGAGAACTCCATCCACCTCGCCGCCAACCAGCAGCGAGGGGCTGTGGTGTTTTCGACTCCGGCGATGATCAATCTGATGGAGCATGCCGCTCGCGATCTGTTGCGGCCCTTTCTCGATGTGGGCGAAGAGTCCGTCGGCGTCACTGTTCACATCGAACACTTGGCAGCCACTCCACTCGGAGCCATCGTCTCGGCGGAGGCTCGCGTGACAGCTGTCGAGGGCAAACTGGTCGACTTCGAGGTGACTGCCCGCGACGGGATCGATCTGATCGGGCGTGGCACCCACCGCCGAGCGATCATCGGGGTCGAGAAGTTCGCCGCCCGCCTGAAGGAGAAGGCGACGAAACTCCCGGAGGCTGCCCTGCTCCCGATCGATGTCCCGCCTCACACCGGCGAGCTGCCGAAGCTGGCCACCTTGCTCGTGTCGGTCAGCGGGGCCATCGCGACCGTCACGCTCAATCGTCCGCAAAAGCTCAATGCCGTCAATGTGCAGATGACAGCGGACTGGGAGCAGATCAACAGCTGGCTGGCCGGGCATCGCGAGATTCGCGTCGTGATCGTCACCGGAGCGGGAGCGGCCTTCTGCGCGGGGGATGATGTGCCCGAGGTTGGTACACTCACCCTCGAAGCCGCCCGCGACCTGAGCCATCGCCAGGCCCGAATGTACCTCGCCTGGGAACGCCTGCCACAGATCTTCATCGCCGCATTGCAAGGCCCCGCTCTCGGCGGCGGCTGCGTGGCCGCGTATTCGTGCGACTTCCGCATCGCCGCTCACGGGGCCCACCTCGGCATGCCCGAGATCAAGCTCGGCTGGCCCCCCGGCTACGGCCTGGCCCAGCTGACGGCCCTCGTCGGCAAGGCCCGGGCTCTCGATCTCTGCCTGACCGGTCGGCAGATCACGGCCTCGCAAGGCTTGGCGTACGGGCTCGTCCACGAAGTCGTGCCCGCCAATCGCGTGCTTCCCGCTGCGAAGGAACTCGCCGCCCAACTGCTCGCCCTGCCCGCCGAGGCTCTGCGAGAAACCAAGCGCCTGATCCACGCCGACGAGGGGACCACTCCCAAACAGGCGTACCTCGCCGACACCGCGGGATACATCCGCTGCCTGGAACTGCCGGATGCTCAAGAAGGCATCGCCGCGTTTCGCGACAAGCGGGCCGCGAAGTTTGGCAAGCCGAGTTGATCGAGCGACCCACCGTTCTGCGAAGTCTCGATCAAGATTATCAAGAATCGATGTCTATTCCCGTTCGTTCATAGTGATCGACGTTCCCCTCTGGTAGCGTGATGTCCTTCGATCGATTGAGCTGGCTGCACACAGGCTGAATGCTCGCTGACCCAGGATGCTCCCATGACCACTCGCCGTCAGTTCCTCTCTCAATCCACAGCTGCTGGCGCGCTAGCAGGACTGGTCGGGCTGAACCCGCTGTATGCGGCCGCGAGTGGTGGCCCCAAGATTCGCTTCTACGGTTCGACGCAACAGGTCTCCGGCTCCTGCCATCTGCTGGAGTGTTCGCAGGGGCTGTACCTCGTCGACTGCGGGCTGTTCATGGGTGATATTGGAGACTCCGACAAGGAGAATCGCGAACTCCCCTTCGACCCTCAGCAGGTCAAGGCCCTGTTCCTGACTCATGCTCACACGGATCACAACGGACGACTGCCGTTCCTCTATGCGAAGGGCTTTCGCGGCCCGGTCTACTGCACGGATGCGACGCGGGATCTGTCGAAGACCATGCTCGATCTGTCGGCGACACTCGGCAAGGACGACGAGGCCGGTCCGCTCTTCACGGCCAAGGATGTGAAGGGACTGCTGGGGTTGGTCGAGACCGTGCCGTACAACGAGAAGATCGAGAAAGACGGGATGACGTTCCGGTACACCGATGCCGGTCACATCCTCGGCTCGTCGATGGTCGAGGTCTGGATCGATGGGATGAAGCTGTTGTTCAGCGGCGACATGGGCCCGACGCATACGCCGATCCTGTGCCAGCCGACGCAGCACTTCGGAGCCGACGCGGTGCTGTTCGAATCCACCTACGGTCCGGTGCCCCTGGAAGACGTTTCGTATGAGGCGTTCGGTCAGCGAATTCGCGAGGTCACCCAGCGCGGCGGCAGTGTGCTGATCCCGACGTTCGCGATGCACAAAACGCAGTGCCTGGTCTATACGCTGCACGAGATGGTGAAGCAGGGGCTCCTCAACCGCAATCTGCCGATCTATTCCGACTCCGGGTCGGCACATACGATCTCAGCCACTTACGACAAATACGACCGCTATTTCGATGCGGCGGCGGTCAACACTCTCCAGCAGAACAAAGGCACGCTCTTCTACCACGGCAAGTATCGCGAGGTCCGGGCCGATCAGTCTCTGAAATCACACGAAGACGGCCCCGCGGTCTACATCTCCACCAGTGGGATGCTCGACCACGCCAGTGCCCCCAAGCATTTGTTCCTGATGGCGAATGACCCGAAAAACGCCGTCTTCATCGTCGGATACCAGGCTCCCGGCAGCGTCGGGAAGCAGCTGCTGGATGGCAAACGCGACCTCGAGATCCCCTGGGAAGAGCCGGGACCGCAGGGTTACACGCGCGAGATGCGGCCCATCCATGTCGCTTGTGAAGTCTCCAAGCAATCGAGTTTCAGCTCCCATGCCCGTGGCGAGCAGATCCTGAATTGGCTCCACAAATTTGAGCAAGTCGGCCAGGTGTTCGTGGTTCACGGCGAGCCCGACAGCTCGCAAGGGATGGCTGAGTGTGCCAAACAGATGGGGCTCGATGCCGTCGCTCCGAAGCGCGGCGACGTGTTCACCATCACGGGCGAACGCCACAAGCCGACACCGCCGCCGGTGTTGAAGGAGGCCCCGAAGGCCGAACCCAAGCCGGTCGATCAGTAGGGGGAGAGGCTTGTGGCTTGTGGCGAATGGCTGATGGCCAGACATGCCTCGTTGCACGCCGCTCCCCCATCAGCCCTCTGGCCATACGCCATCAGCCACAGGCCACACGCCTTCTCCCCCCGGAGCCTCCCATGAAAACCGCCCTGCTCTGCCTGACTCTCCTCTGCGGAGACATCACCCCCGCACTGGACGACAAGTTTGAATCCGAGAACAAGACCACCGGCCAGTCTGGAGCGGCGACAGAGAAAGTCGTGGTCCCGGCGACGATCTCAGCTGCCGATGCTGAGAAGCTTATGGCGGTCCCGGCGGAGGACACCGCCCAGCTCATCGCCAGCGACGGCCAAGATGTGACCGTCCTGGGCAAGGTCCACTCGGTCTACATCCCGAAGGGGGGCAACCCCGTGATTCTCAACCTCGGCGAGGACTTTAAGTCCTGCACCAAGGCAGTAATTTACGACCGCAACTTCCGGAAATGGAAGCTGTCCGCGAAGGAGATCGAAGCCCTTTACACCGGCCAGACGCTCATCGTCGAGGGAGAGGTCAGTCTGTACAAAGAGCTGCCACAGGTCGAGATCAACAGTCCCGCTCAACTCCGCGTGGTGAAGTAGATTGATTGCTGGCTGAAACGAAAAAGCCCAGTGGTTGCCACCACTGGGCTTTGCTCATTGACCAGCCACCGCGCCGCTGCGTCTGACCCGAATCCGCACCGGAGCGGCTGCTTGCCCGCCCTCGACATCGGTCTTGAGGTGGAACAGACGCTCCTGCTCCGGCACCCATTTCGCAGCGGAGATGAAGAAGTTCCGCTCAGTCTGCTTCTCCAGAATGAGCAGCCCGTTGAGGCCGATGTTATCGACAATCAGCCCGTGCGGCAGGTTGCGGCCCGAGCCTTCGTTGCCGAATGGGACGTTGCCCTCGTACCCCTTCCGATCGACGACGACCTTCAGCATGATTGTCTGGCCTGGCTCGATATCGACTTGGGCGGGGCTGCCATCTGCTGGAACGAGCAGCTGGGCTCCGGTGTCGGCGGCGACGATTTTGAGTGTCACTTTGGCGGCCTCGGCCCGTTTGATTTCGCCGAAGTTGTTGACATCGTGCGTGACCTCCTGGCCATTGATCGTGGCCGTCGCGGTGAGCTTAGAAGCCTTCGCATTCTCGGGCGTCAGGGCCAGAGCATCGGCAGCAGCGGTGAGTACCCCGAAGGTATCGTTCTGTCCCATCTGGATCGTCAGCGGCGTTGTCGCGGTGTAGCCGGGCGGGAGTCCGGTGAGGTCGATCCGTACCGGCCCCGCGTAGTCGTCCTGGCGACTGACGCTCAACCGGAACTCTTTGGCACTCCCTGCATTGACAGTGGGGTCTTTTGTTTGCAGCGTGACGGCGAAGTCGGGTTGCCGAGGGCGAATCACCACTTGATAGGTGTGCTTGTCGCTCTCGTGCCCGCGCACGTCGCGAATCCGTACGAGGTACTCGCCGTCTTGCGGAGCGGTGAACGTCAACTTCGAATCGGCCCCCAGATCGCGCCGGGCGCTGTCGTCG
Source organism: Planctomycetota bacterium (assembly GCA_031431195.1). GTDB lineage: Bacteria > Planctomycetota > Planctomycetia > Planctomycetales > Planctomycetaceae > TH-plancto1. Next base: position 19,694 of record JANPCU010000371.1, on the reverse strand, counting down.
TTTTGGAAGTTAAGCCGAAACACCGGCAGACCATTCGGCACGATCTCGGTGCCGGGGGCGTGCGGCTCGACGATATAACATGGCTCGCCCAGAGCGTGCGTCACCGGCGTGGTATCGAAGTGCCCGTGCCGATTTCCTTCTCCGGGATAAACCGTGAAACCCGAGTCGGGCCCGCGCGGAGCGAGCCACAGTTTCACGACCTCGCCATTGGAATAGAGGTACTCGTTAAGTTCCATCTCCTCCCAGTTGAAGACGCGGAAGTCACCGACTTCGTCCCCGTTCTTGCCCCGAAATGTGAAGTACGAGTCGCGCGTCGCTTGCAGCACGACCCGCTCGACCGGCTGGCCATTGATGTCGAGGACATCGATGATCGAATCAAGCGGAGACTTCGACCGGGCCGCGTTGACCTCGATCACCCACTCCTGCCCGGCTTTGGCGGTGAACTTGTAGAGGTCGCTGTCGGGCTGGCCGTTGGGCTTCCCCTGGATCCTCCCCTTTAACGTCGCCGGGATCGTGATGGCGGTTGCCTCCGCCGGGGTGTTGTTCGGCTCGACTTCGGCGGTCTCCGTCATCGGGGCCGTCGCGGGAGCCATCGGGGCGGCGGCGATTGGGGCCTCTTCCGCTGCGGGAGTCGGCACGGGGACGGTCGCCAGAATCTCGATCGTGCCATCGACGCGACCGACCGCGAACTTCGACCCATCCGGGGCAAAGGCCAACGCCTGCACCACGTCGCTCTGCTGCCCGTACTCTTTGATCTCCGACATCGTCTTCGCGTCCCACAGCTTCACGGTCCGGTCCTCGGCACAGGTGATGACATACCGGCCATCGGGGCTGTACCGCATCTGGGTGACGGGGGCCTCATGGGCGAAGCGGGCGATGATCTGCGGATTGATGATCGCGGTGTCGCGCGAGAGGAATTTCCAGACGCGGATGCGGCTGTCGGCCCCGACGGCAGCGATCTGATCGCCCGCCGGGTTGAAAGCGACGGAGTAGACCTCCTTCAGCGGTTGGATGAGCGTGTCGAGACGCTCACCGGTCGCCACCAGCCACACTTTGCAGGTGTCATCGGCGCTGGCACTGACGAGGTTCTTCCCGTCGGGGCTGAAGGCGATGTCGTAGACCGGTCCCGTATGACCGTCCAAGCTGCGGACCTGTTCGCCGGACGCAACATTCCACAGGATGATCTTGCGGTCGTAACTGCACGTGGCGAGCAGTGTCTGGTCCGGAGACAACTCGGCGTCGTAGAGGACATCGCGGTGCGCCCGAATCTCGCGGATCGGTTTTCCGGTAAGGAGATCCCAAATCGTTGCCTGCCCGTACAGGCCAGGAATCCCCGAAGCGGTCACCAGACGGCTGCCTGCGAGGAAGTGCAGCGCCGTGACTTTTCCCGCCAGCCCCTCCAGCATCTTCGTGGTCTGAATGTCACTCGCCGATCGCAGTTCCACGCGCCCAAACCGAGCGGCGGCGATCCACTCCCCGTCGGTCGACCAGTCGAGCGCCGTGACAGGATCGGCCAGCCCTGGCTTCGCGGCAATCATCGGCACCATCAATTTGGTCCGGTCCGGTTCCTTCCCCGCTGGTCCCTTGGCCCCGGCCGCGACCCACGCCTTGAGGACCGCGATCTGCTCGGCGGAGAGCTGCGGCTTGTCCTCGGGCGGCATTTTCGGCTCAGCCGCCCCGCTCACCATGCGGATCAACCGGCTCGTCCCCGGATCACCCGCCAGCACCGCCGCCCCATGCTCGCCGCCCAGCTGCAGAGCATCGAATGACTCCACGGAGAACTGGCCTTCGTGGTCATCTGGGTTATGGCAACCGGCACAGTATTTTTGCAGGATGGGAGCCACCGCCTGCTCATAGTCGGGAGCCGCATCTTTGGCCTGAAGAGCCCCACAGAACCCCAGCATCAACGCCCACAGCCCCATAGCCAAACGCATGCTTCATCTCCACCCTGGTTCACCGCTGGTGAGTTGCAGACGACCCATCAGCGAGAATGGATCATAGCAGTCAGCGATTCCATCGCGAACTCAGCGAGGTTGCACATGCTGCGCAGCGGCGAAAAATCGGGCCTTTTACCTCTGTCGGGGAGCACTGAGACATTTCGTCGGACGGACGTCCTCGTCCGTCCGACGAGATAAGCCTCGCAGAGCGACGGACGAGGACGTCCGTCGTACGCCTCAATCCGTCCCGCGTGGAGTCTATATTGGCCTCCCCCAAGATCGACCGGGAACCGATGACATGGATCGAGTCCGGTTTTGCCGCGTGAGGGGGATTATTCCAGCACAAGAGCCACCAGTCGGACTCGAACCGACGACCTATGCTTTACGAAAGCATTGCTCTACCAACTGAGCTACGGTGGCGAGTGAGGTTTTACCCTCACATCTTGCATTCCCTTGACCCCGGCGGTAGGATGACGACAACCACGACGACAACCGAACACCGAATCAAGGAGACGCAAGACATGCCACGAGAAACGACTCTGAAACCGAAGAAACCCTATGCAGAGTATCCACTTACAGCACACGCCAACGGGCAATGGTGTAAGAAGATCAAGGGCAAGGTGCATTTCTTCGGCGTCTGGGCTGATCCCGACGCGGCATTGGCGAAGTATCTTGACGAACGCGATGATTTGCAAGCCGGAAGAATCCCCCGGCGGTTGTCGTCGGTTGTCGTCAACGTCAGTTCACTGGTCAATCTCTTCCTGGATCAGCGGAACGCCAAAGTTGAATCCGGCAGCCTATCCCCCCAGATGTTCGTGGACTATCGCAACTGTGCGAAGTTCCTGATTGAACATCTCGGGAGATCCACGGCGGTCGAGACACTCAGTCCAGCCGACTTCATCGGGCTTCGGGACCAGTGGGCGGGCAAGTACGCTTCCGGTCGACTGAACAAGCTGGTGCAGATGACTCGCACAATCTTCAAGTGGGGCTGGGAAACTGACCTGCTCAAGGTGCAGGTCAAGCTGGGGCCCGACTTCAAGGGGGCCACGAAGCGACAGGCACGCGAGCAACGCAACGCGAGGGGCTTGAAGCTGTTCGCAGCCAGCGAACTCCAGACGCTGCTCAAAGCTGCATCCACTTCGATGAAAGCCATGATCCTCTTGGCGGTCAATTGCGGGTACGGCAACACCGACATTGCCACACTACGGGATTCCAACATCAAGGCTGGCTGGCTCGACTTCCCTCGACCGAAGACAGCTGTTCCCCGACGCACTCCACTGTGGCCGGAGACGGAAGCCGCCATCGCTGATGTGATTCAGCGGAGACCGAAGGCCGCGAATGAGTCTGACGCGGGGCTGGTGTTCCTGACAAAACATGGAGCGACTTGGCTTCGGTCGACCGTCTCTCACACAGATGATGGGATTGCCAAAGCGTTTCGTAAACTGCTGGGCACAACGGCTCTTTATCAGAGGGGCCGGGCCTTTTACGGGCTGCGTCACACGTTCGCGACGATTGGCGACGAAGCCCGTGACGCTGTTGCACTGGCTTCACTCATGGGGCATTCGGACGCCAGCATGGCAGGTCATTACCGTGAGCGCATTGAGGACGCCAGACTCCGCGCCGTGACTGACCACGTTCACCAGTGGTTGTTCGGAGCAGATGGGGCCATCGTGACGACATCGACGGGGCCGGGTGAGGAAGTCCCTCTGGTCGAGAAGCCGTTGACCACGAAGCCGACACGGAAGGGTAAGGTGCGATCTTGAAGCCCGAACTCTACGACGTGCAACAGGCGCTCGACCTGACCCGGTTCCACCGATCGATTCCCCCCGCCATGCGTATCGTCGTGTGGGCTACCGTCCCGCCAGAGGTGCGGAAGCTACTCGATTGCGTCCCCTTGCCTGAAGCGGTCCAGATCACTGGCATCCACTCGACCACGCTGCGGAACTGGATCAAGTCGGGGCGACTCCCCGCACACGAGCATGAAGGGCGGCTGGTCATGCGACTGACGGACATCAAGCGAGTGATCGACGATCCCCCAGCGCGGGGCAGACCGCTCATGGGCGGCAAGGCGTTCACCCGCTGGTAAACTGAGACACAGCTGACCTAGGACCGGGGGTTGCTCCCCGACCGAACGACGGAACCTGAAACCGTCTGGCCAGCTGTTTTCAATCTTCAGGATGCGACTTTTCAGGAGTCGAGACGAATGGAAATCATTGAGGCGATTCTCAATCAATGTCCCGATTTGCTGCCTCGCGCATCAAAGGCATTGAAGTCGGTGCTGTCAGGTATTCAATTGGGTGAACTGCAAGCCTCATTCGCTCCTGATCGTGAGGGGCGGTCGCTATTTGAAGCCACGTTGCTGCGTTATCCCATCATGGGCGCTGTCTCCCTTTTGGAGGATAACCTCTCCAAGTCACTCGGACATGTCGGGACCGTCACCGCCTGGAAGTCGTCTCTGAATGGTGATGAGGAGCATGAGAAGACGGCACATATGGCAGCGACTCGCTTAATCTGGGAGATGACTTCATCGGCAGCGGAGAAACTTCACGACGACCTGGGCCACATGGGATTCGAGGGCGTTCCACTGAATGCGAAGCCTTATCGCGGCCTTGTGTTCTGGAGTGAGTTGGACGCGGACTGGGTGCATTTCGCCAGTCAACTCTGGAAGCTGATGCCAGTCAATCTCCGCCAGTATTACGCGGATGAATTGGCAACCGTGAACATGAAAGAGGTCCGTCGTCTTTTGATGCTGGTTGAACAGGAAGGGGACCGGTATCTGACGGCCACTGCGGAAGTGAATCTGAATGGCAAGCGAACAGACAGCATCCTCCCGGACGCGGTAGGGGTTTTGAGTGGCCCCACTTCCAAGACACTCATTCATCCCGCAAAGCCAGCAACCGCGTTCTGGTTTCTCAAGTCCGCGCTGTGTGACTTGCTCTGTTGGTCAGAACACCCCGATCCGGAGCCATTGGGTTCCCAGTGGCTGGGAAAGATATCATCAGACCTCACTGAAAAGGCCGATGCAGCATTGCGATCCGTGGAACACCTGCCAGACAAAACTCTGACCACGGATATCAAACGTGCAAGGCAGCTGGGAGTCAAATTCGCAACGCTCTTGTGCGACAACCCGAGCCTGTCGACGGTGCGAGTTCAGGATTGGCCGATCCCGCGATTCCAAGAAATGTTCAATGAGCTTTCCGATCTGGAGACCAGATTCGCAAGGCTGTCCACGGAGAACGCGGTTTCCATCGACCCCACAGGACGCAGGATCGTCCGTGGTCTGGTCGAGCGCGATGACAAAGCGGATCCCGTGACTCACCCAAAGCGGGCCACTCAAAACGAAGTGGGGCGTGGCACGATGGCTGCCATCGGGCATCTGCTTACCAAACCAGAAGCGACCGGCAAGGAGTGCGCAAGGGTCGCTGGAATGTCCCCTTCAACGCTCAGTAAACAACCAGACTGGATAACTTGGAAAACGAAGATCGCGAGTGCGACTGCCTCACAGCGCATGAACTACAAGGAGTCCTATGACAATCGAACTAGCGAGTTCCAAGCCATTCAACCGGACGACGATTGCTAAGCCGATTTCTTAAGGATTTCTTGCTTAAGAAACATGCGAAGTGTTTTATCGACTGACACTGAAGCCGGTTACGGCATTCGGGTTGTCAAATAAGAAATCTCACTGCCCCCTATTGTACGGCAATCACTCGGATTGCTGACGCACCGGAGGACACAGGATGAGATCATACACAGTCGATAAGGTAGCCGAGTTGGAGGGCGTACACGCGGAGACGGTACTGCTCTGGATCAAGGCGGGAGAGCTGACTGCCCATTGTGCATCAGCCAATCCCCGGTCCCGTAAGCCACGCTGGCGTGTCACTGACGCGGACCTGATCGCGTTCCGGCTCGCTCGTCAGAACGTGGCCAAGGAGCCGACGACACCACGACGAAAGCGGTCCATCGGCGTCATCCGAGAGTACGTCTGATGACCCCGGCACAACGAGCGGATGCCGAGCTGCTCAAGAGCCTCGGTCGACCTGCGGACGCCATCGCAGCAAACACGGGCTTGGACCTGCCGACGATCAAGACTTGGCTGCGGTCGGGTCGCTGGCCGAAGTCGTCTTCAACGCAACGACAACTATTCGACGCCGGGCCCACTTCCCGAGAAACGACAAAGCCCTCGAGCGCTGAGGACGGTCGAGGGCTAAGTCTCTTTTCAAATCCGGCTGGCAGGCCGGGCACTTCGTCACACTCCGGCAGGAGCGAATAAATTATGGCGACACGGATGGCTAAAATAAACCCCAGTGCGAACGGGCACGCCGATCACTCATCAGTTCCGTTCGGGTTGAACTCCGACCGGATTCGTGACGTGTCCGCCGGTCAAGGGGCGGTCGATGTTCCACCTCACAATCCGAGCCACGAGCAAGCCGTTCTCGGAGCGGTCATGTTTGACGGCGCTGAACTCGATGGCGTTCGGCGAGTCATCAGCGACCCGAGAGCGTTCTACGGAGAGTCGACCCGGAGCATCTACCGGGCGATTTGCTCACTGGCGGACGATGGGAATGAGTACGCATCCTTCGACGCGGTGCTGATCCGTGACCGCATGGAGCGATTGGAGAACGCGACGGATCACACGACGCGGGATCTGCTCCGGGCAATGGAAGCCCCATCTGACTCACACAACGCGACGTATTATGCACGACTGGTGCAAGCCGACTTCATGCGCCGACGGACTGCGGAGATCGGTCGCGAGATCACTCGACAGGCACTCACACCGGGGGCCGATGCGGTCGAGATCGTAACAGCTGCGGAGAACACTTTTCGTGGCTTGAGTGAGTCCCGAGCGACTCGCGAGAAGTTCCCGGCCATCAGCCTGGGCGACTTGCTCGCCAAGGAATTCCCGCCATCCCAATGGATCGCGGGAGAGTTCATTCGTGAGCATGAAACTTGCTTCTGGATTGCTCCCCCGAAGACTCTCAAAACGACGTTGATAATCGCCTTGGCAGTCGCGGCTGCATCGGGGGGAATGTTCCTTCGGCGGTTCCCATGTCGCAATCGTCGAAGGGTGCTGCTGCTGCTGGGCGAGACTCCCGAGGAAGCAGCGAAGTTAATGCTGCAACGTGCCTGCGAAGCGGCAGGAGTTGATCCAGACACGGTTGCCGACAGCATCCACATTCATTGCGGGGTACTGCCTCATGTGGCCAGCGAAGCGGACCTGTTGGACCTGAAGCGGCTGTGCGAAAAGCATCGACCGGACCTGATCGTGATGGACCCGTTTTATCTGGCGGCGGACGGGCTGGAGTTCAGTCGCCTGGAAGTGGTCGGGCCGCGCATCCGAGCCATCGCCGATGCCGTGATGCCGGGGACGCTGCTGATTGCCCACCACACGACCAAGGGCGAGACGAAGCAAGTCGGCAAGGTTCTCGACATGGGTTCTGGGACTGGGACCGGATTCCAAGCGGCTTGTGGTCAGTGGATCATCGTGAACCGCGAGGAAGAGTACGACCCGCAGTCGAGTGACTGGCACATCCTGAATATGTCATGGGGGGGGCGAGGTGGCCACGGTGGACGGCTGCTCATTCGTTACCGGGAATCGACCGGAGAGATTGAGACCGACCTGATGGGGAGTCGCGAAGATCAACTTGAACTGAGGGATCAGGAGCGGACAGCCAAGAAGATTGCCGAGCGTGAAACCCGGATGAACTCCGCCCGCAACGTCATCAGCGGCATCCTGAAGCGGTCTGCTACTCCGCTGTCTGGACGGGCCATCGAAGCCGCGTTGCGGTTGTCCGCAAGCGACTGGACGACAATCGGGCAAACACTCTGCCGGGACGCCATCTCCGACATGGATGCGGACCTGACAATCCTGAAGTGTCAGCATCGAGCGACCGGCAAGCTACAGGAAGGATTCATCCACCGGGACGACCGCCAACGATTCCAAGCGGTTCCCGAACACTCGATTCTGGACCCCGACCCGACGATTGGCGGTGCCTCTTGACTAGGTGCGTGGATGTGCGTGGATGTGCGTGGCCACGCACTCCCACGCGGCTGGGGAGTGATGTGCGTGGATCTCCCTATAGGGGGGAGCCACGCACCACGCACCTCACTGCCTCAGTGAGTCAGGGCAGATGGATGAACAATTCGAGACCTACGGAAAGGAAACCGACCAGATGCGAAACCAGAACCCCGAAGCCAGAGAGAGAGCGAGCATGAGGCACACGAACACTGAACCGAAGATTCCCCTCTTGGCTGTGCTGCTGTCGGCACTGCTCACAGGCTTCATCTGGGGAATGTTTGTTCTCACTGGCGAGCAAAGCCCGTCCCGCAAACAGAGTGGCAGCACGGGCTATCTGGTGCGACCTGGCGAAGGGGTTAGACGATGACAACCGAGCCGATTGAATTGTGTTCGCTGTGCGACCATCGACCAGCGACAGCCATGAACGTCTTTTGTTGGGGAGCGTCTCCAAACGCTCCGGCACTGGTGCGGAGTCTTTGCGAGAGATGCCTGGACATGGCAGCGCCGCATGTGACCGTGCTGCGAAAGAAGTCCGTGGTCCCGAGCGGCGACGAGTTATGGCGGTGGAACTGAGACGCCATCGAGGGCATGTGTCCTTGGTGAGAAACTGGCTCGTGAGTGTTTCGCGGGCTGCAAGACCGAACTGACTTTAGAAGGTGATCGACGATGACGACTGCAACCAAAACCAAGCAAGCGCCGCCCCCAGTGGATGCGAACTCGGAACATCGCCAGACGCGGGCCGGACTGCATTCGAGGCTGAAGGACCGCGACGCGATCAAGGCCGCACTCGATGAAGTGACCGCGCGCCTCAATGAGGCACATCGGGCCGTGGACGCATTCGAACGACCGAGGGGATACCTGGACGCCATCGAATTCGAATACTCCCACAAAGCGAGAGCCTATAACGACCTGTTCAATTCGACCCCGCAGGCGTTGGCGAACTCCTGCAAGGACTCAGGACTCCGGGGCCAGTTCAGCGACTCGCGGTCACTCAAACGCGACGCGATTCAGGCACAGCAAACCGCACGAGTGGCGAGTCAGGACGCGGTTCAGGCTCTCGACAACCTGCGAACCAAGCTGACGCGGGGCGATAGCTCATGGTCGCATCCGTTCGGTGAGCCTGCACACTTGAGCGAGGGCGACGAACTGCCCTGGGCAACGTCAACGGTGGGGAGGCTGATCGGCAAAGTGTCATCGGCCTTCAATGGTGTCAACGGGACGCTATGGGCCATCCAAGGCGACGTGATCGAGTTCCGTCCCGGCTCAGTCGGTGCCGACGACATCGAGCGCGACTTCGTTCGCAGCTGGGCTGAGCAGTCGCGAGCAGTTCGACAGACAGCGAAGGCGCTGACTGCTGCGGATGAACGCCTCAAGGCAGCATCTGAAGCCCTCGAAGTCGTCCGCCTGAAGCTGATTTGGAGTCCCAAATAATGAGCAGTCAACCCCCAATGAGTCGCGAAGATCAGGAGCGAGAGATCGCTGCTGCCAAGGCGAGCCAAGAGAAGTACGGCCATCTGGTCGGAACCGTGGTCCCGAGAGATCGCAGCGAGGCTGGCCAACGTGAGAGAGCGGCACGCCTTGCCAATCAGCCGAGATCGCAGGCGACACTGACCGGGCCGAACGCGAAGTACGTCGCCGAGTATCGAGCCGAGCCTGCCTATGCCCGATCGATGACCGAAGACGAGTACGTCTCGATGAGGCGCGTCGATGACAGACTCGACCCGCTCATCAAGGCGGTTGTCGATTGTTGAATCAGTGAGTGAGCGGGCTGGCGTCAAGGTGCGGTGATCGTGCCTGCCAGCGAACTTGCGAGAGACTGCCCTTTCTTGGCTCTCGCAACAGGACGGCACGAGGTCAACGATCATGCGGCAGTCCGCGCCTCGTGTCACTTTTCACAGCTGAGAACCGACCAGCTACCCCCCCGCCAGTCTAGGTTCTCCGGTCAATAGGCCACCCCCAACGGTGCTTTACATCGCATCTTTTCTGTTGCCAAGGAGATCAAAAAATGACCGTGCCACTGACACCACGTCGTTGGAGAGCATCGAGCCAAGCTGAGATTGCCGAGTTCTTCGGGGTCGCGCTGCAAACGCTCAAGTCAAGCTGGCTGGCTCGTGGTTGTCCACTGGAGAAGACGACCGGCGGCTACGATTTGAGCGCTATCGCACAGTGGCGAATGGAATACCTTGCTTCGAAGCGACCAAAAAATGAGAACGCTGCCCTGATCGATGCCATCGTCGAACCGGGTGGCGAGGACTGGAAAGACCGCTGGTTGCGGGCCAAGGCGCTGCTCTCCGAATCACAGCTGGAAGAGCTTGACGGCTCGTTGGTCGACATCAGCGAGATCAGCGAGCTTCTATCGCGAATGGCTCGCCTCATCTGTGACGGCATCCGCAGGCTTGAATCCGAACATGGGGCCGACGTTGCGGATGTCATGCGGACCCCGTTGGAACGATTCCGCGAAGAGCTTCAGAGGCTTCACGCGATGGCCAATGAACCCTCAACATCGACACCGACATAGTGGCCGTCTCGCTGTATCGACAAGCCCACTGAGAGGCCAGCTGTGGCGGTCCAAGTGAACACTTCTGGTCGCGAGTACGGGCATGTCCCGAGCATCTCGGAACACTCTCCCGAGCAAGTCACCAGCGAGAACCTCGAAGCCATGCGGGCGGAACTCCTGGACCGGATCACTCGGGCACGAGACTCGAAGCCATGAGAACTCAGATGTTGCTGTGCATCGTGGCCGCCTGCCAAGAACACCGTGGCCAGCACACTCTGGCGGAGTGGTGTTTCGAAGCCAGCGATGAACACATTCCGGCCATCTGGGCGCGTGCCGTGGCCGTCCTCAAGCTGCCCAAAGATGTTCGTGACGCGGCACGATGGAACTGATTTAGACCCCGACATTTCAAGGATCAATCGAATGGCCAACCGAGCGCATATCAAGCAAACGATACCCTGCAAGACGCCTGGTTGCGGCGGTCTCATGAAGTGCCATCAGTCGCGATTGATCGTCCACATCAACGGCATGGCGCGACGCAGACAGCGCCGCTGTGAAGTCTGCGAACGAACGATACAAACGCTCGAATATGAGACGCGGGTTCTACAGGTCGGAGCCAAGGGCTACTTGTCGAGGCTGGGACAATAAACGGTCGAGTCACTCGCGCCGGAGAATCAATTCCGGCGAGTCATTCCTGACCGATCCGACCAGCGGCGATACCGGGTAAGCCGTCATCCCATCCGCCGGGTATTGGTCGAGCATCGGCAAGAGCTGTTCCGGCTCCGTCAACTCCGGGTCGAGCCACGGGGCGTATTCATCCGGGGAAAGGATGACCGGCATTCGGTCGTGTAGGCGCTGCATGAACTCATTCGCAGCTGTGGTCAAGATCGTACACGACTCGACCCGCGACCCGTCTGGAGATTGCCACGACTCCCACAACCCAGCGAACGCGAACGGCTGGCCGGTGCGAACAGTGATGTAGTGGGGCTGCTTTTGCTTCGGGCCGATGACCTGCCATTCGTAGAACCCATCGGCAGGGATCAGACAACGACGGCGACGATATGCGGCTCGGAATGACGGCTTCTCCGCGACTGTCTCCGACCTCGCATTAAACAGCGGGGGGCCGGTGAGCGACTTCGACCAGCTGGGAATCAATCCCCATCGCATGGGCACGACTTCGAAGCCCTGGTCGTGTGACTGCGCCCGGATCGCCAGGACAGTCTGGGTCGGGGCGATGTTGAATCGAGGAGTGTAGGCGGGGAAAAACGGAATGATTCCGTGAGTGATCTGCGGTCCGAAGACCTGGACCAGTTCGCTTTCTGGAGTGTGAAGGGTGTAGCGTCCGCACATGATTCAGGGATCGTAACGGATGGGGTGAAGATCGTCTCGCCGGAGTTGAGGCCGATCACAGCGGAGTGAGCATCGAGGCAGTGTGAAGCCGAGCCGTGTCTGCTCTGGTGCTACTCGGTGGAACTGACCTGCCATCGAGCGGAGCATTGACCCTGCCTGATTCGAGCAACATGGGGCACACTGACCACGGCGGCGACTTCCTTGAGCCAAGAGACTCGGAACCAATCCAAAGCCCGTGGCGAGCTTCTCCGGCGTTCTGGTGATAATCCTGAACACTCGGGGCCATCTACGACTCATGACCGGCCTGGACCTGCTCCCCGATCGGTCTGACTGTCGGTTCGGAGATCACTCCGGCGACTGGCAACGCAGCATCACATCTCCACGGCGATATTCGGCGATGAGAGCTTGTTCGGTCGACCAGAACTCATCAAGCGATTCCATCTTTCGAGTGATGAACGATCCCGCATCAAGGGCCAGCTGCTCCCCCATCTCTATCGATAGGGCAGCTACCATCTCTTCCAATGATGGGTGAGGGCTGGAGAGCTTCACCGTTCGGAGAGTCCTCTTCTCGCTGGTCGATGCGCTCCCCTCAGGAAGGAACAACGATCCGTTGTGGTAGTCGACCGCGAACGCAATCACGCCGGGGACAAGGAAGAAAACCAGCCCAATGGCATCCATCCCGGCCACGGTCCAATCAATACCACCCGTCCGGGATTGCCCCCGACGTTCGGGATACATCAACGTCCCACAACCCGCTGATGCGGCGGCAATCCAGCCGACAGCCAAGCCTTGAAACTCTCGACGGCTCAACACCGCGCTGCTTGCATCATCCATGATCGATCATCCATCGCCTACCTGAACCCTCAGAACATGCGGAGCCTACTCGATGACACTCACTCCCCCTATCGATGATTCTGTGAGCCGATCAGCGAGGGGCAGGATGTGCTGCTCACAGTTCGCAGGAACACTCGGGGCCATCGACCTGGATCATCTCCCCCGGAAGTCACGACATCAGTGAGGGCGAGTCACCGGGAATCGAGATCGACCTGCATACGAAGGCCATCGACTCGACCGCCCCACTGAGCATCAACCTTGGAGCCGACAGAGATCATTGACCGGGAATGACACTGATGATAATTCCTGCGTTTGAGCGGTTGTCGCGACAACCCGGAAGGATTTATTTGGCCGGTTTATAATGGTTTCTGATGTTCGGCCAGAAGTGAGGAAACATTGCGTTTTAGGCTGTGGAACTCACATTGTCGATAATAATTTGAAGCGTTACGAAAGCATTGCTCTACCAACTGAGCTACGGTGGCCAAAGCGGAGTTGCCTCCGCCAAAGGAGGGGAAGTAAAGCAGACTTCCCCCGCAAGTGTCAAGGCGATGGAACTTGATCGGCAAGCTCGGGGGCTGCTTTCGGCAGAATGTGTCCGTCGACGACGCGAGCGAACCAGATTCCTCAAATAGGGTCTGAATCCAAAATTGGGGGATGGCCGCAAAAAACTCAAGAAACGCAAACAGGGAGACTCTTCTTTTTTGCGTTTCTTGAGTTTTTTGCGGCCACTTCTTTTCAACAACCCCGTTTGGCTGTCCTGTGCATCGAGTTACGCTGGGGACGGGCACGTCGGAAACGTGCCCCACGGGGATCGAGATCGTCTTCACCGCACTGGCCTTGCCCTCCCGGTCTGCCCTCGCAGCCTCCTCTCAATCACTGATCGGCATGCACACCCACGGCATCCGAATGCAACCGAGCTTCGCCAGTGCCTCGCCAGCCGCTCGCAGCTGCCCTTCCTGGGTGCGGTGGGTCATGATGACCAGTGGGACAAACTGCGGGCCGGTGGCTGCGGGGGCATCGGCGTCGGGTTCGGGGGTCTCGTGCTGGATCACGGAGGCGAGACTGATGCCGTTCCGTCCGAGGGCGTCGGTGATCTCGGCCATGACGTGGGCCCGGTCCTCGACGGAGAACCGCAAGTAGTACCGACGCACGATCTCCTCGACCGGCTGAAGCGGGAACGGCGGATGGCTCCCCCACAGATCGAGTCGCTCGAAATTGATGCGAGCCCGCCCAGCGGCCACGTCAATGATGTCCGACGCCACGGCGGAGGCAGTCGCCATGCCCCCGGCTCCCTGTCCCGAGTACCAAGTCGTGCCGACAACATCACCGGTTAGGCCGATGATGTTGTAGGGCCCATCGGTCTGGGCCACGGGGCGGTCGTTGCGGATCAGGGTCGGCTGGGTGTGCATCTCGAGCTTGCCGGAGACGAGGCGGGCGGTGGCCAGCAATTTGACGGCATAACCCAGATCGTCGGCATACTCCAAGTCGACCAGGTCGATGGTGTCGATTCCCTGCACCAGGAACTGGTCGGGCGTCACCCGCGTCCCGAAGGCCAGCAACGTCAGCAGCCCGAGCTTCTGAGCGGCGTCCGTGCCCTTCACGTCCATCGTCGGATCGGCTTCGGCGAATCCGAGTTGCTGAGCCAGTGCCACGGCGTCGTCATAGGCCGCTGCGTTCTGGAACATTTCGGTGAGGATGAAATTGCTGGTGCCGTTGAGAATCGCCTGAATGGCGGTGATCTGATTGGCGGCCATCGACTGGCCCAGGATGTGGATGATCGGCACTCCGCCCGCGACAGCTGCCTCGAAAGCGATGCAGCGTTTCGCCTCGCGCGCGGCCTGGAACAGCTCGGCCCCATGTTCGCAGAGCAGGGCCTTGTTCGCTGTCACGACATCCTTACCGGCCTTCAGAGCGGCCAGCACGATCTCGCGAGCCGGGTGCAGCCCGCCGATCAGTTCCACGACCACATCGACATCGGCGGCTGTCGCGACGGCCATGGGGTCGGTGGTCAGAATCGAGGCGGGAAGCTCCAGCTCGCGCGGCCGGGAGACTTCTCGGACGGCCACCCGGGTCAGGCGGATCTCCCGCCCAGACCTCTGTGTCAGCCGCGCGGATTGCTCTGTCAACAGGCGGGCGACGCCGATTCCGACGTTTCCCAGCCCGATCAGTCCCACTCGCAGTGCGTCCATGAATTCCCCGTCGTCCAAGAGGCGAAACCCGGCAGCACGGAGTCTTTCCGCCCGTACCGATTCGCCACTGTCGGGAATCTAGTCCACAACACGGTTATTCGGAAAGCTCCCCCCCGGTTCTCAGACCGGAGAGATTTCGATTGGACCTCTGAATTCCATCTTTTCGGAAATTGCCAACGGTACTACTCCCCGTACAATCGGCCTTCGGGGCCACCGGAGGATTCCATGATCAGCTCAATCGACCCCCTCGCCGACCGCTATGGCCGTCGGTCGCTGCG
Organism: Planctomycetota bacterium; assembly: GCA_031431195.1. Lineage (GTDB taxonomy): Bacteria > Planctomycetota > Planctomycetia > Planctomycetales > Planctomycetaceae > TH-plancto1. Next base: position 4,596 of record JANPCU010000371.1, on the reverse strand, counting down.
CGTCGGGGCGGTCAGTTACCTGAACTCGAAGCCACTGATCGAGGGGTTTTCGGTCGCGTTACCTGGTGCGTCACTGCTGCTGGATGTCCCGAGCCGCTTGGCCGACGAACTGCAAAAGGGGCGGCTGGATGTGGCCTTGATCCCCTCGGTGGAGGCGTTCTCCGATCCGGATTACGTGATCGTGTCCGATGCCTGCGTCGCCACCCACGGTCCGGTGATGAGCGTCAAACTCTACAGTCGTGTTCCTCTGGGGGAGATTCGGACGCTCGCTCTCGATGAGGGGTCGCGGACCAGTGCCTGCCTGACCAAGGTAATCCTCAGCGAGCAATTTGGCGTCGAGCCGAAGATCGAGTCGCTGCCGCTCCACCTGGGGACCGAAGCCACGACCTCCGATGCCATCCTGCTGATTGGTGATCGGGCCATGCACGCCCCCACTGAGCAATTTCATACGGTCTGGGACTTGGGCGAAGAGTGGCTGCGATGGACCGGGTTACCGTTCGTCTTTGCGATGTGGGTGGCCCGCCGCGACACCGATCTGCGCGGCGTGGGAGAAGCTCTGTCAGCGGTGCGCGATCTTGGTCTGCTAAACCTCGGGCAGATCGCCCAACGAGAGTGCGGGCCAGTGGGGATCAGTGCCGAGGTCGCTCAGCACTACCTGGCCCACAACCTGCACTTTCGACTGGGCTCTGCGGAGCGCCAGGGACTCAAGCAATTCCATCAGTTGGCGTCGGAACTCGGCCTGGTGCCCCCGGGGTCCCGCCTGAGATTCTGGGGCGAGCCCACGTCCCCGGCTCGGCAGGTCCACTGCGAACAGGTTGTAGGCTGAAGGGTGAGATGGGAACCCGCTTGCAATTGGCTTTTATCACTGGCGATGATCCCATCGTCCCGCTGCCAGTTTCAGCAGAAGAACTTGGGCAACCAGCGGAGTGGTGATGACTGCCACAGTTCGCATCAGAGGTCGCCGTCGGTCAATCCGGCATCGCGCATGATCCCGCGTGAGTGCCGGGCTTCAAGTCCTCGTTGGGGTGGACAGGCACCAGCCCCAGCCGTGTGACGCTCGGGCCAAGACAGCAGCACGACCGATCGAGTAGTATAAAGTTTACTGCGACTTGGAATTCAACGGATGGATGATGTGCTCCACTGCTCCCGCGCTGTGATCCCCCGATTTCGGATATCTGTTGCGAGACTATGCTTGGCGTGGCTGGTCTTGTTCGTGGTGTCACCGATTCGAGCTGGTGGACCGATCGCTCCATCGATTGATCTCTGGTTGACAACGGGGGAGCATCTCTCGGGACCACTGCTCGAAATCGATGAAGAACAACTGGGTGTACACGTCGGTGATCAAGACCGAATGGTCCCGGTGTCGTCTCTGTGGCAGATCTCCGTCGCTCCCAGTACGACCCGCCCGTCGCGGCCAAGGTTCTGGCTGCACCTGACCAATGGTGACCGCGTGGGTGCCTCTTCGGTCACATTGACGGACGAAGTGTTGGAGTTCTGTGTTCCGTCCGACGAACTGCCCGAACGGACACGGAAGCTGGGAGTGGAGTTCATCGCCGGAGTTCAGTTCCTTCGACCGGGGACCAGTTGGCGGACGGACGAGTCGGAATGGCGACTGATTGCCAGTCAACGCGAGAAGTCGGACTTGGTCGTACTGCGAAATGGGGATCGACTGACGGGTGAAGTGACGGAGATCGGGACCAGTTCCATCGAACTGAGTGGATCGCAGGGGAAACAGCCGTTCGAGTGGCCGTCGGTGGCTGTCCTGCTCCTGAATCCCGATTTAGCCGAAGTCCCCCCGCCTGCGAAGCAGGGCTGGGTCGTGCTGTTAGCAGACGACTCGTGGCTCACGGCGACTGAGGTCGAGGCGGTGGCCGAGGGGCGTCTCAATCTGCGGGGAGTCGATGGCCTGGAGCTGTCGATCCCGTGGTCGAACATTCGCTGGATGACGCCGTGGGGGCGCGGGGCAGTGCCGCTGGCGCGACTTCCGATCGGGGAGCAGAAGCATGTCCCGCTGCTGGGGAATACCCAGGAAATCGAGAGGGATCGTAACATCCAGGGGCTGCCTCTCCGGCGCTCTGCGGGGATCGCGTTGCCCGTCTCGAATCGTGAGCCCAGTCCTCTGCCTTCCCTCTGTCCACGGGGCCTGGGTTTGAGCAGCGGGATGACTGTTCGCTGGGATCTCCACAAACAGTATCGTCGATTGCTTTGCGGTTTCGGCTTGGACGCCACAGCTGCACCAGTGGGACATGCCGTGGTGCGGTTGATTGTGGACGACCGACCACCGCAGACCATCACTCTGCGGTCTGGAGACGCCCTGGTTCTCGAGACCAAGCTCGATCTGACAGGGGCCAATTCACTGACCATTCAGACGGACTTCGGCGAGAATTTTGACGCGAGTGACTGGATTAACCTGTATGCGCCGATTCTGGTTCCGGCTGACGGAAATAAATGACGAAATGCGAGTCGCGGAGCGACATCGCCTACGCGGTGGGCAACCCTTGGGCAATCTCGGGATATTGCCACTTCAGTCCGAATTCGCGGATGACTCGCTCATTCCGGCAGCGTTTATTGAGTCCGTCGGGGGTATGCCGGGATGTCGGTGCCCCGGAGAACACGGGCGTGGGGGCCCCGATTCGCTGTGCCAGGGCCGTGAAATACTCGCGACGAGTCAGTGGACGGTTGTCGCTCACCAAATAGAGCGGCCCCGGGCTCGGCACAGTCAGCGCTGCGACACAGGCCCGCGCAGCGTCGTCGCCATGAATCAGGTTGAGCCACGCCTCTGGATTTCCGCCAATCGGCTCGCCAGATCGCAGTTGGTCGACTCGTGCCAGGAGCCGATCGGGGCCATATAGCCCGCTCATGCGGAGGATCGTCGCGTGTTCGACTCGCTCGCGCAGTCGCTGTTCTGCCGCGAGGCAAATCCGACCTCCGTCCGTGGTCGGATCCGTGGGTGAAATTTCATCGATCCAGTTGCCGTCGTCTTGCCCGTAGACACTGGTACTGGAGACGTACACGAATCGCTCGACGCGGTCCTGCATCGCCTCCAGCACATGGGTCAGGCCATCGATATAGAGCGACTCCTTCGACCAAGAACTGGAGCGGTCGTACCCGACGCAGTACATCACGCGCGAGACGCTGGGAAGTACGGTGAGCGTTTCCGGTCGCATCAGATCGGCCACAATCGGCTCGATTCCCTGGGAGGCCAGCTGAGCCGCTTTGACCTCGCTGCGAGTCACAGCGATCACCGTTCCGCCGCGCTCGCGCCATTGAAGAGCGACTCGCAAACCCAGAAAACCGCAGCCGAAGATCAGCAATCGATTCGGGTCAGTGTTCATTCGGCACTGGCCCCAATCTCTCGCAGGTAGGCAGCCAGTGCCTCCTTCCACGGACGGAGCGGCAAGCCGGTTACGCCCGTGATCTTCGAGCAATCGAGCACGCTATAGGCGGGTCGGGCTGCGGGGGCCCCGAACTCAGCGGTCGTAATGGGGAGGATGGGAGTCGCCGACCCGGCGAGTCGGACAGCCTCACGGGCGACCTCGAACCACGATGACTCGCCACTGTTCGTCGCGTGATAGAGACCATAGGCATCCGTCCGAACGAGGGCAGCGATCGCCTCTGCCACATCGCGAGTATAAGACGGCACGCAGCGTTGATCGGCCACGACTTTGAGCTGCGGCTTCTCCTGGGCCAGTCGCAGCATGGTAAGGACGAAGTTCCCTTTGGCCTTCGTGGCCGCCTGACCATAAAGGCCACAAGTGCGGATTACGAAGTGGTGCGGGCAGAGACTGCGCACGAAGTATTCGCCGAGTAATTTGCTGACGGCATAGACACCCTGCGGTCCCGGAAGGTCGCTCTCACGGCGCGGAGTGTTAACACCAGTCTCCAGTCCGAAGACATAATCGGTGCTGATATGTACCAGCCTTAACTGACGGTTTGCACAGGCCAGCGCGAGGTTCCTCGGTCCCCAGGCGTTGACCGCCATTGCAGCTTCGTATTCAGTCTCGGCCTTATCGACCAGATTGTAGGCCGCCGTGTTGACGACCATGTCGGGCCGAACCCGGTCGAGCATCACCTGGATGCTGTCGGGCTGAGTGACCTCGACATCGGCGTGCGTCAGCGGCACAACATCGCCAGAGAGTTGCCGTTGCAGGTCAGTTCCGAGTTGTCCGGCAGCACCGATGAGGGCGATCCGCATAGCTAGCCTTGCAGTGAATCCCTGGGGGATGAGGAAGAGCCGCGTCCATGATCGTAGGACGGACATCCTTGTCCGTCCAATGCGAGACGGACAATCCTCGTCTGACCTTTCTACACAACTCCGCCAAATAGTCTACAGCGAGCATGTTTTTCTGGCATGAGATTTGCGCCATGGAAGGCGTGTGTGGAATCGCATGTCGAGTGGGCAGGGAGGCCGGGGGAGATGGATATTGAAGGCGAGTTCGCGGAGATGGATCTGGTGGATCGGCGGCTGGATGAGCGGGCGGTGGAGTTAATCGAGAAGTTATCGCGGCAGCCGATGGTGTCGATTAATGCGGCGTGTAGTGGGCTGGCGGGGACGACGGCAGCGTATCGTTATTTCGTTAATATAAAGGTCACGCC
>JANPCU010000370.1:0-11061 GCA_031431195.1 Planctomycetota bacterium | reverse complement strand
GTGGAGTACGATGTCGATCCCCTCCGCTCCCCACCGATGCACCGCATCCCGCATCAAGAACTCCGTCTCCCCGAACAGCCGCCCGTTCCCCTGGCTCGCCATCAGCTGCGACAAGTACCGCACCGTCGCCTGCGCCTTGGCCGACAACACATCTGCGATCCGCTCCGCCTCGTCCGCCTGCTCCGGCGTCAATTTAATCTCCGGTAACGCACGCCTGATTTCATCCTCCCTGGACAAACCCGCGAGCCGCCCAAAGCCTCTCCGTTCAAGGCCTTCCGGCTCGCTAAAAACCATCCTCCCCGCCACACAGAAAAATCACCGAATTTTCTGATGCACACACGGCCCCCACGCCCCCACTGGCCCACCCAGGCCGCCTACCCGTGGTTGTTTTACAAGAGATGAGGGTAAAGATGAGGGCTTCAGCGGTGAGGCCACGAGTCGCTCGTGGTCCGCAGCTCCGACAGGGGCCACAGAGACCCGCACGGGGTGGCCGCACTCCACCGCTCACCCCACCCCGGATTTCGCAGGCGTCTGCCGCCCCTATCGGGACTCGGCGGGTGGGTCGGGACCGGCCCGCGCAAAAGTCGGCATTTTTTGGGGAGGACTATCCGGGAACTGTACGACGACTCCCTGAGCAGGAATGTCTCACGCGAAGGCGCGTGAGGCACTCTCCTGCTTCCTGTCTCACGCGACTCACCCCGAGTGCTGACGCTTCCCGCTCAGAGAGATTCTCGTGCAGATGGCAGCGTGGCCCTGCGCGGTCTCTGCCGGGAGTGACAAACACACACAACCAGGAACAGAAACGCCCACAGATTCCAGCCCAAGTGACGTGGCTTTTGCGCAGGCCAGGGTGGGATCATTTTTGCACCGTTGAAACGGTGGGCTATTATCGGGTGTCCCGGGCGGGACAATGACGGGAGATTCCTCTGGAGACACGGGCTGGGTCAGTTGTACTTCGGCGAGGTGATAGTGCTGCTCGAAGCCGACGGGTTTCCGCGTAGGATGGCGACTGCACTCCTTCGGAAGTCTTCCGAGATTTGCGAAAGTCTCCGCGTTCGTTCGACACGGGTTCAGGCCCCCCACGTTCTGGCGAATGTAGCGACAAGGCCCTTGTACTCGCCGCGTGGGCCGCGACAATGGGGCGCGACACGTCACCCCCTGATCTCTCGACGAGCCCCCCATGGCGATCTTTGAAGAAAACATCCTGCTGCCGATCGCGCGCGAGGCCCTGTTTGATTTCCTGTCACGCCCCGCCAATGTGGCGAAGATCAGTGACTCCAACCTCGGCCTCCACTTTACCGAGGCCCCGGAAGTCGTCACCACGGGATCTCGCATCGTGATTGAAATGGTCGCGATGGGACAAATCCAGAGAGCCATTCACGAGATCTCGGTCTATGATCGACCCGTACGGATTGTCGAAGTCCAGCTGGAAGGACCGATGAAGAGTTGGCGGCATGAGCATCTGTTTGAAGATGTGGACGGCCAGACGCGGATGATCGACCGGATCGAGTACACCAAACCGGGCGGGATCATTGGGCTGCTGCTGACGGAGTCGCGAATCAACGACATGTTGGAAGAGAACTTTTTCCAACGTGAGCAGAATCTCCGCCGACTGATCGAGCAAGGGAAACTGACATGAGCACTCCGCCTCGCCTCCCCCGGTTACCGTCCCGCCCCACTACGGGTGGGGACAGTTATGTGTGGCTGGGTGTCTTGTGGCTGATCGTCCTGGCGGGCGGGTTCCTGGGGTTGGTCGTGACCATGATGTCCGGGATCAACCTCCAGGTTCTGGCAGGAATTCTGGGGTTTCTCGGGTTGAATGTCCTGGGTCATCTGCTGCTGGGCCGCTGGGTGGCCCGCCGGATCGCAGCCACGACGACTCGGGGAGAAGAGGACGAACAAGACGGATGAGCCGGTCCGCGTCCCCCTGGCACGGCGGACTGACACCGATCCGATCCCTGCTTCATTTCTTCCCTGAGAAGCTGAACTGATCTTCCCCAAGGCCGGGCAAATGTGCCCGACCCACGACCGGCTCAACCTACTTCGCGAACATCGCGTTCTTCCGGTCCCCTCGGCTGAGCAGGAACGCCATCAGGTCGAGGAGTTCTTCGTCGTTCAGGGTATTGAGCAACCCAGAGGGCATCATCGAGGACTTGGCTGGCCCCATTTGCTCGATCGACTTGCGATCGATTGTCTCCATCGCGTTCGGATCGAGCATATTCGTGTTGACCATCACCGTATCCCCGTTCAGGTTCACGATCCGGCCGACCACGACCTTCCCCTCGTCGGTCACGATCTGCACAGCTGCGTATTGATCGCTGACGACCTTGTTCGGTTCCAGGACTGATTCGAGGATGTCGCGTGCGCTGAACCGACCCGAGAGCCCGGTGAGATCGGGCCCAACGGAGCCGCCCTCGTTGCTGAATCGGTGGCAGCCGTAGCAGTTGGTCGCACTGAACAGGGTGCGACCTCGATCGAAGTCGCGACCCTTCAGGCCACTCGCCAATAGCGTCACCGCCTCGTCCATCTTCCATTCTTTCACGAACGGACGAGCTATCGCCGACTTCGGCGAGACCACTTCTGGAGCGGGGGCGTTGATCACATCGGCCAGCTTGTCTTTGTCTTCTGCCGAGACATTGGCCAGCGCCGCATCTCGCATCTCTTTCATGAAGTCGGCGAAGTTCGCGCCGCCATGGAACCCGCGCGCCTTGTTGAACCAGTCGAGGTAACTGCGCCGTGTTTCCAGCGTCCACCCGGTCTTGAGGAACCGCAGGTGGCGCGCCTGGTCAATCTGCTCTTCCTGCGTCGGGGCAGCGGCCAATAGCGCGGTGCCCTTCGCGGCGGCACTCGGGGCTTGCAGGTAGACCATCAACTCGGTGAGCAGGTTATTGAGATCCTTGTCCTGAGCCGGGTAAACCAGATCCGCTGCGAGGGTCATCGCCAGCCGAGTATCCTCATCTGGCGGTCCGAGGCGGTAAAGAATGACCTGGACAAGACGGACGAGTTCGACCTGTTCTTCGGTCGAGAGTTCGGTCCACTTGATCTTGGCCAGCTCGGCCAGAATTCGCATCTGCATGGGGTGCTGCGCGCCCTCGGGAGCTGGGTAAACTGGCGGTGGGGTATCGAGGTCAGGTAACACGGGAACGTACGCCCGCTTGAACATCCGGGCGAGTGCGAGCAAAGCGGCGAGCGCCTTGCGCGGGTTCTCCTCCGCGAGGGCGCGGTCCTGCCATTGCTCGACGGGTTGATGCTCCAGAACCGTGCGAGCCGCTGATCGAATGACCCGATCGTTGTCGCCCAAATGCTTCCACGCGAGGTCAATTGCTTCGGGGGCCTGCTTGCCGTGGAAAGCTTCCAGGCTCTGACGAACCGCCACTTCCGGAGCAACGTTGGCCTTCATCGGTGCAGGCTCAGTCGATTCCTTCCCCGCATAGGTCACACGGTACAGGCCAGACTGCACTCGTCGTCCTCCAATCGCGAAGTACAAAGCCCCATCGGGATGGACAATCACATCAGTCAGCGGCAGCGGCACACCCGTCACGAACTCTTCCAGGACGCCGGTGTAGCTGGCCCCCTGCGGCTCCATGTGAACGGCATACATTTTGCCATAGCTCCAGTCGTTGATGAACAGAGCGTTCTGGTACTTGGCCGGGAACTTGGCCCCGTATCCAAAGCAGACTCCGGTCGGCGAACCCGGCCCAATGTCGACGACCGGAGGCAGCGTCTCGGGATAGTAGACTGGCCACTTGGCACTGCCGTTTCGCCAACCCCAGTCAGTGCCGCTGACGACATGACAGATCCGCGTCGGGCGATACCACGGGCAGTTCATGTCCCATTCCATGTCGGCGTCGTACGTGAACAGCTCCCCTTCGCGGTTCACAGCTGCGTCGAACTGGTTACGGAAGCCGCTGGCGATGACCTCCCAGTTCTTGCCGTCACGGTCGACCTGATAGATGATCCCGGCGGGTGGAGCCACGCCGCGCATGAAGCCGCGTCCGTAGATGCGGGGCAGCAGCTGGTCTTCATCCCAGATCTGCGGCACGCGGGATTTGGTGATCTCGGTCAGCTGGGCTTGATTGCCGACGACCACGTACAGCCCCTGCTTGTCGGGAGTCAGCAACACCGCGTGTGGCCCGTGTTCGCCGCCACTCCCCGGTAGCAGTCGCAGCAGTTCGACATGCTCCAGCTGATCGTCACCGTCCTTGTCGGTGACCCGGTACAGGCCGGATTCGAATTGGCCCCCCTTGTTGACGACGACGTAGAGTGCATCAAAGGCCCACAGCAACCCCTGAGCTTCGCCAATGTTCGCCGGGATCTTTTCGATGTGGGTTCTCTCACTCGACACGATCATCGGCTGGCGGGGGAGTGTCACGAGAGTGGGCTCTTCGCCCTCACCACCGGCGATGTGGAGTGTGACCTCGCCCGCTGTGTCTCCGGAGAGTAGGGACTGGATGGCCTCCAAGGACCCGGCCCCTTTGTCTTCCACCATGACCGTCTGAATGCGGTCTCCGGGGAAAATTTGTCCATCGGCCTCTGCGGGGCTGCCGCCAATGATCTCGGTGACACGAATCGCCTCACCGTCCTGCTCGACGACGACACCAGTCGTGAACACCTCCCGCGATTTCGCGAGAGCTGGCGGCGTGACACGGTACAGTCCGCCGTACTGGTCGGAGACGATCAGCCGTCCCTTGGGGTCAACACACATGTTGACCCATGACCCTTCCTGATCCTTCGGCACCGAGTAGAGCAACTCGACGCGGAAGTCCTTCGCGACCTTCAGGTTCTCGATCGGCGTCGCTGTCGGAGCCTTGAGCCCGCCCGCTGACATCATCTTGGCCGCTGTCAGTTTCCACGGTCCACCGGTCAAGTCCGCGATCACATCAGCGGGCTTCCAGCCTTCGGCTTTGAAGCCTGGCTTGTGCCACCCTTCGACGGGTTTGGTCGAGGCGACCCAGCTCTCATCGGTCGAGATATTCGACGAGTTGCGACCCGTTTCAAAGACCAGATTCGCCAGTACACCCGCCGGGTTGTCCTCACCGGAGTTCTTGGCTTCAATCGCGATCACATGCGGGGTGTCTTTGGCATCCTGGCTGAACAGCTTCGTCACATCTTTGAACCCCGCATCGATCCACCCGTCGTGAGTCAGAACCGGCTCGCCGTCGATCCAGACGGTCATCGAGTTGTCGACGGCTCCATACAGTCTCGCGCTGCCGGGCTTCCCGTCCGAGGTGAATTCCCTCCGCAGATAGATCGTCGAGGCCAGCTGCTCTCCCTCTTTGATCCACACCCACTGCGCGGGCGTCAGCTGCGAAGCTGCCGGTTTCACTCGCCGCTTCGGGGCGACCTCAGTCTTCTTGGCAGGCGTCTCAGCCTCACTGTGAGCAGCAACACACACGACCAGCAACAAGGCAACGATCCAGCGCACGTGAACTCTCCGGGGTGATGATTGTCTCGGTTCAGTATCGTATCAAAGTCGTTCGACTCGCCCCACCACGGGCCGCCCGCCAAACTCGCGAGAGTGTGTGAGTAAGGTCAGCAGCAACTCCCCGCGTCGCGTCATGATTCAAGGGGGGAGCCACAGATGTCCGCGTATGATCGCCGATAAAGAGGCTCAACAACCAGAGTACATCGTCCGTGTTCATCTGTGGCTCAAAAACTCCCGGTTTTCATTTTGCCTTCTCCCTGCCAGCCGATGGAACAGAATGCGGAATCGAATCGCGCTGTCGTCCTGAGTGACGAACTTCTGCCACAGCCGATTTTTCAGATACACAGCCCCCGTTCGCCCCCGTGAATGATATCCCGGGTGGTGATTGGCAGCTCTGCTCACTGCGCTCGACCCTGGCTGGCGCAGCGGGCTGGAGTGAACGGCCAATGCGTGTACAGTATGCGTATTGGCACCGTTTCCCCCTCGTGTGAGTCCCTCGATGTCCCGTTCCATTGGCAACACCATTGGCGATTCCCTGGCCCTCAGCTTGAACTACTCCCGGCGAATGCTGGTCGGAGTGACAGCGGAACAGTTCGCCCGCTTCGCCCGTCCCGGAGGCCAGTTGGTCGAGTCCAACCACGCGGCGTTCGTCTACGGCCACCTGAGCCTGTACTCCTCGCGGATCATCGAGCAGCTCGACACCGACGCCTCTCAGCTGCTCCCGACCGCTCGCTTTCAGACGGCGTTCTCGAAGGAGGCCCAATGTGTGGACGACCCGACCGGGGAGGTCTACCCGTCGATGGAGGATGTGACAAAAGCGTATTTCAAGGGGTACGAGGCCTGCTTGGAGGCTCTGCGGACGGCCCCGGATTCGGCCTTTCAGAAGCCGAACCCCAGCGGCGGCCGGATGACCGAACTCTTCCCGACCCTCGGCTCCCTGCAAGCCTTTTACGTCGGGGGCCACATCATGATGCACCTGGGCCAAGTCAGTGCCTGGCGCCGCATGCTCGGGCTGGGAGCAGCGTAAGTCGGAGTGAGGACCGCGTCCCTGCGCCTCAGTCTCGGGGCTCAACCCCTCCTCGGGAGGCAGCAGTTGATCGCCAAACGAAAGTGACTGGAATTCCTGTCAGGTCGCATGAGACAATCGGCAGAGTGTCTGGCGGCAATTCTTGCCGATGGAGCCTCATGCGGTGAAAGGTCCCGACCTCGGATGCAGTTTGAAAACTCAGAATCCGTGATGCGGCATGCCCTGCGACTCGCGGGACGGGGATTCGGCTCGGTCGAGCCTAACCCTCCCGTTGGCGCGGTGGTCGTCGATCAGCACTTGAACCTGATCAGCGAAGGCTGGCACCAGCGGTTCGGGGGGCCCCATGCTGAGGTCCACGCCCTGGCAGCTGCGGGAGAGCGATCCCAAGGGGCGACGCTGTATTGCACCTTGGAACCCTGCTCACATACCGGGAAGACCCCACCGTGCGCCCCCGCTGTGATCGCGGCTGGAATTCGTCGCGTCGTGATCGGGACCACCGATCCGGCTCCGCATGTCGACGGCCAGGGGATGTCGCAACTTCGGCAGGCCGGGATCGAAGTCGAAGTGGGGGTTTGTGAGGCGGAAGCCCGCCGACTGATCGCTCCGTTTCGCCGCTTGACGCTGGAAGGTCGTCCGTGGGTGCATGCCAAGTGGGCGATGTCTCTCGATGGCCGGATTGCGACCCGCACGTGCGACTCAAAGTGGATCACCAACGAGTCATCGCGGGCCAAGGCTCACGAATTGCGCGGTCGATGCGATGCGATTGTCGTCGGCATCACGACTGTCCTTCAAGACGACCCGCAATTGACGGCGCGCCCAGCGGGACCGCGAGTCGCCACGCGAGTGGTCCTCGATTCTCAAGCCCGCACGCCGCTGGCCTCTCGATTGGTACGTTCCGCGCGAGAAGTTCCAGTTCTGGTGGTTACCTCTGCGCATGCCCCCGAGGATCAGGTGGAGAGACTGCGAGCAGCAGGGGTCGAGGTCTTTTCGCTCGCTGGAACCTCGGGCGATCCGGGGCGTCCGTCTCTGAGGTTACTGCTGGAAGAGTTAGGGCGTCGCCGCCTGACCCATGTCCTGCTCGAGGGCGGAGCCGGAATCCTGGGTTCTGCGTTCGATGGCGGGTTCGTCAATGAGTGCCACGTCTTCATGGCTCCGCGCGTGATCGGGGGCCGGGAGGCACTCTCCCCCGTCGGGGGAGTCGGTGCCGAGTGGATGAAAGACATCCCGTCTCTGACCCATGTGCAAGTCGCGCCGCTGGGGGACAATGTCTATATAAGCGGCGACTGGCCCGCGGCTGAATAGTCACACACGCTCCGCGGCGCAAAGCCTTTGCGTCGCGGCTAAACGCGGGAGAGCGTTTTCGATTACTTCGACAAAGCGGCTTTCGTCGAGACCCATTGTTTCTGGACGGCAATATCCTGGGCTCGGTCGGCACACTTCGCGATCTGGTTCAAGAGCCGGACGCGGGTGGATTGATCGAGTTGCGGAGCCAAGTTCTGCACCGCCAGCATCCCGTTGGTCACCAGCATCACGCGCTCAAAGTGCTGCGTCGCTTGATCATCATTGTTCACCGACGAGGGATCGAGCGTCCAGTCGGCGGAGTCGACAAAGAGTTGCTCGATCACCGGAATCCCTTGCGTGGAGTCCTGCCTCGCAAAGCCCACGGCGGCGTTCACGCGCGTCATCTGATCGGAGTCGTCGAGCAACGCAGCCAGGCGTTCGCGGGCCTCCGGTGCGGTGAGCGTCCCCAGGATAAACGTCGCCTGGTGCCGGGACAGCAACTCCGACTCCTGCGAGATCTCAATCACCCGACTCGTCAGTTCCGGCATTGCGACCGGTTGCTTCCGTTCCACAAACGCCCGTCCGCAAATGACCGCCAGCGAGTTCAATGCCTGTTTCCGAATTTCGCGGTCGCGGGTGACCTCGACCGCAGTCAGCAGCACCGGGACAGCTGTCTCGGGAAGATCCAACAGCCCGACCGCCTTGAGCATATAAATGGTCTGTTGCGTTTCCTCTTCGGAAGGGCTGGACTTCTTCAGAAGATCGGTCAGAACTTCCGTCAGCGCGGTCGCCACCTCGGGAGTCGAAGCCAGCTGTTGCCCCTTGTCTTTCCGGAACCCATCATCCTGCAACACCTGCGCCAGGTCGAGGGCCGACCGCCAGCGCACATGAGCATTCTCACTGCGTACATTTGTGACCAGCTGTCGCCAGTCCGCCTCGCCGGATGCCAATTGACCGAACAGCAGATACACCCCGATGATGACCATCACGATCACCGCGGGCACCACGAACAGCTGGACGATAAACCCCGCTGAGGGCGGCTGAACGGGCGGCAGCAGTTGATCGTCCAGCCCGTCCGCAGGTACGTCCGACCCCACCGTCCAGCGGTCCTTGTATAAGGAGTCGGGAGCGTTGTCGTCAGCGGGTGGTAGTGAGTCGGACATGGGAGGAAGAATGTTGAGGGTTGAGGGGGCTCGTCGTAGCTACCTTCGCCAGAAGGTGGGCGATCAGGAACAGATGTGGCCCCGGCGAGAGATCCTCGCGCGGGTTGTTTGACTCGTTCAGGCACGGGTTCAGGCAGCCCACGTTCTGGCGAAAGTAGCTACCCACCTCTTCACCCTATCTCCGTCGCGGTACACGCGAACTCCAGTCGGCAGCTGACCTTGCCTTCGCAGGTCACTTTGCCCTTGAGGTAGAAAGTGTTCTGCAATCGCTCGGTCAGTTCGACTTCCATCTCAATCGTCTGGTTCGGACGGACCATCGACCGGAACTGCACGTTGTTGAGACGAGTCACCACCGGAGCCATCTCAGTCCCAGTGGGGAGAATGCGCGAGATCAACACCGCTGACGCCTGAAATGCGGCCTCGCACTGAATCACCCCCGGCAGGATCGGGAAGTGCGGGTAGTGCCCCCGGAACAGATCGAGGTCCGCTGGCAAGTGCTTCCGGGCCACGATCCGCGTATCCGAGATGAACACGACCTCGTCGAGCCACAGAAACGGGTCACGGTGCGGGATCGCCTGCTTGATGTCGTCAAGTGTCATGGGGAAGTTGTCAGTCGTCAGTTTTCAGTGATCAGCAGGGAAGGCCAGCGGGTTGGCCACCGTAGCCATTGTAGACAAGTCGAGTGGCCTCTCCATCTGACAACTGAACCCTGATAACTGAAAACTTCCGTCAGAATTTCCAGCCATCCGGCAGCACAGTACGTCGTGGCACGACGATAATCCCGTCTCGCACGACCAGCGGGCCGCGTTCCCCATTCTCGGGAAAACCGGGCGGCAGCTTGATCACGCAGTTCGCTCCGATCGAGCAGTTCTTATCCACGATCGCCTTCTCGATGATCGTCCCCGCTCCGATCCCGAGTTCGGGCTGCCCCGCAATATGATTCGCCCGAATGTCGTGACGGAAATAATCCGCCCCCATCAACACCGAGTCCTTGATCTGGGCGTTCGCTCCAATGTTCGACCGCAGTCCGATCGAGCTGTTCTTGATCACCGCAGCGGCACCGATTGAGCAACCGTCGGCGATCATACTCCGCAGGATCGTGGCTCCTTCGATTCTCGTCGGTGGGAGAAATCGGGGCCGCGTGTAAATGGGAGCCCCCTTCAGATCGAGATTGAACGGCGGGTTCGGTCCAGCCAACGCCAGGCTCGCCTCGTAGAACGCCTGGATCGTGCCGATGTCTTCCCAATAGCCGTCGAACAGATGCAGCTGGACCTTGCGGGCGCGGATCGACATCGGGAAGACTTCCTTGCCGAAGTCTTCGTAGTCGGTCTTTTCGAGCAGATCGACCAGTGTGTCGCGGTTGAACAGGTAGATCCCCATACTGGCGATGTATTCGCGGCCGTGGCTGGTGATCCCATGAGCGTCAATCCACTTCGGATCGGTGTAGACCATCTTCAGGTCTTCGGCGGTTTGGGGCTTCTCCAGAAATCCTTCGACCCGACCCGTGTCGCTCACCCGCATGATACCAAACCCAGCGGTCTGCTCTTTCGAGACCGGGAGGCCCGCGATCGAGACATCGGCTTCGGCGGCCTGATGCTCCGCCAGCATCTTCTCGAAGTCCATTCGATAGAGCTGGTCCCCCGACAGAATCAACACATAGTCCACACCCGGCTGCTTCAGATGACGCAATTGCTTGCGGACGGCGTCGGCGGTGCCTTGATACCAGTCGGCCCCTTCATTGGTCTGCTGGGCGGCGAGGATCTCGACGAACCCACCATTGAAGGCATCAAAGGTATACGTCTGGCGGATGTGTCGGTGCAGACTGACCGAGTTGAACTGTGTGAGCAGATAGATCCGCCGAATACCGCTGTTGATACAGTTGGAGATGGGGATATCGATGAGCCGGTACTTCCCGGCCAACGGGACGGCGGGTTTCGATCGCTCGCCCGTCAGCGGCAACAGCCGCGTCCCCTTACCTCCGCCAAGTACGATGCAAACCATATTGTCCATGGTGGGGCTCCTGGGGTGAATCGATGAGGGGATGAAGCCCCGCTCACAGCCCGGGAACCTCATGTGTGCATCGTACCCGAGAGATGTCGTACGG
This sequence comes from Planctomycetota bacterium, assembly GCA_031431195.1. GTDB lineage: Bacteria > Planctomycetota > Planctomycetia > Planctomycetales > Planctomycetaceae > TH-plancto1. The sequence continues at coordinate 61 of JANPCU010000370.1, read as the reverse complement.
GAATAGACAATGCCTGCGACTCTGAAAAAATGGCCACCGTCCGCAGTGCGCCCGATGGCGC
>JANPCU010000369.1:0-14137 GCA_031431195.1 Planctomycetota bacterium | reverse complement strand
GGAAGCCGCCGCAGGCGGAACTGACCCGCCCGTTACAACCGGTGTCGTCGTCATCTTCAGAGCCTTTCCAGGACCCGCTTCGCGGGCCAATCAGGGATAGACTCTCATACCACATGGATCAGAAAACGGGGAGCAGGCCAGCTACGAAGGGTGCCGAACAACGGCCCGTCCGTGTTCCCGATGGTCTGGAGATCAAAACGTGTCGTGGCAGCGTGCGAGTGGATTGCCATCACCCTCATGCTGGCCTGCACTTGGCTCTCGTGTTCCGTGAAGCGAGCCGCCATTTCACGGTAACGGACATTCTTGTCGCCTTCTTGCAAATGAGTGACTACCGCGAGTCAGGTCGAAATACGACAGCAACGACTGTGAAGTATTCATTCAACGGTGAGCGGTTTGTCAGCCTACTTCAGAGTCGTTGAGGGGCGTCTGCGAGTTTCAGCTGTCGTTGTCGTTTCACGCGAGGTAGTGGAGTCGGAGTCGATGGGTGTGCATCCAGATGCTGCATCAAGTGTTTGGCCACACAGTGTGCGAAAACTGGAGGAACTGCATTTCCGATCTGTACCGCGATGCGAATCTTCGTTCCGCACCACCGGAAATCATCAGGAAATGTCTGGAGTCTCGCCGCTTCCCAGTGTGTGATTGGGCGATGTTCAGAGGGATGGAGGAAACGCCCCTTCTCAGGTTTGTAGAACTCGCAACGGATCGTGCAGCGAGCCGGAGCATCCCAATCTAATCGCCCAAAGAGATCTGTCCCTCCCTTGGTCTTCCGAATCCAACACGCCGGAGTCAACTCAGGAGCCAATCGCTGCAAGTCAAAACGATTGCCACCAGGGGGGATGAGTCGATACCGCTGTCGAGAGATATCCGTTGGATTTCTGGCGATGTGCAAGTCAGGGCCGGTCGCAGGCTGTATTGCGAGTCCAGTCAAGGTTGGCTTCAGCGGGATTCCCTTGAACGCCTCGCGAACCGTCATGCGATGCACTGTTGAATTCGGGAGCTCGATGAGGCCTTTACGAGACCCGATGATGATCGCCCGCCTCCGGTTCTGCGGAACTCCGAAATTGCTCGCCAAGAGAACGCCGGATGTGACATGGAACCCAAGCTCCTTCCCACTCGCAATAATCGCATCGCCTTCAGCGGACTTGAGCAAGTTCTGGACGTTCTCGACCACGAATGCCTGACAGCCGGACGATTCCACGACATCCATAAAATATCGCCACATCGCACGCCGAGGATCGCTAGCACGATTGCCTGTCAGGTTAGACAATCCCTGACAAGGAGGGCCACCGATCACAACATCGGCTTTCGTTTGAATACCGCCTCGTTCGATGAGGTCGGCGATGTCTTCCTCATGAACATGATTGCCGAAGTTTTCACGATATGTCGCTGCGAAATCTGGCTACTTCTCAACCGCGAGGATGGGGATGAATCCCGCTCGTTTGAAGCCGAGCGTCATGCCGCCAGCTCCCGCAAACAGGTCGATCAATGTGTAGGGCATCGTCACACTCTCGCTCCATCGATCGGGTCGTTTTCACGACTTCCATCACAACTGAGCCAGTGTACACCTCTAGCGCAAGCTCAACCACTGAGAGAAGAAATCGCCGTCGCCGCCCAGGAGTTGGACCATCTGCGGTGCCACTGGTTGAATCCTGCCGAGTGGACGAAGACGGAGTTTCTCGAATTCCCTGGGACGATCGGTGGGCCTTGGGATCGGTATATAGAGCGTGCCACGGATTCAGTAGCCCGACGCGTCAGCGAGGGATCGGAGTCACGCAGTGCGTCCGGCGGGCAGAACCCTCGCTGGCGCGTCGGGCTGGTCGAGAATTCTCCGGGCGCTGACGCTTCCGGCTCGGGGGGACGCGAGATCGGGACCGTGCGATATCCGCGCGTGGTCCCGAAGGACGACGCCAGTGCGGCCCAGCTCAAGAAACGCACGCTGACCTACCTCTACAACGAGCGTCCAACATGGCTGGACCTGGCCCACCAGAAACTCGATGCCGCGGTCTTCGCGGCCTACGGTTGGGACGCGGGCATGAGCGACGACGCGCTGCTGGTGGCACTGCTGAAGCTGCACCTGGAGCGGCAGCGAGCGGGCGGACGTGAGTCCCCCGTGCTCAGAGGCACGCGATCCGCAGGCCGCGCGTGATTGGCTCTGACACGTTCGTGACTGGGGCCCTGTCCACGCTTATTTTTAGGGTTCCATCCAGTCGGGAGGTCAAGGCTCCTGCCGAGCCGCGACAGCCAGTCGACGTGTCCCTGGCTCAAGGCTCAGCACTGGCTTCGCTCTCCCGGCGGGTGACGCTCAACCCGAAGTCTGAGCGTGGATGAGGCACTGGGGCTGATGAGTCGCGACGCCACTGGCACAGGGGACTTACGTCCGCCCGCTCGCTGTCGATCTTAAGTGTAGTCGCTTTCACAATCACGCGAGGATGTCGTGGATCGGCTCGACCTCTTCTACGCCGGTTAGCTTCTGGTTCAACCCACCGAAAAAGTAGCTGAGGCTGTTGGGGTCGAGGCCCATTTGGTGCAGGATGGTGGCGTGGAGGTTTTTGACTTCCAGGCGGTTCTCGACGGCCTTGCTACCGAGTTCATCGGTGGTGCCGTAGCTGAGGCCGCCCTTGATGCCGCCGCCGGCCATCCAGGATGTGAAGCCGAAGCAGTTGTGGTCGCGACCGGTCCCTTTTTCGTACTCAGCTGTCGGCTGACGACCGAACTCACCGCTCCAGACGATGATCGTTTTGCTAAGCAGGCCGCGTTGCTTGAGGTCGGCCAGCAGACCGGCCAGCGGCAGGTCGGTCTCGCCCGCGTGCAGGTTGTGATTCTTCTCCATGTCGCTGTGGGCGTCCCAGTTATCGTCGTTGTGCGCCCCGCCGGAGTAGATCTGCACGAACCGCACCCCGCGCTCGACGAGCCGTCGAGCCAGCAGGCACTGCCGTCCGAACGCAGCTGTCTTCGGGTCGTCGAGGCCGTAGAGTTTTTGAGTGGCTTCGGTTTCTTGAGAGATATCGACGGCCTCGGGGGCGTGGGCCTGCATCTTGTAGGCGAGTTCGTAGCTGGCGATGCGGGCCGAGAGGTTCGAGTTGTCGCGGCGGGTCGCCTCGTGCTCCTCGTTCGAGACTCGCAGTTCGTCGAGCAATCGCCGCTGGGCTACGGTAGTGAAGCTGCCTGGCGGGGCGAGGTCGAGGATCGGGTTGCCCTGCGAGCGCATGACGGTCGCTTGGTAGGTGGCAGGCATGTAGCCGCTCGACCAATTCTTCGGCCCGCTGATCGGCCCCCCGCGCGGGTCAAGCATCACGCAGAACCCCGGCAGGTTCTCATTCTCGGTCCCCAGTCCATAGTTGAGCCACGAGCCGAGGCACGGGCTGCCGCTGAGGATCTTGCCCGAGTTCATCATCAACAGTGCTGAGCCGTGGATCGGGCTGTCGGCGGTCATGGAGTGCAGGAAGGCGATGTCGTCGACCTTCTGGCCGAGATGCGGGAACAGGTCGCTGACGTACTTACCGCACTCGCCGTATTGCTTGAACTTCCAGCGCGGCTCGACGATGCGGCCCCCGTTCTTGTGGCCGCCGCGACCGAACGTCTTGATCTCGACAGTCTGGTTGTCGCGGCCATACATCTCCGGCTTGTAGTCGAAGGTGTCGACCTGGCTCGGGCCACCGTACATATAGAGGAAGATGCACGCCGTGGCGTCGGGGTCATGGTGCGGTGCCTTCGGGGCCAGCGGGTTCTTGTACGCCGCCAGTTCGTCGGCTTGCGCATTCCCCGACAGCAGATCCTGCCCCAGCATCGAAGCCAGCGCCACAGCTGGGAATCCGCAACCAGATTCCCAGAGCATCTCGCGCCGGGTACGACCGCAGAAATTCTTGGCTGGCATGGTGACTCCTTCGGGGACAGTCAGGGGGCTGATGCGTATCGGTGCCAGGACTTTGTAAGGAGTCCTTACGAATCAGATTATCAGTCTGGTCAAGGGCTGACAAGCTCCGCTTCTGATCTCGGTGATTTGCAGCGGTTGCGCCTCACCACTTTGAGTCATGATAGGGCACCACTGCGTCTTGCACACAGAGCATTGCTATCCGACGAATTCGTTTCCCACCTTGCGGGCACGTTGCGGCTTGTCGAGGTCAATCCCCAGCTGGATACCGACATCGACGAGAACATTCCAACCCGCCGCCATTTGCACGAAGGGATTCAGGTCGCCGACCTCGGGGATCAAGATCGTGGGAAACTGCGTCGGGCGCGAGGCAATGGCCACGATCGTCATGCCGACCCCCTGGGCCAGCACGTCAGCGAACTTCTGCTCGGACTCGGCGTACGGGTCGATCCAGAGCAACACATCGCCCGCCTGCATCACCTCTTCGATGCCGTGGACAGCGTAGGTGCCCTCCAAATAGTCGGCGGGCTTGCGAGTGATCTCGTTGGTCTTGAGGGTCAACTCCTCGGCCACGCCGTCGTTGCGACCGGCCCAGTAAATGGTTCCCGCTTGGGCAATGCGGTCGACCACATCGGGTGGCACGACCGTGGTCAGCGCGGCGTGAATCGCATCCCCTAGCGAACTCAGACGGCTCGCCAGCGTCGAGACTCCCGCCACGGCCTCTAGCAAGGCGCGGTAGAATAGAGCCTGCTCCATCACGCTCTTCGTCGCCGCCACCGCCCCTTCGGGACCGCAGCTGAGGGTGTAGCCCTGAGCTGAGAGCGACTCGAGCTTCGAGCCCGCGAAGGCGGTCAAGCTGTAACGAGCTTGGTGCCCCGCAGACTGAAGTTGGTTGAACAGGCCGATGACCTCGGCGGTGCGCCCGGAGTTCGACGACGCGAACACAGCCCAATCTTTCAGCGAATACTCGCGTGCTTGCCGACCGGCCTCCGTGTGCATGGTCAACGGCCAACCCATCCGGCGGGCATGGGCCATACTGCTTTTCGCCGGGAAGATGCGGCTGGAGCCTTCGCCGGTCAGAAACAGCTGGCCGACCTGTGCAATCTCACGAGCAGTGGCCGCCATCTGCTGCACATCGAAACGGCGGATTACCTCCGGCGTGGCGAGCATGTCCGTGACGAGACCATAGGGGGAGTAGCGTTCGACGTGAGCCTGCATGAGAACCATCACTGGACGGGAGAAAATGGGCGAGGTCAACTCTCCGCACTGTCCAGCAGATGCGAGTCGGAATCAAGTGACCGAGGATTCATTGCCACGGCAATCGCTATTTACTTGTAGCCGGAGCTTTAGCCCATTCCACGATTCGGCGTTCAGCCTCGTGAACGGGATCCCTAGTTCCAGGCCGAACGGACCTGGGGCTCGGCGACTCGACATGCGGTTTCCAGCCGCCGGATAGTTCGGGGGTGGAAACCGGGGTCTCATCCGTTGGGACTGCGGGCCATGGCGATGCAGGGCCGAGTTGATTCTTTGTGTCAGCACCAGGCCGAGCAGATGTTTCCGTCGCCAATGCGGTGATGATCGGATAGGAAGTGGGGGTGGTCTGTGCGGAGGCCGTGACAATCGAAGCCGGTGCGGGCGGCAAGAGCGTGCCCTCGACCGTCGGGGCTCCGAATTCGGGAAGCGGACAAACTGTGCTGGTCGTCACGGATGGACTGGCGATCTTCGCAGCTGCAGTCGTCTGGACGATCGGGGCCGGGGTGACGGTCATGGCGCTGATTTTAGAGATGGCAGGCTCGGCAGGGCGAGGACTGGCGACGACCGGAGCAGCATTAGTAGATGCGGTCAAGGAAGCCGATGCCGCCACCCCCAGAGCTTGGGTAGAGCGAGCCTGAAGAGCCGGGGCCACTTCAGTGAGAGTCTGCATCGGGATCTGCTCGCCCAGGCCATGCCGCTGGGGGGCGCTCTGGTAGACCGACAACGCGCGCGGCACGATTTCGGCCAGCTTTACGGCCCGCGTTTCATCCGAGGGGTGTGTCGACAACAACTCGGGAGTTTTCGTGCCGGATGTTTGACTGAACCGAGCCCAGAAGCGGGGAGCCTCCTGCGGGTCGTAACCCGCTCGGGCCATCAAGAGCAGTCCAATCGAGTCGGCTTCCGCCTCTTGCGTGCGACTGAACGGCAACAGGACTCCGTGTTGAGAGCCCAGACCGTAGACCGTTTTGACCATCTCGACATGCTGTGCATCTCGGTTCTCCAAGATGCGGCTGAGCGCCCAGTCGCCGCTGTGTGCCGCCATCTGGTGAGTCATCCGCTCTCCCCCATGCCGGGCCAGCGCGTGGGCAATCTCATGCGACATCACGACGGCTAAACCGGCCTCGTGGGCACAGACCGGAAGAAGCCCTTCGTACACGGCGACCTTTCCACCTGGCAAGCAGAACGCATTCGCTGGCGGACCACTGAGCAGTGTGAACTCCCACTGAAAATCGGGGCGTTCAGAGACAGCTGCGATCCTCTGACCAACACGGTCCAGCATCTGGGACAAGTGAGCATTCTGCGACTTCGGCTCGGTTTGCAACACCTCTTGATAGGCTTTCACCCCGAGAGCGATCTCCCGCTTCTCAGGCAGCAGATCCAGCTGAGGACGCCCAGTCAAAATGACCGACTGACACCCGGACAGCCCCATCATTAGAAGCATCCCGAAGAGCTGCAATCGCGCACAGGAGATGGCAGGGAGGCAATTCGCCAGACATGGAATTCGGGACATGGCCACAGCCTCCAGAAGGGGGAGCGAGGACCGGTTCATCGGGACAGAACGCCCCGACGATCAGGAAGGAAACCGCCACGCTAGGCGAAAACCGCGACCCCCAACAAGAGAAACCTCATCAATCCCTGTTGATGAGCGGTTCCACCGGCAGGAATTGACAGTCCCACCCACCGGGAGGGCGAAGCTCCGGCTGAGCCGCGAGGCACGGGACATGTCGACTTGCAGTCGCGTCTCGGCCGGAGCCGCGCCCTCCCCGACGGGAAACGAACCCCACATCCAGCGGCAAATACGGCGGCTCATGCTTGAGCGAGCAGCAGGCCAGGTTTGATTTTGCCAATGGGTATACGCACCCCCAAAGTCGGCAGCCAGTGACCTCTGCCCCCTCTCCCCACGGGCGACTTGTCACGTGGAGTGGACATGTCTACGAGAAGCGGGCGGGGTTGAGAGCGTGCGGTGTGGCCCTTGGGCGTGGCACGGCAACACACCTCTTTAACGAGGGGAACTGCCTCTGACTGAGAACTGAGAATCGGCTCAGTTTGAAACACAGCTGTACCGTGGGAAATGACCCTGCAATAGCCGCCGACACAGCCGTCATGATCTCACGGGGTGAGTGTGGGAAACGGTCGAGCCATGCCGCTTTCGGAATCGCGACCAGGTTCCGGAACTTGTGGAATCGCGAGGATCTCCTCGCATTCTTGGCGAGACATGAAATCGAAGCGCTGCTGCCTCAGCGTGGACTCGGCTCGCTGCTGCAAAGCGCTCCAGATTTTTCGCTTGGTAATTGGAGGATCGGAGGAGTCGAGTCGGCTGAGGAGGAATTTCCTCCCTGTGGGGAAGCGGCTGACCAAGCCCATCGTTTCCCAACGATCAAAGCCTCGCGCCTCATTTTCGGAGTGCTGTACTTCCGTGATTGCGCCTGGCAAGATGGATTCACTGGGGGGGCTCGTCGTCACCCGACGAGTCCCCTTAAAGACGACATGATGATTCCACCAGAGTTCCAGGCGGTCCTGCGGAACAAGATCGAGGCGGTTCATCCGTAACAGGCTTTCGATGGCCGCCAATTCTGTCTTCGAGGGACTGGTTGACTCCGGAGTGATCGCGCTCACACATGCGTCGATGTGCGACTGCTGGCACGGATACTCCCAGCGACTGAAGAGTACGGCTTCGATGATGTGCCGGTCGGGCGAATTCCCCGAGGGAGCCCACAAAATACATGGACGACCGAGATCACCCAGTTGGTCAGCCAGTTTGATGCGATCGTCCAGGGGGTAGTGGCGTTTTTCTGCCAGCCTCTGCAACAGCGACGCCGCCAATTGATTACTGGATTGGTGTGATGAACTCAGTTCCATCCGCCACCAATTGGCGGCGGGATCATCCGAGTGGAGTTTGTTCAGAGTGAAGTCTGTCCATGTCTGGTTTACCGCATGCGATACCTCCAGAGCGGGCCCCAATGTCTGCATCATGATCGTCGTTCGATCTTCGTCGGACAGCTGCGGTAAACTGCGATCGACTGGTTTTTGATGCGTGTTCGCCATGAAATCATTGATCCCATGCGCCTTTCGAACACCCTCGTCCCCAAGTTGTGCCAGATGTGCATCACCTCGCCGAAACTGGGAATACACGTCGAACATGTCGACTGTGTGCGATCGATCTTTCGAGGACAGCTGAAGGCCGGAAAGGTCAAGCTCCGCCAATCGTTGCTGGCAATTTGTCGTCCGGGCCGGTCTCCGGAATTCCCGCAGCAGTTGCCCGTTCCGCCAATAGCTGACATGAGAGATCAGCGAACCGTATCGTTCCACGTCATGGGGCGTCCGCAGCGCGATGAGGCAGGTTTCCCCATCGTCGCTGGTCGCTCGAATCCCCGGCGCGAGCGGATCCATTTGCACGGAGGTCCACTTGTCCGAACTGCCCAGCATGTCGAAGAACGAGACGGCGATGCGGCTCGGCTGACTGGAGACATCGTCCTCCCCATGGGACGCCAGATCACTCCAACTGACCCGGACTGCTCCGTCCTGAATGAAAGTCCATTCCGATTCTCGCAGCACGCAGGCCATCTCGTCGGCGCGAAGTGCCACCAGTTCTCCATGGCGGAACTCGGCACCGCGAAACCGTCCTGGTGTGAAATCACCGACCAGACGTACTTCCGTTCCATCCGCCTGCCGACCGAGCAACTCGACCGAGAATCCTCGCGTGTCACTCTCCGAGTCGAACATCCCCGGAGACGCAATCAACGTGTCCAGAACTCGCCGGGGATTCAAGGGTTCCTCCGCCAGTACCGCTCGCAGGTCGGCCTCGGGATCGGCCTGGTCCTCGGCGTACAACATCTGCCCGAGCAGGCACACGCACAGGCAAGAGCGCCCGATCATCCCCTGGAAAACATTCATCCCCAGCCCCATGTTACTGAACCGTCCGTGTGTCACTACCTGTCGGGCGGAATGCTATGGAGTGCAGGAATTTACTCATAGACGTATTCCGAATCACCCTCCCTGTGATCTGATTTCTGAGTACCAACGAAGAAAGCCCAAGGGTGGCGACCCCTGGGCTTTTCGTGCATGCGGATCAATCTCAATCGTTCTCAGGCAACCACAACTTTTGGCCCGCTGGAACATCCGAAGGAGCGTCTGGCGACCACAGGCCACCGGAGTCGCTGGCGGCGGTCACGATCGACTGTTCCCACGGACGCTCTAGGCCCAGTTCATCCACGATCCCCGAAAGGATCTGACGCAGACGCGGCATCTTGGCCCCGTAAACGTTCCACAACTCGTGGTAGATGCTGTTCGTTTTGTCTTTATCCCCGAGATGCAGCTGGAGCTCGCGCAGTTTCCACTCGACGGTTTTTTCGAAGGCATTCGGCAGCGTGTCGACAATCGCTCGGGCCTGGACGTTCCAGGCGAGGGCCTCGGCGTCGTGCAGTGACCTGGAGGTCAGATCCGCCAGGCTGGCCATGATCATCAGACGCTCGTCATTGTCCCTGAACGATCCGTCGCGTTCCTCGACCCAGGTCTTCAAGACCTTGTGGGTCAGGCGTCCCATGCGGGCCATGGACGCGCGCTGAGCCACCATCCGGAACTGCTCATTGGTCAGCGCCCTCAAATCGACGTACCGCAATTGAGACAGGCTCAGCGACTGCAAATGGTTGTCGTCCTGAACCGTGATCGAAGCGGGTTCCGGCAAGCCGTATTCCCTCCGAATGGCGTCGATCGGAGCGAGCGAGTGCATGTCATCAGCGACGGATTCCAAGCAGTCCAAGGCTGCGGCCAGCTGGAGTTTCGCTGACGGGTCTGAGGCGAACTCTCGGGGAGTCTTCCCGTCAAAGGCCCGCAAGGGGTGGGTCTTCCAGCCGTCGTTCCAGCAGTGATCCAGAAAGGCCTTGCGCAGCCGCCGCCGGTCGCTGGCCGGGATGGCTTTGGACATGTAATAGTCGAAGGTCATCGGCTCGTCGTCGGGACGTTCGACGCCGATCACGCGACCTTCCTCGGGGTAATCGGTTGCCCGACGGACCAGATCTCCCGCGATCGAGAAGAGAGCCGCTTCCGCCTGTTGGAGTTTGGTTCCCGCCAGCCCCGTGGCCATCGCTCGCGGGGGCAGGGCCTTCTCGGGGTTCGAGTCGAGAACAGTGATCCGTCCCACGATGCGGGACAGGTCGCCCAGCTGGATATCCGACTTGAGATCAAGCGGGACGCGGTCCAGAACGGCATAGACTCCGGCCAGCGGTTGTTCTTCGTTCGCTTGCCGGGGCTGCGGAGGAATCTTGATCAGCAGGGGAGACTCGTCGAGCTTGGTGAGCAGCCGCGACACGGCGTCGATGTCAAACAGCGTCGTGCGTAGCTGGACGCAATGATCGGGAACATTGCGATCCAGTTCTTGAGCCAGTGCTTCCGTTTCGACCGCCGAATCAAAGTTCTCTGCGTCAAGTCCAGCGGCCTTGTGAAGAGCCAGAGCCGCCGCCGCCTCGTCGCCATCCCAGGCCCGGAAAAGTCCGATCAGCCGCCAGAGCTCGATGGAGTTGGTGTCGATTTGCTCGGCGACTTCGGTCAGCTGGACTGCGGCCTCGCCCCAGCAGCCGACGGAGGCCAGCCGCTGGGCCTTATTGACTTTTTCAGCCGCCGCATCCGGGGCCGTGTACTCGGGAACCGTCTGGCCCCCGCGAAAGACGAACGGGACACTGGGGTCGGCGTCGAACTCCATCAGGAGGTCGAGAACCTCACGTCGCTGGTTCTCGTTCCCCAGTTGAAGGGCCATGACCATGTGCTGCCGGGCGGCCATGAACTGCTCGAGTTGCCAGTGGTACTCGGCCAAGTACTGAGCCAGCCCGGCGACGATGATTGGCTCGGCGGCGATCGAAAAGCGGAAGGCGCGGCGGATCGCCTTGCGCGCTTCCGGAAGACCCTCTGCTTGCAACATCGACATCGCGTACAGGGCGTTCGCACTCGGATGATCGGAACGATGTCGCAGGAACATCAGCAGTGCCGTCTTGGCGTCCGCCGCCCGATCATCGGACATCAACGACGCGGCCTGCCGGGTGATGACCCAGGGGTTCTGCTCGTTCGTCTTGGCGAGCTTGTCCAGGATCTGCAAGGCCATGCGAGGCTGATGGTTATCAATCAACCGCTCGACCTTTTCCATCTCTCCCGAGATCGATTGGCAGCAGAACTTCAGCTTCTTGCCACTGCCGCAAGGGCAAATGGTATAGGGGTCCATGGGCATGCGCGCGTCTTTCACCGCCAAATGGCGTTCTGAGTGCAGCTGGCGTCGCAGCAGAAACCGTGACGCCAGCATGGGGAAGCTGCGAAATTTAGCCGATCCGGCAGGAACGGGACAGCGAAGGCCATCAACGGGGAAGGGATTATGCCGATTGTGTGGATTTGTTGCCGAGACGTGGCGGGACTGCAACATCGTTCTTTCAATCCAGTGTCACCTCCCTGGGGAACATGGGCTAGGTTCGTAGTAACCCTCATTCTTGGAGTACCTCATGGCCATTGTGGGCCCCGAACATCTCGTCGAGACAAGCAAACGGCCCGCTCGTCCCGAAGGGTGGACGGTGCGGGTGATCACGTCATCTGCCGAACTTGAATTCGAGCAGGGGATGTGGGCCGAACTCGGACGACAGGCCTCAGAGCCGAATGCCTTCTACGAGCCCTGGTTCTTCCTTCCCGCAGTGCGGTCCTTTGCCGAACCCACCACCCCGTGGCGGATCATCGTTCTGGAACAGACGGTCAAGAACAAGACCCACTGGGCCGGGTTCTTTCCCTTCCAGATCGCGGGCGCTCGCTGGAAGCCCATGGGTCGACAGCTGAAGCTCTGGCAGCACGACAATTGCTTTCTGACGACACCGCTGATTCGAGCCGGGCAGGAGCATGAGGTGCTGAACCAGCTGTTGACGCTGCTGAAGCATGATCGCTCGCTTCCAAGCATCATGCACTGGCCGCTCGCGACATCCGGCGGGCCGATCGGGCAGGCCCTCATCGACATCGTGCGGCGCGAGACGCTGAGTGTCCACGCCATTGAAACCTACAACCGGGCTCTGTTGCGTCCGTGGGAGGGGCCAGACTCGGTCGAAGCCTGCGAAGAGTACCTCCTTCGCAGCTTGGGCGGGCATCACTTGCGGGAAGTCCGGCGACAACGCCGACGACTCATTGAGGCAGGCGATCTCGAATTCCGGTCGCTCCAAAACCGAGCCCAGCTGGGGATGTGGGTCGATTGGTTCTTAAAGCTCGAAGCCGCCGGTTGGAAGGGGCGGGAAGGGAGTGCCTTCGACTGTCAGCCCGCGACTCGTCAGTTCTTTCGAGACATCATCGAGGGCGGCTTTGACAGCGGAGCGATCCAGATGTTCGGACTCTTCCGACGTGGAGAACCGCTGGCGATGAAGTTCAATCTGCTCTCCGGGGCGGGCGCGTTCAGCTTCAAGATCGCTTATCAGGAAGAATTCTCCAAGCTGTCACCCGGCGTTCAGCTGGAGATTGACCACCTGCGTCACTTCCAGACATCCGGCCAGCAGTGGATGGACTCGTGTGCCATCGCTGACCACAGCATGATCAACCGACTCTGGGCGGAACGCCGGACCGTGCAAAACTTGCTGATCTCGACCGGACGCTGGTCGAGTGATCTGCGTCTGGCCTCGCTGCCAATCGGGAGATCGATCGTGCGCACCACTCGACGATTGGTCCGCGCGGCCACGCAATTCGTACTCCGGTCCGAAGGACCACTCACCGACGATCACACGAAACTGAAATCCACCCACTAAGGCTCCGTCCCATGCCCACTCTGCTCGAAGTTGCTCCGCCCTCCGCACCAGTTCGTCCCCAGAGTCTGCTGGAAATCGAACCCGCACAGTTCGCAGCGAATTTCTCGCAACAGCCGTTCGTGATGCGGCACAACCTCTGCGATCACCCGCTGTTTCAGGTCGAGCGGCTGTTGGAGCTGGCTCAGTCACTCCCCGCGAAGAACATCGAATACAACGCCGGACAGCTGCCAGTGAATGTGGATCCCGCATTGACCCCGCTGAATGGACTCAGTGTGGATGACACGATTCAGCGGATCGCGACCTGCAAGTCATGGATGGCGATTAAGTATGTCGAGAATGACCCAGCCTACCGGGAGCTTCTGCACGCGTGTCTGGAGGAAGTCCGTCCGCACTCCGAGCCCATCAAGCCCGGCATGTGCCAGGCGCAGGGGTTCATCTTCCTGACCTCGCCGGGATCCGTCACTCCCTACCACATCGACCCCGAGCATAACTTCCTGCTCCAAGTCCGCGGCGGCAAGACGATCCACCTGTATGATGGTCGGGACCGTACGCTGCTGACCGAAGAGCAGCTCGAAGGGTTCTACAGTGACAAGCACCGCAACTTGAAGATCGATCCCGCCCGTATTGACGAGGGCTGGAAGTTCGAACTTCAGCCCGGCATGGGTCTGCATTTTCCGGTGAACTATCCGCACTGGGTGCAGAACCAGGGCGAGGTGTCGATCTCGTTCAGCATCACCTTCCGGACGCCGGATCTTGACCGCCGCCGGGCACTGTATGCCATCAATCATGGGTTGCGTCAACGCGGTTACTCGCCGACCCCCGTGGGGCAGAACAAGCTGCGCGACTCGTTGTACTTCAACCTGTTCCGGGCCTACCGGAAGCTGACGGCCAAGGCTCCCAAGGCATGTGAGCGGACGTGCGTCGCCCCGGGGATGTGAGGCGGCCTCACGCCTTGGCTGGCGAAGCATCTGAGCGAGGGAGGACGCTGCTCCGGTCGGAGCCTCGGGTGCATTCGTCCATTGTTGGTATCCCGATCTAGCAACCCGACGCTCACCGGCCTTTCGTTCTGCGGGGCGTGTGATTTGGCGGTGTTCCACGCCGGGGAAGCCCTCGGGTGGAGGACTGGGAACCGGCGGGTGGCGGGGTCCGGAGGCTTGGCGGATGGCCCCGGCGCGGGGATGCGTCACCTGCCTGCCGCTGCTCGGGCCACTGCGAGAGAGCCTCACCTCCAGCTCCACGTCCACCCCGGTCGGGGCCA
>JANPCU010000368.1:0-16393 GCA_031431195.1 Planctomycetota bacterium | reverse complement strand
GGCGGCGGGTCAGCGAGCGGGACGTAAAGACCGAGTTCACGGAACTGGCCTATGATGTGGTGCTGGTCGACTCGATGGCGATGCACCTGATCTCGCGGCCTTCGACGTTCGATGTAGTCGTCACCGAGAACATGTTTGGCGATATCCTTACTGACGAGGGGTCGATGCTCCCGGGGTCGCTGGGGCTGCTGCCCTCGGCCTCGCTCGGTGAACCGGGACCGGGGCTATACGAGCCGATCCACGGCTCCGCTCCCGATATTGCGGGCAAGGGGCTGGCGAACCCGCTGGCCACGATTCTTGCAGCTGCAATGCTACTGCGGCACTCGTTGCACCTGGAACAGGAAGCTGTGGCGATTGAAGCCGCCGTCGAGTCGGTCCTCAATGCCGGACATCGGACGAAAGACATCGCCCGCCAGGACGAGACAGCGGTCAGCACCACGGCGATGGGGCAGTTGGTGCTCAACGCCTTGGGTTGAATGTCGCGAGGTCTCCTCATCTTGTTGGAGATTCGGGAGCCAGCACGCCGAGTATGGTTCCTCCGCAGCGGTAGTTGTGCGGTCCGATTCGCTTCCTCCACCGCAGCTGGACGAGGAGTTCTATGGGCAGCCCTTGCCAAGAGTCGAACTTCAGGACCACCAGGCGGGACTTCGGGGGAGTGTCACTGGTCAGCCCGATCCCCGCTGCGGAGAGGTCGTGGACCAGATACTGCTCATCACGAGGGTCGACGAGCAGGGGACGCGACTCGTGCGAGGAACTCTTGTCCCAGTGGGCCTTGTGGACCCAGACCGGTCGGCGAAAAGCCTGCCGCTCCGAAGTCCGGCGGTCCCACAATCGCTTCTTCCGTCGACGCTCGCGCGGGGTCTGCCCCAGCACGATACCCCAGCCCGTCACATAATCATGCACGACTTTTCGGAGCGAGTTACGGACCAGATCCAGTTCGTTGGCGACGGAACGAAACTGGCGAACCACCTGCGAGTCGATCGAGGTCGCGCGGACCTCAAATTGTGTCTGTTCGTCTGTGATCATCGCCGTGTGCCTCTCTCGACCCGTGTGCGACATTCCCCCATGGACGACAGCGTTTTTCAGTCCGCGTCGGGGATACACACGACAACACTATGTCACATGTGCGCGAAGGCAAACGCGGTTCCAGGTCTGCGTAGAACCTCTCCTCGGTGAGGATGCCGATATGCCACAACGTGAGGCACAGCTGTGGCGTGAAGGCCACATGTTTCTCTTTAAGCTGTAGATAGCTTCACATGTTCTGTAAGATAGCCAGTGGCCAACCCCTCTTCCTTCGAATGAGACGACATCGTGGACTTCATCGATCAGCTACGCGCTCTCGCAGCCCGCATTGCCATAACAAAGGACATGATTCAAACAGAGGAGGCGACCAAGAATGCGATGGTCATGCCTTTCATTCAAATCCTCGGCTACAACGTGTTCGACCCGCTGGAAGTCACACCCGAACTCATCGCAGACATCGGAACAAAGAAGGGTGAAAAGGTCGACTATGCAATCCTCATGGACGGAAAGCCGATCATGTTATTCGAGTGCAAGAAATCCGGTGCGGATTTGAACATCAGTCACGCCGGTCAACTCTTCCGCTACTTCCATGTCACTGATGCCCGATTTGGGATACTTACGAATGGACTCGTCTACAAGTTCTTCACGGATCTCGAACAACCCAACAAGATGGACGAAAAGCCGTTCTTTGAATTCAACATACTTGACTTCAAGGATCGTGATGTCGAAGAACTCAAGAAGTTCGCTAAGGCCGCATACAATCTCGACACGATCCTCACGACAGCCAATGAACTCAAGTATACAAGGGCGATCCAAACACGTCTTGCGGAATGGATTACAAGCCCCTCTGAGGACTTTGTTCGCCTCGTGTCGACTGATCTGCTTGGAGCCAAGCGATTCACTCCAGCAATCAAGGATCAGTTCACACTGATTACTAAGCGAGCGTTTGATCAGTTGATTGGTGAAAGAATCAACGAACGGCTAAAGGGTGCGATGAGTCCAGAGTCTGCTACGGTACGAGTACCAATTCCAGATTCCTCAGTTGAGATCGTCGCGGAATCAACGGTTGTCACCACGGAACTGGAAATCGAAGGATTCCATATCGTCCGAGCCATTTTGCGCGAACTTGTGAGTTCGAAACGCATAGTCATGAGGGATGCACAGAGCTACTGTGCCATTCTACTGGATGACAACAATCGTAAACCCGTTTGTCGGCTGCGGTTTAATAATCCCCAAAACCTCCGACTTGGAGTCTTCAGCGACAAGAAAGAAGAGGAGTTTGTCTCTCTGAGCAGTGTGGACGACATCTACACACATGCCGAACGACTGAAAGCAACGCTATCCGGATATCAATCTGGTACAAACGCGACTCAATCCGATCCAAACCCAACGGCTGATGCTTGAGCCCAAGCTCAAGTCCCGGAACTACAGCTGAGGGAAGAGATCCGCCACGGCACAGCGAAATTCGGGAATCAGTGATCCAGCGATGAGTTCGTCTGCCCCCTTTAGGCGGGTGATTTCCGCTTCCGTGTGAACTTCGACAGTGCGAGTCGAGGGCCACACGACCCATACTTGCTGCACGCCCGCTTGGAGCCAGAGTTGGATTTTGTCGTGGACTTCCTGGGCGACATCGTGGGGCGAGACCACCTCGACGACCAGATCGGGAGCGATGCGACAATACCCCTGAGAGGGGGGACCGTGTGGCTGCCGCTCGCGAAGGATCATCGCGACATCGGGCTTGCGGACCATTCGGGAGTCCTCCGCGAAACACTGGAACCCCGCATCGACGGGATAGACCCAGCCGCGTCGTTTCAGAACAGAAGTCAACAGAGACAGGATTTGCCCCGCGATCCAACTCGACTCTAAGCTTGAATTCAACCTCAATGCCTCGCCATCGACGAGTTCATACTCGTGCCCATCATCCGGCAGCATCCGCAACTCGTCGGGAGTCATCGCGGCGACAGTTATACTCATGTCGGTCTCCCCAAAAATCGTGTGGACTTTCATTATTCCGCAACCCTTCAAGGTTGGCAGCGCGGCTTCGGGTGAAGTCGACTGTTTCCGGATCTCCGCATGCGGGGGGGGATTGAAGCATCACCTGGTGATTCACTTCGTGGCAATCTTCCAGAGGTGCTGATCGCTCCGCACGTAGATCGCTCCGTCGCTGATGGCGGGGGTGCAGAGGATCGTTTCGCCCAGGTTGTGGGTGTGGGTCACTTCGCCGGCGTCGTCCTGAAGAGTGATGACCTGCCCGGTGCCGTCTTCGCTGAAGCAGTACAGGTGGTCGCCCGCTGCGACGGCGCTGCTGCTGAAGTCGCCCTTCAGCCGGGTCTGCCAGACTTTGGCACCATCCTTGGGATCGATGCGATTGAGGACGCCGCCTCGGGCGACCACGTAGAGGGCGTTCTTAAACACCAGCGGGCTGCCGGTGCCGGGGTTGACCCCTTCGGCTCGCCAGACCATCTCGGGAACGTCGCTGCCGGTGGGGCTTTGTCGTAACGCGGTGACCCCGTGAGAGGGGACGTAGGCGACCTGCTGTGAGACGACGAGCGAGGGCGTCGTCGAGGCCCCGTCCTTGTAGTCCCAGGCGATCTTTCCACTCTTCGGCTCGACAGCGATCACTCCCGCAGAGGACTGGACCAAGACGTGATCCTGCGCTCCGTCTTTCCCGCGCATGATCCCGGGTGAGGTCCAGTTGGCGCGGCGGGGACGGTCCAGCTTCCAGCGTGTGGTCCCGCTCGCGGCATCCAGCCCAGTGGTAAACGATTCGGCATCGCACTCGACCATCACGCACAGCGTGTCATCGACGACGACCGGCGAGGACGACATGCCGAGGCTGTTGCTGGCGTTGGGGGAGTCGATGGCCAGCGCGCGGCACCACTGGAGGTTCCCCTCCAGATCGAGACAGACGGCATCGTTACTCGAAAAGACCGCGAAGACCCGCTTCCCATCCGAGCAGGGCGTCGGAGCGGCGACGCAGGTCTTCGGATGGCACAACGTCCGCCCGGTCGCCCAGAACTGCCGCTGCCAAAGTTGGGCCCCGTCTTTCGCGTTAAAGCAGATCACGTGCAGACGGTCTTGCCGTGGGCCGCTACACGCCGACAAGAAGACCTTGTCCCCCACCACGATCGGACTGGAGAGTCCACGCCCCGGCAGTTCGACTTTCCAGGCCATGTTCTGGGTGTCGCTGAACGTGGTCGGGGCCGCTGGTCCCTCGGCGACGCCATTGGCATCGTTGCCTCGGAACTGCCGCCAGTCAGCGAGCAGCGGAGAGGTGAGGCAGAGCAGGGCGGCGAGGGTGGTGTGGAGTCGCATAGTGTGGAGTCTGGTTTATGGTTAAGGGTTTATGGTTGATCGAAAGCCCAGGGGTGGCAACCCCGGGGCTGTGTGGCGTGAGTTCACTTCGCCGCAACGGGCTTCGACGGATGAATCGCGCGGCCGGAGAAGTCGGTCACGCGGAACTGGAAGCTCCAGTCCTGCGCCCACTCCTCCGTCTGCTCATTTTGCAACAGCTTAACCAACAGTACGTTCTTCCCGGCCTTCAGCTTCCCTCGCACCAGATACTGGTCGAGGAACATCCCGCGGTGGTACTCCTCGCGGGCGAACAGCTGTTCGCCGTTGAGCCAGAGCTTCCAGGCGTTCGAGGTGCCGAGCCGGAACTCGACGGCTTGGGCGGTGGCTGAATCGAACTCGGTGGTGGTGTAGACCGTGGCCCCCATGTGTTTTTCGAAGAGCTTGTTGACATCGAACAGGCCCATTTCGTCCTCGGAGGCGAGATCCCGCCACTTCACTTGGAGTGGCTTGCCGTCCGCGCCGGGGAGGCCGTCATAGATTTTGTCGAAGGCCAGTTCGGACTCCGGCGGGCTCGCGACATCGAAGCCCTTCTTGTCCTTGTTGTCGAACGGGCCGATCAGCTTCCACTGGGTCAGGAAGCCGTAATGCTCGACGAGGTTGACCTTCTGGTCGTACCCTTTGAGCACCTCGGCCAGCTTCTTCACCTGGTCCTCGTCGACCGCACCGGTGAGGGCGGCGGCATACTTCCGGGCGGCTTCGTCCTTCTTGCCGTCAGCTGCGAGTTTCTCAGCGGCCTTCATCGTGTAGGCCACCGCGTCGCGTCGCAACTCGCCGCTGGGGTCATCGAGCAGAGTCGGGATCAGCCGGTCTTCGAGGCCGGGGTCGACCGACTTCAGTGTGTCATAGGCGAGTCGCCGAGCCTGGGGCAGATGTGATCGGTCGTTCAGGAATGCCGTCAGCGCCTCGGTCGGCAGCTTGGCCCCCGGACGCGAGGCGATCGTCTCATACGCTCCCCGTAGCCAGTTGAGTGCCAGCGGGTTGGCGTCGTCCATCGCCGCCAGCAGGACGGGGAGGTCAGCGGCGTCGGCCTGCTCGATGACCCGGACGGCGGCAATCGCCTCGACCTGGCCTTGCCCGTCCTTCGCGATGGCTTTCAGGGCCTGAATCGGAGCCGAGAGGTCTGCCGCCGAACCAGTGGATGCAGCGAGGAACAGACCAAGCAGCGGGAAGAGCAGGGGGCGTCGGAGCATGAGTGGGAACCGGGAGGATTGAGGGTTGAGGCGGATGGCCAGAGGGTTAGCCACAGATGAACACGGATAAACACCGATCAGGACGATTATGCTTTTCGCGGGCTAGATTGAGACGGACGACGGACGTCCTCGTCCGTCGCTCTGCGAGGTATTCCACACGGACGGACAAGGATGTCCGTCCTACGAAATGTCTCATTTCTCCCCGCGCGAAGTATATGCTCGGCGATCACACCGGAATGATTCGTCCCCAGAGGCACAACCTGTGCCGCCCTCTGACCGCTTTCCCATCCGTGTTCATCTGTGGCAAAACTTCTTCTCGATGAGGGGTGAGGGTTTATCGAAGGGAGGGCTTCCCCTTTGGCTGATGGCTGATGGCTGATGGCTCTCCCTACTCCGCCAGCGCGGGGGCTGAGTGCAGTGACGAATATTTGGTCAGTGTGACAATGTTGCCGGTCGAGTTGTACTCCACCCGATCCATAAACGTTCGCATCAGCAGCATGCCGCGTCCACACGGGCGTTCGATGTTCCCCGGATCACGCGGGTCGGGCTGATTGCTGGGATCGAAACCGGGCCCCTCATCGCGGATGATGTACTTCACCCCCTCGACGGAGAGATCCACATCGACATGGATGCGTCGCTTTTGATAAGGATCCTGTGAGCGACGCTCCCGAGCCAGATCATAGTACGTGGTGTGATCGATCTCGCGCAGGTGGGAACTGACCTCCAGATTCCCGTGGTAGGAGGCATTGAGCAGGGCCTCTTCCAAGGCGACGCCGATCTTCAGTCGTTCGCTCTCGCTAAAAATCCCCATGTCGACGATCAGTCCCTGGAAGTAGGAGACCATCGAAGTCAGCATGGCGGGATCATTCTCCAGCACAAACTGAGTGCGCAGCGATTGCATCCGGCTGATCAGGTTGCGGCGGACCCGCTTCTCTCCGGCGAGGGTCAGCACGCGCTCGACCGTGTCAACGAGATCTGTGCCCAGCAGCCGCTTGGGCACGTAACTGGCGGCACCGCGTTCGAGAGCCTGAACCGCGATGTCTTCACTCCCTTGGCCGGTCATCAAGATCACCGGGGTCAGTGGATGCTCCGATTTGACATGCCGCACAAACTCAAGGCCGTTCATCTCGGGCATCTGCAGATCAGTGACGACGATGTCGACGGAGTGATCGCGGAGCCAGGCAGCGGCCTCTTTGCCACCACTGGCGTAGTACACGAGCCACCCATCCTGCTTCGCGAGAAGGCCGCCCGCTAATTTTCGATCCACAGCGGAATCATCGACGACCAGGATGGAAACCATCAGTGGTTCCTCGCAACGGATTTGTCAGCATGTCGTCATCGCACTGAACGCGGGGTGCCACGCGACACGCTCGCGTGCAGCGTAGACGGAACGAGAGAGCCTGCCAAGCGGGTCAGGGCCATCTCGCACATCCCGTGAGAATACTGTCGCGAGTGAGTGTTTCCAACCTCCGGATGAATTTCACCATCGAGACATGGAAGCACGGAGAAAACCAGCTGCCCGGCGAGTGGTGCCAGGAGCCACAAGAGGAAGCCCCTGACCGTCGCTGAGTGACAACTTGCCGATTCAGTGTCCCCGGGCTCCTCAGTCTCAATTGCAGTTTCTACTTCTCGCGGGGAGAACTGAGACATCTCGTAGGACGGACGTCCTCGTCCGTCCGTGAAAAAAGCCTCGCAGAGCGACGGACGAGGACGTCCGTCGTACGTTTCAATTCGTCCCGCGTGAAGTAGAAAGGTGCCCTCCCCGCGAAATTCTGCACCGTGTCTCCGTAATGAATTACGGCCTCGGTCTCCTGGCTGACTCTGAAACACACCGTCAAAACAGCACAACAAGATTCACGGAAAATTCGTCTGAGATCGAAAAAGTTCTTCCCTTTTGAAAAGGCCGATTTAGAATCGAGGCGGGATGGTGCCCTGTTTTTTGTTCCTCGAATGGAGTGGAAAGATGAACAAGTCGACGTTGACTCGCCGGGATGAGACGGTTCGTAAGAGTGCTGCTGTCGTCACTAACGGAGCCGTGGCGCACGGAGTCGTGGCGGTTTCGAGAGAATCGAAAGCGGAGCAGCTGATTGCAGCCTGCCTGACCCCGGAGCAGTTCATGGATGCCTGCGAAGAGGCGATCCGCGAGTTGGCGTACTTGAAGTGGGAAGAGGCTGGCTGTCCATCGGGCGATGGCCATGACTACTGGCTCGATGCGGAGCGAGAAGTCGTCGCCGCGCGGTCGGATGTGATGTCGATGCGGCCGTAGCCGCTCGTACGATTAGAGGGCTTCTTGTCAGTGAGAGCGGCACGGCGTGAGCCTGCCGAGGAGTTCGGCGACTGAGTACGCTGGATTCCCAGCGGTGGCCTCGACAGGCTGACGCCTGCCGCTCTCGATGAGAATCGGTCAGTCTCGCGTTGGTGAACTGGCCCGTCTCTTAAGAACTAGAAAATACCCCTCGGTGATATCAGGGAGCAGTTCCCATTTGTCGGGTTCCTGGAGCAGTTCCGGCAGGTCTTCCGGGCCGTGAATCCAGCTATAGGGGTGGCGGGTGTCGATCACGATATAGTCGGTGTCATCGGGGACACCGGTGCGGTCCCCGGCGACCTTGCGGCGGTACTGGCTGTAATCGTATGAGCGCTCGAAGTGCGTGTAGCGGGGGTGGACGAAGTCGGTCGAAGCGACCTTGGCCGTCACGGGGATGAGGTCGGCAATCTTGGCGAATTGAGCGGGCCGTTCATCAGGGAGATACCGGGAGCGCCAATGCTCGGGCTGGCCGGAGTCCCAGAACTTGAAGCTCAGCGGGCTGTTGCTGAAGATCAGCCCAGTCCAGACTCCGCAGGTGATGGCAAAGGCGAGGACCGCTTCGCCCGACGGCAACCAGGCAAGGCAACGCCCGCTAAGGCGATCGGTCAGACTTGTCTGACCCGTGGGATAGGCTTCCAGCCTGTCAACCCCAGCGAAAAGACAGGCTGGAAGCCTCTCCCACGCAACGCACTCCCAGTGAATGCCACATCGATCGCGGAGGAGAGGGGGCCGGAATCGAGTTGCCAGACTTGTGACTCCCGCTGTCAAGAAAGCCACCACGGCGTTGCTCGACAGAGTGGCACGACCGGACGCCGGTTCCGGTTCCGGTTCCGGCTCGCGGCTCAGCGGGAGCTTCGCCCTCCCGAGATTCCCGAGTCCAGCTGCTGCTGCCCATAAGATCAGCGGCAAGATCGGGGCATGAAAATGGTGAAACGGACCCGGGGGGTTGACGGCCAACTCATTCAGGCAGAGCAGCACAAACAGTGGGGCCGCTGTGAGTAGCCGACTCGGCGATAGCAGCGGCAATAGTCCGAAGGGAACCAGGAGACATAACGCATAGGTGGCGGTAGTCGGGGTCACGAGCGACCTCCAAACCAGTCCGGGTTGCGTCAGCATAGTCCAGACGATCTGGCCCGGCGTTTCACCAAACTTGGCAAAGTAGCTGGCATAATGGATCGTCACTCCCTCCCGGAAATGCGGTAACAGGACCTTCATCACCAGCAACAGATACGCCGCCGAGCCGATGAGCAGGCCGAGTCCCAGCCACTTCTGTGAGCGGTCATTCTTCCGCCAACCGTCCCACGCCATCCACAGGCCGAGCGGGCCGAACACCAGCGCGAAGTCCTCCTGTACGGAGAGGCCGATCAAGACCCAAGCCAGCATCCAACGAAAGCGCCTCGCCTCAAAAGCATCGATCGCCGCGAGAACCACCGCCACGCCAAACGCTGTCGGACGAAACGTCTTCACGTCGATCGAGATGTCCAAATAGTGCAACGGAAACGCGAGCAGAGCCAGGATCGCCATGCCTGCCGCCAGTCGTGGCTGTCCCGTGTGCCGCTTCGCAATGGAATAAAGCGGGAACACCACAGCTGCGATCCCGAGCGACTGGCAAAGCTCCAACAGCAAGTGCGAGGGCCAGAGCAGGTGCAGCGGCAGCAGCGCGAGGTGGATCAGCTGGATGTGCTCGCCGAGGAACAGCCCCTGGTCGAGGTAGCTGCGGAAGCCCTTGCCGTGGGTGAGGTTCCAGAGGTGCTCTTCGTACATGGCGGAGTCGCCGTGCGGGACGCGCAGATTGAACCACAGCCCCCAGTTCATGGCGAAGAAGACGAGGGAGTAGACCGCGAACGCTCCCCACACGAGTCGGCGGGCGAAGCGCTCGTCGGCCTCAACAGCGGTGATGAGCAGCGGAGAGGTCGGTCGGCGCGTGAGCGGCCACCACTCCATGGCGACGAGGCCGAAGACGATCGCCCAGTAGAACTCGCTGGCGGCCAACAGAGCCGTGTCCAGCCATTCCGCTCCCAGCAAGTACGCGATGACTTGTCCTTGTGACCAGAGCAAGAGTAGGCTCAACCAGCGTCCGCCGCGCACCGCCCAGATGGTGGCGACTTCTCCCCAGCTTCGTCCGGAGAGCTGGCTGGCCAGCCACGCCCCGGCGGCCCACACGATTCCTCCACACAGAGCCGCAGCGATCACCACGAGTTCCGGGCGATCGAGCAGCACGCGAAACGTCGCTCCGTCGTCGTCCGCTTCCAGTTGGCCTCCCAGCCAGAGGACCAGCGACTGCCAGGAGGATTGGCTCAGGTAACCTGAGGCAAACACCCATTCACCCAAAACAGTAAGAACAGCCAACCCAAGGGAGAACAGTCCGCTACCCAAGCAGAGCAGAGCCACTGGCCATCCGAGGGGAGTGGTGCGGGATTCAGTGTGTCGGGACATAGGCGATGTTTCTCGATCCGACAGGCATCCGCGTCTGAACGTGGGATAGGCTTCCAGCCTGTCATGGCTTACCAAGACGACAGGCTGGAAGCCTATCCCACGGCTACGAAAACAGCCCCTTCTGGTCGGGTTCGGGCTTGCGACGCTTGATCTTGTTGGAGGGGGCGGGCGACTCATTCCCGCTGTTCGCAGCTTGCTCGGCTTCAAAGGTGGCCGAGACATCAAACGGAGCGGTCTCGATGGCTCCTGACGCCTGGCGCGAGACGACGATCTCAACCCGCTGGTGCGCCTGGTCGAGCAGCGACTTGCAGTGTGAGACGAGCGAGACGCCCCGCTCGAACTGAGCCAGCGACTGCTCCAGACTCACCTGACCGGTCTCCAGCGAACTGACAATCTGTTGCAGCTCGCCGAGAGCATCTTCGAACGGGAGGGGTTGGGGATTGGACATGGACTGATCGCACCGAAAACTCAAACGGCCCTGAAGCAGGTAGTCTACCGGGTCCGACGGATACGGGGAATCCGGCACAGAATTGGTGAGATTCCATGATCCACGATCATCTCTGATTCGTCTTCCTTCGAGTACGATGCCAAGCAATCGACAACCATCACCATCCCCATTCAGAGGGCATTGAACGTGGACTTCTTCTCGTCATTTGAATCACGTCGAAAGATGGCTGGCCTGCGATATGACATCGCGAATCAGGAGATCACCGTAGATTCCCTGCGTCGACAGTTGTTGTACTCACAACAGCGACTCGACAAGGCCCTGTTGGCCGTGGAAGCTCTGGTCGAGCTGCTGGCGGAACATGAAATCGTTGGCCGGGAAGTCGTACTTGACCGGATGGAGGCGATCGACCTCCGCGACGGCAAGCGAGATGGAAAGGTCACGGCGGAGGTGGTCGACTGTACGGCGTGCCAGCGACCGATCAGCCCCAAGCTGGCGAAGTGCCTGTATTGTGGTGCGGAACGCCCTCCGAGTCCCGGTGTTGTCCATTAAGAATGACAAAAGCCCACCGGTTGCCACCGGTGGGCTTTGGGGAACCACGATTGGACACGAGCGACTTACAACAACGACTCAATCAGCATCCTTAGCTTCCGCAATTCCAGCCCGCGCTGTTCGGGATCGGTCCGTCCGGGAATCAGTTCGACGGACAGGGCGCGGTTGTACTTCACCTTCCGCAGGACGGCCACCAGCATGCTGAAGTCGACCTCGCCCAGACCGACCTGGACTTGAACATCGGAAACAGAAGAGTCCCGCAAGTGCGTATGAAACGTGTACGGGGCGATCAGGTCCATCACCTTGTCGACGGTGGCCGGGTTGACGTAGTAGCTGGGGTCAAAGGTCAGACCGAGTCCCCGTACGGCTTCGCACAGCTCGACGGCATTGTGGAGGTCCTCTGACAATTTCCCGCGCTCGGTGCGTATCGAGACCCGCACCCCCTCTTCCCCGGCGACACGGACTAACTCTTTGAGCCGATCGATCTCGGAATTGAAGGGCGTACCTAGGGGCGAAGACGGCACACTGATCTGCGTCACGCGCAGAAACTTGCTGGCCCGACAGATTCCCTGGAAGACCTCTCCCGAAACATCATGTGCCAGATCGAACGCGATCGCTGGAATCCGATTCTGATCCCGAAACTGCGAGGCGAACAACTCGGGGTTGGCCGCCACCGTTGACGGCTTGAGGTGGTTGGACTCCTCGTCGAGCCAGATTTCGACACGGTCGAACTCGAGTTCGACGATCTGATGACACGCTTCTGCGAAATCCAATTCCGAGAAGCACCGTGTGGACACCGAAACAAACACTGCATCACTCCCTTGAACACCGGCTCCGAGCCCCTCCACTTGCCGCCATCGAAATCGACTGCGGCAATTTCTGACGATCGAGCCTGCCAGTCTGGGTAATTTATGCCGAACGCGCGGTCTCTGCAACGTGTAGGGATGAAACTTAATAGAACAGCTGTGCCTTCGGCAGGGATTGCTCGCGTTGTGAGGTGCGAATGGCCGATAGAAGTGGCACAGGTCTTGATCTCCGGGGGCGATCTCAGAGTCGGGACATTGTGGGGCAAAGTGGGACTTTGCTCGCCATCCCAGGGAATCGAGAGACAACAGACGACGCGGCATCCGCGTCTGACTCAGGGGGAAACCATGCCAGCACGGACGATTTACAGTTGGGCAATTCTCGGTGTGGCCCTCACCGCTTGCGGCTGTGGCTCGACCGGAATGGTCACTCGCGGACAGGACGCACGCACTCCTGCAACGGGGCAATTCCAGACACCCGCCGGAGCGGTTCATGACCAATTCTCCGGTCAGCACACCGGCTACCACACCGACGACAGTGGCATGATCAGCCAGGACTCGACAGGCAGCTGTCCTCCCCAGGGCAACTACTGTCCGCCGCAAGGATTTGGTGGGGCCTGTCCTCATGGAGTGCATGGGGGATGTCGCGGTTGCAACACGGGTTGCGGCCGGGCACCGGATTGGTATCCCAACCACCACAAGTCCTACTCTTACAAGGTTCCGAACGATCTCTCCTATCCCGAGCAGAACGCCGTCGGTGGGGCGATCAAGTACCCGTACTACACCCACAAGGGGCCGAGCGACTTCTTCCGTCAGAAGTAGTACTCCGCCCGTTTAGCCGCGACGCGAAGTCTTCGCAGCGGAGCGGTGATTGACGCCCGACACGGCTTAAACCCCGCGACGCGCCCCAAACAATTCGACGTGGAGCCGGGGGGAGAACTGCCACCCGCGCTCCACGGCGGCGTTTTGGACCCACGCAGATTTCTCGCGTAGAGCTTCCGCTGTCATGGCTTGCGGCATGAGATGCACGTTCCCCGCCGTGACCTCGGGGAACTCGGTCAGCCACTGCTCGACATCGGCCACATCGCTCGGCTGGTCGATCACGAATTTCAGCTGGTACACATAGTCCCGGACCAGTCGGCGGATGACCTCGGGAGCGTGCCGCCGTTGGTCATGCCGCGTGGCCCACTCGTCACCGACCGGCGTCGAGTTCCGCAGCTTCGGGCTAATCGACATCAAGTCCGCCACGACCGGCAAGTCGACGGTGCCGGCTGTCTCGATGGTTACAATTGCCTCGCGTCTCGACAGTTCTTCAGAGAGCTTCACCAGATCGGGCACCAGCATCGGCTCGCCCCCGGTGAGGACCACATGCGGGCAGTTGTACTGGGAGACCTCGGCGAGGATCGAATCGACCGACCACACCGTCCCCTCGGGCTGCCACGACGTATACGGCGTGTCACAGAACCAACAGCGCAGGTTGCAACCGCTGGTGCGGACAAAGACGCTCGGCGTCCCCGTGTACCGACCTTCTCCTTGAATCGAATGAAAAATCTCCGCGATCAGCATCTCATGATTGTAGCAGAATTCGTCGGTGTATCAGGCGTAGGGTGGGACCAGCCGCTCTGGGCGCAGGCCCACCACAGAGGACGCGTGATCTCGAAGTGAGGCCCGTGTGTGAGGCGAACGTTGTGAGTCTCCGAGAGACTCAACGCTCCAGCTTGCTGGCACTCGGGACCAAGCCTTTTCCTCCCCCATGATCTTGGAGGAGCGGATGACAGAGAGCTGGTGATCGGGGGGTGTACACTGGTGGGCCTGCGCCTCAAAGCAGGCTGCCCCCACCCGACGAACTACGAACGACTTAGGCATTTCCCGACCTACTGTAGATTAAACAACTCCACCGACCGGCGGGTGCCGTGCCGATTCAGGCCCATCGCGTCGTACTGCCATTGATGTCCCGCGAACAGCGACACGTCTCTTTGAAACCGATAGCGAATCCTCATCTGCGGCCAGAGTCCCGAACGGATGTCGGCCTGCGAACGACCGATCACCATGCCGGATGAGCCCTCGAACAACTCGGTATTAATTGGAACTCCCAGCCACTCTGGCCCGCGAAACAGAGGGTGCGCTGACAGGGGGTCAATCTGGCACGGGGGCTCTCCTTGCAGAACTGCCACCGACACATCGGACCGCCGCCAGTCGGGCGGAGCGGTCGTCGCCTCTCCCTGCCGGGGATGCACCTGCTGGAACGCCGCCTCCCGAGCCGCGCCATGACTTCGCAGCTTCCACACTGCCGCATTGCCCACAAACAAGTACAGCCCGGCCATCATCATTAAAACCGGGAACACGAGGACGAGTTCCAGCGGAGCCAGCCCGGTTCGCGGGCGGTTGGGGGAAAGTCGTTGATGTCGAGGTTGGTGTTGCATGTGGTCGTTTCCTCGGTCTCCCGTTTCACGCGCTCCGCTTCGAAGACTTCGCGTCGCGGCTAAACGGGCGGTTGCTCCCAGTCGCGGGATCGGTCGACGGCTCGCTTCCACGTGGCGGCCAACCGGTAGCTTTCGTCATTGTTCATCGACGGTACGAACTCGCGGTCGAGAGCCCAGTTGGCGGCAATCTCGCGTTGGTCTTTCCAGAACCCGACCGCCAGACCGGCCAGGTACGCGGCCCCGAGAGCTGTCGTCTCCTGCACCACTGGACGCCGCACGCGAGTCGCCACCAAGTCGGCCTGCAACTGCATCAACCGGTTGTTGCGCGAGGCCCCGCCGTCGACCTTCAGGGCCTGGAGTTGAATCCCGGAATCGAGTTGCATCGCGTCAAGCAGGTCCATCGACTGATAGGCCATCGAGTCAACAGCGGCCCGCGCGAGGTGTGCCTTAGTGGTTCCCCGCGTGATCCCGAGGATCGTCCCCCGCGCCGACGAATCCCAGTACGGTGCCCCCAGCCCGACGAACGCCGGGACGAACAGCACGCCCCCAGAGTCCGGCACCGAGTCGGCCAACTCCTCGACTTCGGCCGAAGTCGCAATGATCCCCAGTCCATCCCTCAGCCACTGGACCACCGCCCCGGCAATGAACACCGACCCTTCCAGGCAGTATGTCGTCTCGCCGCCAACTCGCCAGCCCACCGTTGTGATCAGCCCCGACAGCGAGCGGACCAGCTGCGACCCGGTGTTCATGAGCATGAAGCAGCCGGTGCCATAGGTGTTCTTCACCTCACCGGGGGCGAAGCACGCCTGACCAAACGTGGCTGCTTGCTGATCGCCTGCACAACCGGTGATCGGGATCGAGCGACCCAGCAAACTCGCCTCGCTCTCGCCGAATTCGCCCGAAGAGGAACAGATCCTCGGCAGCATCGCGCTCGGCACGCGGAAGATCGACAGCAGCTCCTCATCCCAGTCCAGTGTCTGGATGTTGCACAGCAGCGTGCGGCTGGCGTTGCTCACATCGGTCGCATGCACCCGTCCGCCGGTGAGCCGCCAGATGAGAAAGCAATCGACTGTCCCGAACAGAATCTCCCCACGCTCGGCCCGCGCGCGTGCCCCCGAAATCGTGTCGAGCAAATGCGAGATCTTGGTGCCCGAGAAGTAGGCATCGAGGACCAATCCGGTCTTCTCTCGCACCACAGGCTCATGCCCAGCGAGCTTGAGCCGCTGGCACTCCGGCGAGGTGATCCGGCTTTGCCACACAATGGCATTCGCAATCGGCTTCCCGGTCGCGCGGTCCCACAGGATTGTCGTCTCGCGCTGGTTGGTGATCCCGATGGCGGCAATCGCGTCGACACCTCCGGGAGTGCGGGCGATGGCCTCGCGCGCGGTTTGCAGTTGCGATTCCCAAATCGCCTCCGGATCATGCTCGACATGCCCCGGAGCCGGGTAGATCTGCGGGAACTCCTGCTGAGCCTGCGCCACAACCAGCCCCGCATGACTGACGACCAGCGCGCGGCTCGATGTCGTGCCCTGGTCGAGGGCGAGTATGAATCGTTCCATCAGGTGTCCCCATGTGTCGTGGGGCACGTTTTCGACGTGCCCGTGTTCGTGGGATAGGCTTCCCGCCTGTCATAAGCCGCCCATCACCAGTCTTTATACTGCGCGCGACTTCAGATGCACATCGGGCAGGGTGAGTGAGCGGCACGGCGCTAGCCGCCGGTTCTCCGGACCGCCCGCCGCAGAACCGGCGGCTAGCGCCCAATGGCACTTTCTGTGTCGCCTTTTTATCCGAAAAAGGTCGGCCGTTTTAGGGGTAAAATGCGCAACAAGCAGATCAACGACGATGCAGTACGTGGCAATGGG
>JANPCU010000367.1:0-9590 GCA_031431195.1 Planctomycetota bacterium | reverse complement strand
CAGCCCGCCCGTGTCCGCGAGTGTGATGGCCAGGAGTTCCCCGTCCGTGTTGAGTACCGGGTGACAGAAGGAATTGGGAATCCGTTCGGGGGGCGTCAATTGCCACACGGGTATGCCCGCCAGTGTGGCCACGCGTCGATCGGTTTGGGCGATAGTCACAGCAGTGCCGGACATCCCATATAGTTTTTTCTCCACATTCGTCACCACCATCTGGCCGACATAGACCTCATCGCCGGTGCTTGTCGTGGATCCGGAGAGCGGGAAGTAGTGATTCAGATTCACCGCCTGCTTGGGGCGCAAGATCACAAAGCCAGCGCCTCCCTCGTCCACGATCTGCAGAGGGACCACGCTGCCATCGTCGAACTGGGCATCAAGGTTGGGCCAATCGCGAATGGCGTTCGCCCAGCCTCCCCCCATGTGGGAGAGCATGGTGCCATCCGCGGCAACAATGATGCCAAACCCGATCTTGCGGGCTCCGTTGTCAGTCACGTCAGGCTTTCCAGAGACCAGGATCTCAACGACAGCTGACCGCCAGCGGGTTTCGTCGTCTCCACTCGGGCGCGGGAGTTCGTCTTGGCCAATCGACCGCCGCAACTCCTCTATGATGGCCGCATTGATGCCGTTCGGAGAGTTCACTTCATCATCGTCCGGATGCCGCAGGCTGAGAGTCAGTTGGCCTTGCGACTGAGCAATCTTGACGTATCCATCCTGTTCGGGAGTCACCAGTAGCGACACACTGCGGGGCCGTTGTTCATTCTGGTCCTCTTCGGAGTGAACCGTTTTGTTCTCAGTCGCAAACACCTCAATGCACTCCAGCAGCACCTTGGTCACCATGTTTCCTTTACGGTCGGCAAAGGTCACCGTGACGTCGACCTTGTCACTGGGCCGCAAGAGGCCCGCATGGGTATGGGTGTCGTTTGCGCTGAACGTGAAGACTCGCATTCCTTTGGGAATGCTCCTCGAAGCGATTATTTGTTTGAGGGCGGGATCGTGCCCTCGAGTCAGGGTCATGATGATCGACTCCGACTTCATCGTCAGGCGGTCACCGGAGAGTTCGTACTGGTAGAGACTGGGCCGGGCGTCACTGAAGCGGACGGTTTTACGCTCGGTATCAATCGAGACGATTTGGGTGCCGAGAGACGGATCGCAAATCCAATGATCCCCCTGCACCGTCACGTTACTCAGTGGTACTGCAAGAGGGATCTCCTCCAGATTGGTGATTGAGAGGCCGTGCCACTTGCCTTCCAGTTCTGTGGTCACATTGCGTGTTGTTGACTGAGATGCGTCCGTCGAAGGGGACGGCGAGGCGGATGGGGATTCTTCGTCCCACAGGACATGCGGGTTCAGCAGATCCTCGATCCGCCGCTGGATGATCTGGTCGCTGATCCGTTCCCGCAGCTCGATCGACCGCTGCGTCTGGAGCAGGCGGGACTGCATCTCCAGCAGCTCCGCCCGCAGCAGCGATTGCCGCGTGGCGAACGCCCGCTGGACGGCCGCCCGCAGCTCGGCTTGCTTTGCCGCGTTGGGTGCTTGCTTGAGTTGCTCAGCCAGTTGGCGAGCCTGAGCGTCGGCGGCCTCGTAGTCCTTCCGCAGCTGGGTGACCTGCTGCTGGATCTTGTCACTATTTTCCTCCTGACCATTCTGTGGGACGAACTCCGGCATTTTGTCACCGGCAGTTGTTCTCTGGCGTTGATCGTCATTGATTGCAGCGATCATTTGGCGACAGTAATCGATCCGTTCGTCCAGCCTTTTAATCCGAAGCGAATTCTCGTCATCCTTGAACGAGAGTTGGGCCAATTGGTCCCGCTCCGTCTGGAGGCGAACGATCAGCTGTTGATGCAGTTTGAAATCCCTCTGATAATCGGCAAGCGTTTCATGTCGCCCATGGCCCGCCTTGATCTCGGCTTGAATCTCTGCAATCGCCTGCTCTTTGACCCGCAGGGCTGGCAGGTCAGTGGGATGGGTCTGCTTGAGTTCAAGGTACTCCTGTTCCAAGGTTGCCAACGTCTCTGCTAGAAACTCCGCCGACGTGATCGGTGGCACCGAGGAATGTGGTGCCTTGGGAACGACCTCATCGAGCTTCAGCAGCAGCGCCTCGATCTCCTGCAGCTGAGCGTCCGGCCCGGTGATGATGACCGAGTTGGTCCGCGCATCGGGGACGATCTTGGCGGGGCCTCGGTCGTAGACCTGCTTGAGGATTTCGGCGACCTCGGTGGCCTGGGCGTGTTTGAGGGCGAAGACCTTGACCGCAGAAACGGCGGGGGCCGCTTCTGGAGAATTAGGGGCAATCGGTTCATAATGTACCGACTTAATCCCGGCGATGCTGTGAGCTGTCTTCACGGCCAAAGACAGATCTTCCGGAGTTCGCCATTGCCCCGTCAGGACGCAAACTCCGTCAATGACTTCGATATGAATACTACTCCCTTTAATGCCTGCTTGCTTCATGGCTTCGGCAACGGCCGTGGCGAGTTGTTGATTGTTTTCGCGAGAGCTGGCGTCCGGTTGAGTTTCGGTGTACTCCATGTGCTTGACGGGGGCGGGCGTGGTGGGCGTCTCTGCATCGGGCAGCACCGGACTCGGAGAGTCCGGCGACTTGAGATCAAACGAGGCCAGATGCTCCGCGACTTTGCCCGTTTTAATTTCCTTCGCAGAGAACCACTTCCCCCAGGCCTCCTTGAAGACATAGCTACCCGATTTCGGGGAAGTCACGGTCATCGAGAGGCCGTCGTTGGTGTATACCGCCGTTTCATCCGCAGTCAAAACTAAAGTATCCCATGCCTTCCTCGTGGTACTGTAGGCATGAAACTGATGACCATGCAGGACAGCGACCAGTCCCCGCAAGGCGAACGGGATGGGTTGGGCTTGAATATCTCCCAAATGAACCGGTACCCATGCGGGATTATTCTCGCAGTAGGCGTAAGCTGTCTTGTGATCGTTCGCGATGGCGACGATGGCAGTCATCCCCACCGCAAATTGGCGTCCAGGGATGGCACTGGACGGAAGGCCCATGGCGACGACTTCGTCGGGAGACATGGGCACGAGCTTTATCTGACGAAGCATCTTTCCCGTCTCTGTGATCGTTTTTGGAACAGTGCCGTCAGTGGAATAAATGGAATAGATGAGAGGACGCTCAATTCCGTCCTCAGACTTGGTCAGACCAATGCGATAGGCCCACACCATATTCAGGGACTGTCGAGTTCGATCCTGACCTTTGATTGTCAACACATGATTTTGCTGATCATCATCAGGATTGAGGATAACCGGGCAAACCGTTGACTCGCCATGACTATTGATTGTGGCGAACAGATTGTCGCTCTCTCGACTAAACTCGAACGTTGTTCCCGACAAGACGTTTTGCCCCTCGCCGTATGCATCAGCGACCCTCCATTTTCCGATGAGGGGGGAGGCGTCTGCCAGCTCGGATGGCACGCTCTGAGGCTCGGTGGGCGTGGTGTCCGGGGTGGGCTCCGTGGATTGGGCTGCGGTCTCTGGCTTCTCCAACTGCTCCAGTACCGAAGCCATCGTCTCCACCTCCGCCTTGGTCGCGGAGCGGTACTTGACCCGGACGATGTTGTCACCCTCGGTCTCGGCGGTGAAACGGACATCGTTGATGGCCAGCATCAGGATTCGGACGGCCTCTGCGGGTTTGGTTCGATTCAACTCAACCTTCAGTTGGAAATCGCTGGTGGCGTTGGGCGAGAGTTCCGCAGCGGCTTCGGTCTCGGCAATGGCAGGCTGCGGCGGGGTCTTGAATTCTTCGATACGCTTAGGTGGGATGTAGTGGTTGAGTCCCGCTTCCAGCTTCACGATCTCAGCATCGAGAGCCTCCAGCTCCTCGTTGAGCTTCAGCACATCGGGGTGCTCGGTCCCCAAGGACTTGAGCAACTCGTAGAGCTTGTTGTCACCCTCTTTTATTTGAGTCATCAACTCCTGCAAACGGTTGACGGTCTTCTCAGCAGACGCCAATTGCTCTGGAGTCCCCAGCACCACCAGCCGAAATTCCGGGTTGTTGCCAATGGCTTGGAACGACGGGTCTGGGTTCAAGTGCCTGAGTAATTGAGCCACGTCAGTTGCAGTGCAGCCTTTGACGGTGAAGACTTTGGTCTCGGTCGCACTCGCTTCAGGGTTGGCAGCGGCGGTGGCTTCCAGTGCAGGGGGACTGGTCTCAGCCGCTGGCGTCGCCTCGACCGGAGCTGCCGGTTCCTGCGTCATGCCAATTGCGGCGACGAGATGGAAGAGCACGGCGAACAGAATGATGCGGTTCATCGAAACACTCCCGATCGGGGGTGAAGGAGTTCGGTCGTGGGACGGGCCCATTGGCCCGTCCGTGTGGTGGTCGGTGGTTTGGTGAGCGGCACGGCGCTAGCCGCCGGTTCTTCTCGGGGTTGTTCGTCGGGGTCACGGGTGCTGGTGGAACGGCGGTCAGGGGAACCGGCGGCTAGCGCCTGGCCGCTCACTTGGCATTGGGCGATCGGTCAGACTTGTCTACCCCGTGGGATAGGCTTCCAGCCTGTCAACTCCCGTGAAAAGACAGGCTGGAAGCCTATCCCACGGTCAGCTGCTTCTGTCCGTTCGCCTGAGTACGTTGTTCCTCGTTCGGGGACGGGCTGGAAAGCCCATTCTACGGGGGACGGACGGGCAAGTGTGCCCGTCCTACGGGGGCCAGAGTTGTTTGGCGTCGCGGGTCCACTGGTCGAGGTCGCGGCGGAGTGGGGCAAGGTCTTGGTCGGCGGCGTCCCAGTCGGTGAGTGGGTCGGGGGGCTCGGCAGGCTCACGCCTGCCGCTCGCTGATGTGATCGGCGGTGGCGCTGGATTCGAAGACGGGGACGGCTGAGTGGCGGTTTGCAATCGGTTCCTCAACGACGGACTGAACATCCCGGCGACTGTGATCAAGCAGCCGACAGCCAACACCAGCCACACACTCGCTAAGGCGTACCAGCGCCAGCCTTCTTCGACGACACTGCACGCTTCCGGGAGTTCGACCACAGCCGGTTGCTGCACATGGGCGATACACTGCTCCAAGATATGGGCCACCTGGGCGGCACTGCCCCAGCGGTCGGACGGTTGTTTCTCCAAGAGCTTGTGGATGATCTGGCCGAGCCACGCGGGGTACTGCGGGGCGATCTCGCGGAGGGGACGCGGGGACTCGTCGGTGAGTCGTCGCAGGATTGCGTAGGTCGACTCAGCGCGGAACGGCGGGCGACCGGTGGCCAGCGAGTAGAGGACGCTGCCGAGGCTGAAGAGGTCGCTCCGCGCGTCGATCGGCTCGCCGCGCGCCTGCTCCGGAGACATGTATTGCGGTGTGCCTGCGATAACACCGGTGCGAGTAATGCTCGCGTCATCAATGGCCCGCGCGAGGCCGAAGTCTGTCAGCATCACCCGCTCGACCCCGATCTCCAGCAGGATATTCGCGGGCTTCACATCGCGATGCACCAACCCTTGGGCATGAGCAGATGCGAGACCGTTGGCCGTCTGCATTCCGATGCGGAGGATGTCGAGCAACTCCAGTGGACCGGTGCGATCGATGCGCTGCTGGAGGGACTCGCACCCGACATATGGCATCACGAGATACGGCAACTTGCCGGTCGAGTGGACCGTCAGAATTGGCATCACATTCGGATGCAAGATCGCAGCTGTGGCCTGAGCCTCGCGGGCAAAGCGTTTACGGGCAGCGGCGCTCACCGCCAGTTGGGGGGCGAGGACTTTGACGGCCACGAGTCGCTTGAGTTCCGCTTGAAAACCCTTGAGGACGACGCCCATCCCGCCCTGGCCGATGACTTCGAGGATCTCGATATCCCCCAGGCGACCGATCGATTCGGGATCGGTCGACGGGTCGAGGAACTCGACCGCGAAATCGGCAGAGGACTCGGAGTCGATCACGGAGTCGGGGCCCACGGAAGAGGCAGACAGGAATGTCTGCCTCACGGAGGAGCAGGCGTCGCGGAGCGCTGTCCCGACTCGTGACCACGCAGCTGGCTGGCCCGCCAACTGTTCCAGCTCGCGTTGACACGCTTCGCACGAAGACAAATGCGCCGACAGCGCCTCCTCTTCCGCCTCGCTGAGGCGGTCGTCGAGGGAACGGCGAAGGAAGGTCGGGTCGCAGTGCATGGGGAGTGACGAGAGAGGAGCGTTGAGAATTCGGAGGTAGGACGGGCACATTGGCCCGTCCGTGTGGTGGTCGGTGGGTTGGTGAGCGGCACGGCGATGGCCGCCGGTACTTCTCACCGTTGTTCGTCGAGGAAACTGGTGCTGGCTGGGTATCGGATAGGGGAACCGGCGGCTAGCGCCTTGCCGCTCACTCGCCTGCTTGTGGGTCGTTCCTCGTTCGGGGACGGGCGGGATTGCCCATCCTACTTGGGACGGACGGGCCAATGTGCCCGTCCCACGGACTCAATCATCCTCCATGACCTCGGCGATGTGGGTTCGGATTCTCGCGAAGATGCGGCTGCGAGACATGTAGATGCTGCCGGGGGTGACACCGAGTGCCTGGGAGACTTCAGCGACGGAGCGCCCCTCGACCTGGGTCGCCCAGAAGGCCCGCCACGAGGTGTCGCGGAACTCACCCCGCACCAGTTCCGCCGCCCAGAGGATCAACTCCTGTTCGTACTTTCTCGCCTGCTCGGCATCGATCGAGGCGTCGGTGGTCTGCTCGATCAGCTTTAAGAAGTCCGACCCGCCCTGACCGGTGATCTGCTTCCGCTCCCGCATCATAAACTTGATCACCACGTTCCGCGCCACTCGTCCCAGCCACCGCCGGAACGACGCGATCTGGCCATCCGGCTTCCACCCGTCGACCGACTTCGCAATCGCGATCAATATCTGTTGTGTGACATCCGCCGCATGCCGGTCGGGCGTGCCTTGCCGCCGCACGAGCCGCGTGAGGAACGGTTCGTACGCGCACACGAACTCCGTCCAGGCGGGTTCATTCCGCTGGTCCTTCAGGCGAACGATCAAGCTGTGACGTGTATCGGGCGGTCGCATGAGGCCCTGACGAAAGGGACGGACCCAGAGGAACGAAGAACCCGGTCTAGTATGGTAAGTCTCGGAACCGGTCGAAATCTCACGCGGGAAAGTAACAGAATCCGGGAATCGGCACTCCGCGTGATGGACGACCGCGATTCCCGAGCGTTCCGGACTCACCGCAAGTCCATGCGGCTCGGCAGGAGCTTCCCTACGCGGCGAGAACGGCCTTTGGTTTTTCACCTTCACGTGACTCTCAGGGGTATTCCTCGACAACCGATCCCGGTGAGTGTGATAATGCGCCATAAGTCTCAAGTGGCCATTCGGACCGGTAGGCTGTTCTGGAGCGAGACATGTGCGCATCCCCGTCCATCAGTCTGCTGGGCATGATTCTAGCGGCTTTTTTACTGGGGGGAGTGGTCGATGCCGAGGACGCTGTTTCTCCGAGGCCGGGGCTGTACGACGGGGCGGTGGGGGTTAAGCGGGAGGAGATCGCCGAGCAGTCGGTGACGCGCATGAACCCGGAGACGCTGGAGAACGCCCCGTGGCCGCTGGTGCAGGCCAGAATCGAGCAGATGACCGGGATGCAGGTGTGGGTCGACGAGTCGGCGTTGACAGATGCTGGAATCGAAGTCAACGAGGACACCGTTGTTCCGCAGTGGCTCGCGGGCGAGACAGTGAGCTATCTGGCCACTCTGCTGACCCGCCAGATGAGAGATATTCAGTTCGCCTGGTTTGTCCAGGATGGAGTCCTGACCCTGACAACCGAGGAGAAGGCCAACGAAACTTACGTCACGCGGCAGTACCCCATTGGCGATCTGCTCTCCGACGATTGCGGTCCCGAGGCGATTATGGTCCTTTTGGAGCAAACCACTCATGGCCCGTGGGATGCCGACGAGCCGGGCACCGGAACGATCTCTGAGGTCGGCGATCTGTTTTTCATTCGTCAAACACACCGGATGCATCAAGACATCGCGGAGATCTTGGCCGGGCTCCGGCGACGAGATCCCGTGATAATGACGAACTGCTCAGCGGAGGATCTGCGACTGAGGCGTTTGCTGGAAGAGAAACAGATCAGCTTTGAATTCCCCGACACCATGTTGAGAGACGTTGCCAAGTGGTTAGAGGCCGAGACCGGAGCGAAATTTCGGTTGGATGAACAGGCCCTGACCGAAGCGGGATTGGATGAAGAAGCGAGAGTTTCCACGGTACTGGAAAACCTCCCCCTGCACGTCGCCCTGCATCAGCTGCTCAGTAACGTCAACGGAACTCCGCTGACAGTCCATGTCTCGAACGAGGAGTGCCTGATCACGACCGCCGAAAAGGCGAACGAAATGTATGAAACGGTACTGTACCGCGTGGGACCATTGGGGATGACTGGGGAGAAGTTGAATGAATTCGTATCGATGCTGGAACAAGAGACCAGCGGCCCGTGGGACGCCGACGAGCCGGGTACAGGCACCATCGCTGGCATTGAGCCGCGAAGCATCTTGGCAGTTCGGCAAACCCAACGAGTCCACCGGGAGATTCTGGAAATCCTGCATGGACTGCGGCCAACCCCCAGTGTGCCTTCACAGCCCACGGCCCGCCCGGTCGCTCGTTTCACTTCGACTGTCGCACTCCCAGCTGCGCCGAGCGAACCCGCCAGACAGGTTCACGCCGCCCGCCCGGCTCCCTCTGTGGCTGGATCGCTGGCCCCGAGCCTCCGCCTACCGTTTGCGGCTGTGACTTGGGAAACCATCAGTGACTACGCGCCACTGCTCATGGCACTGTTGTTGGGTTGTGCCACGGGATACATCTGCCGGCATTGAGGATGAAGAGAGTTCATCGAGAGGAACTGGCTGGCAGTCTGGATTTTTGCCTTGCCCGTCACGCGGCCCCGAATGCGTCCGGGCGGCCACTGGTCAAGGGGCGAGTACGCCACACGAATCGTCGACATTCAGGCAAACCGGGTGGCGACGGAATGCCCGACTTCGATCCTTGACCAAGGCTGTGTCCAAAACCCGCGTAGCCCTTAGAACGTGATGAATTGCAGGATCATCGCCGTGTGGATCATGGCTTGGAAGTGCTTGGCCAGCTGCTCGTAGCGGGTCGCGATGCGGCGGCATTCTTTCAGCCAGCCGATGGTCCGCTCGACGATGTTGCGGCGGCGATAGGTCTCGCGGTCGAAGTCTTCGGACCGGGCGTGTTCGTTCGAGCGATGGGCGATCACGGGGCGGATTCCTCGCCTTCTCAGCCACGCGCGAATCTGTTTCGAGGTGTCCCCCTTGTCCCCCGCCAACACCTTCGGTCGGCGCTTGGCCGGGCCGCGCACCGACTTCACCGAAACCTGCTCCATGACCGTTTCAAAGGCTTGCGTCTCGTGCGTTTGACCGGGCGTCAGAGCCACCGTCAACAGCCAGCCGCTCGCGTCGCACAACACTTGCAGCTTGGTGCCAAAGCCGCCTGGCGACCGTCCCAACGCCTGGTCGGTGGGCTCATCGTTCACTTTTTTTTCGAGCCCCAGCTGCGGCTTTATGAGCGCCGATCACGGTGCCATCAATGCAAAACAGATCCCAGTGATACTTCGCGCGGAGAGAACTGAGGGCATTTCGTAGGACGGACATCCTTGTCCGTTCGTGTGAAAAACT
>JANPCU010000366.1:0-3292 GCA_031431195.1 Planctomycetota bacterium | reverse complement strand
TCTCCCTTTCCCGCGCCCACGAAGCGTGGGGAAGTCCAGTTTCTTCGTGATTCGTCGTGCCATGATCGTCGCTCCCGCTTGATGCTGTGTGTGCCGCTCTCACCGTGAGAGCGGCGACACCAATCAAGCGGGTGTCTTCTGAACAATGGAGTCGCCCACCGGTTCGCATTCTGCGAACTTGCTCTTGCCTGTTCGTGTTTTACGAACTAAAATGAACCGAATGCCGATCACAGGAGAAGCAGCGGATGCGGGTCATCTCAAAAACACGACTTCGAGAGTTTTGGGAGACTCCCGGATACGAGGACTCCGCAGGCCCTTTGCGAGCATGGCACGCTCATGTCAGCCACAAAAGCGTGGCGTGGCACTCATGGTCAGACGTGAAGACCGAGTTTGGATCGGCGAGCCTTGTCGGGAACTGCGTGGTCTTCAACATCGGCGGAAACAAGTACCGGCTGGCGACCCGCATCCTGTATCCGAGCCAGAAGATCTTCATCCTGAAGTGCATGTCGCACGCCGAATATGACGAGCACAAATGGAAGGCAGACTGCGGCTGTTACGAGTCTCCCCCTGCCAAGCCCACCAAGACAACCAAAGCCAAACCAGTGAAGCGAAAGACACGAGGAACCTGACAATGGCCACCAAGACACAATTCCGACTGAAGGGGAAGAGCCGAGATTCCTATATGGAGCTGGTACTCGATTTCCCCTTGGCGTCGATCAAGTCGGATGAGCACTTGGCCGAAGCCCAGCGGGTCATGGATGGGCTGCTGGCCCGTGGCTCACTCGACGAGGGCGAAGAGACCTACCTCGACGCCTTGAGCGACCTCGTGGGTTCCTACGAAGACGAGCATCATGCCATCGAACCCGCCTCCGATGCCGACATGCTGCGTCATCTGATGGAGGCCAAGGGGGTGTCTCAGATGCAATTGAGCCGGGACACGGGTCTGCCGAAGTCCACGATTTCCGAGGTGCTGGCCGGAAAGAAGCCGTTCAGCCGAAAGATGATCCACACACTGGCGAAATACTTTCAGGTCGATATCGGTGTGCTGGCGGCAAACATCTGAGACCGCCACTGCGAGGTTTCAGTAGATTATTTGCGTTGTCGATGATATCAAGGAATTGTGCCAGCAAGCGTCTTCACCAATCAGTATAAGTGATTGTGGCCTCTGGCAAATGTGCGTAGTTTCAGACACAATCGCCCTGCTCGCCGTGACACTCTGGGCCGACAGACGATGGCAATTCCTCTTGAACGATTCATCCAGCAGATTGAAGAGACTGGCATCATTGCCGGGGACACTCTCAAGGACTTCATCCCGCCCAAAGGTTCCTCGAAGGACGCCGAGGCACTCGCACGGGAACTGGTCCGTCAGAAGAAGCTGACGAAATATCAGGCCGAAGAGGTCTACCGGGGGAAGGGGAAGGCGCTCACGCTCGGCAATTATCTCTTGATGGAGAAGATCGGGGCGGGCGGCATGGGGCAGGTGTTCAAGGCCCAACACCTGCGAATGAAGCGCATCGTCGCCATCAAACTCCTCCCCGCTGCGATGACCAAAGACAAGGAAGCCATCGCCCGGTTTGAGAGAGAAGTCGAACACCCTTGGAGGCACAAGCCCTAACTTTGTGCTTGTCGTTTTTGGGGGAGGCGAGGCAGTTTTCGTCGTCAGTTTTCAGTTATTCTTAAGGTGGGTATCACCGGCGGGTTGTCCGGGCGGCTTACTTCGTGGGCCAGACGTAGGCGTTGGATTTCACCTCGGCGTAGTTCTGGTCGAGTGCTGGACCCCGACCCAGCAGTGCGGTGATACGGCGGATGGTATCGCGGAAGTAGGTGACTTCATCGACGGTCAGCGGACGCCCCAGCAGGGTTTGTTCGCGGTAGCTGAGCCATTTCTTGAGGACTTGGTAACCGCCGAGCGTGTATTCCCAGACGGGGCTTGGGACGTTTTTCCAATACGCATTCTCATTCAGGTAAATGTCGCAGGTCTCGTCACCGAGGTGAGCGAGACCGTGAGGCGAGCCGGAAGCGTCAGCGCCCGGAGCCGCCGACGCGCCCCCACGGCTCCGGGGGCTGACGCCACCCGGCTCGCTGGCTGCTTCGATTGCGGAACGTTCACTCGCTTCAAACGGGCGAAAGACGACGCGGCCTTTGCCGGGCATCGTGATGCCGCCCTTCCCGGCGATACCCCAGCGGGCGGTGACGGCGTAATCGTCGTCGGTGAAGTTGCCGCCGCCGACTTTGGTGGGCACGCCAATGAGCTTCAGCGCGGGGGAGAGTTTGCCGGTCGTGACTCCGGCGACTTTCGCCTCGGGATCGAGCAGCGCCGCAACTTGCCGCCCCAGCTCGGAGGAGGCGAGCAGCTGGGCGCGCTGGGCGGGGAGCGGCACGCGCGGCCAGTCCTGCCGCAGTGCCGCAGTGCCGAACCATTTTCAGCGGCATAGGTGGGGGCGTGGAGGATGGCGATCGTGTGGTGAAACAAGTGCGGATGGTCGGCAATGCCGTGCAGGCTTTGCAGATACACCAGCCCCGCGTCGGACAAGTTGGCATTGTTCCCGTCGATCTGACGTGAGCTGTCTTCGTCTGCGAACAGTGCGCCCTTCGTAGCGACCGGGCGGAGCAGCATCGGAATGAGAAGTGCGTTTCGTTCGATGATATGGCCATCTGCCAAAGCGCTAACAGATGCAGGAGGGTCAAAGTGCTTACGATTCTGCTGACATGCAGCGAGCCAGCAGTTTCCATCGAATACCTGCGGAAAATAATCTGGCGACTTTTCGTTGTGAAGTTTCGTAATTGGTTCCCAGTAGACCCAACGATTATCCAGCGGACGATATGCGAACCGAACAACGTTCTCGACTAGGAACCCTCTCTTCTGGAGAATGTTGCGAGTTAATACTGCCTCAAATCGAGACGCGTTCGTCATCAACTTTGGTGCAATTCGTTGCATCTCATCATGCGATACATGCATGTCGAAGTACGATTCAAATCGTTCAACCAAAACATCTCGTGAATAAGCGACAAGTACTTCGTCACGACTACTTTGGACTCCGATAAAGCGTTTCGGGAATAGATCAACCAGCGTGGGCCAAGACGTGTAGTTCGCTTCCGTCACCATCGGGCGGAAGGGGAGGCCGAGCGCGCTGATCGGCTCGACTTTGATCGTCCCTGTCTGTCCGGTACTCGACTTCGCCAAGCCCTCCTCGCGACGTTTTGGCGAGCCGGGGGGGGGGGGGGCGCGGGGGGCGGGCGGCGGGGGGGCGGGCCGGCGGGGGGGGGCGCGGGCCCCCGGGGGCCGGGGGGG
>JANPCU010000365.1:0-41374 GCA_031431195.1 Planctomycetota bacterium | reverse complement strand
CCCTCCCCCCCGCAGCGATGTCCTCTCCGAATTCAAAATCGAATGTGAGTGAGGGAGAACCAGATTCACGGACTCACACGAGACGTGACAGCTCGATCCGGGAGCTGACGCCACCCGGCTCGCCGAATTCTTCCTCCGTGCCTCCGTGTCTCCGTGGTGAATCGTCCGATCAGCAGACAGGAATGTCTGCCCCACTGTCAGAACTCGGGGCGCTGACGCGACCCCGCTCACCAGAGATCGAGTGGTGCCATCGGCGGTTGCTCGCACGCATTCACCGGCTGACCGTGGCGGGCCTGCGCCGCGAGATTGAAGCGGTCGATGTACCCACCTTCGTCCGGTTCCTCTCCCGCCATCAGAGGCTCTGGCCCGAGTCGCGCAGCACCGGATCGAACGCGGTCTATGAGGTTATCACCCAGTTGCAGGGCCTCGACATTGCAGCCGCTGCTTGGGAGTCGGACATCCTGCCGCTGCGGATCACCGACTACAAACGCGAGTGGCTCGATGAACTGAGCCTGACTGGCGAGGTGACGTGGGGTCGCCTCTATCCACCGGCCCGCGATCCGGAGAAGGCCCGCCCGAATGCGACGCTGACGCGCGTGGCTCCGGTATCGATCTGCTTGCGAGAAG
Organism: Planctomycetota bacterium; assembly: GCA_031431195.1. GTDB lineage: Bacteria > Planctomycetota > Planctomycetia > Planctomycetales > Planctomycetaceae > TH-plancto1. The sequence continues at coordinate 40,747 of JANPCU010000365.1, read as the reverse complement.
ACCTCCCCTGGCTACTCGCGACAGCTGCCGACACTCCGATCGAGGCCCTCGGGTCGCAGGCTCAAGAGGTCGTCCAAATCCTCAGCCAGCGCGGAGCTGTGTTTGCCACCGATCTACTTCAACAGTGCCGGATGCTGCCGAGCCAGCTCGATGATGTCCTGGGCGAACTCGTCACACGCGGGTGGGTCACGGCCGACGGGTTCTCGGGGCTGCGGAGTTTGATCCGCGAGGGGGACTCGTCGGGCGAGCGGCATCGCAGCGGGCACGGACCGCGCGTGGTCCGGCATCGGCGGAACACGACTGCCGGACGGTGGACACTCTGGCGTGAGATCTCTGTGGCGAGCCCCCGGCGTGAGCCGGGGTATACCGGTGAGTTGACGCTGCCACTCTCACAAGAACTTCCGCCAGCAAACCTGACCCTTGGCTTGGAACGAATATCCTCCCGTAGTAACACCCCGGCTCACGCCGGGGGCTCGCTGGCCCACAGTACGGAGCAGTGGGCGTGGCAACTCCTCCGCCGCTGGGGCGTCGTGTTCCGCGACTTGCTGGGCCGCGAACCGGGCGCTCCGCGCTGGTGGGAGTTGTTGCAGGTCTATCGCAAGCTCGAAGCACGCGGGGAGATTCGCGGAGGACGCTTCGTCAGCGGAGTGGCCGGGGAGCAGTACGCCTTGGGCGACACGATCCGCGAGTTGCGAAAACTTAAGGAGCAACCGAACTCCGGCGAACTGGTGATCGTCTCGGCCTGTGACCCGCTCAACCTGATCGGCATCCTCGGCAATGACCCGCGCGTGCCCAGCCTGTCCACCAACCGCATCGCCCTGTTCAATGGCCTCCCCGTTGGGGTCTTTCAAGGCGAGGTCCAACTCGGGCCGCAGTGCCCGAAGTCGCTCGCTCCGTTCATCTCGGCCCAGCTGCGAACGGGAAAAGCGATGGCGGTGGCGATTCCGAAGGCCGCGTCGAAGCAGCCACCAGCGCCCCCTGGTGCGGAGATATCGCCCGGCACACCGTCGCCCGAGACTGCGGACGCTGTTCCCTTGGGGCAGGGACAGGCACCACTATCCCCGGTGGAGAAACTGATGAACAAGCGGCGTCCCGCATCCCTGTCCCCCCGCACCATCCCGCGGCCCCGGATCTCTTAGAGCGTTTTCAGAGATTGTCTTCAGTTCGCACAGACAGGAATGTCTGTGCCACTGAGTAGTGGGGCAGACATGCCTGTCTGCCTTCTGGCTGAAGACCAATTCTGAATCCGCTCTATGTCGACGAGCCAGAGAGCCACACGTCATTGCGGTCGAAGCAATGACGGCGATCGGATCTTTCCGGTGCCCCACGGTCGACTGGAGGCGCGTGACACTTCGGGAGGTTGCAATCACGGACACCACTTCTCATCTGCAACCATAGTCGTGGCATGGAGAGTCTCCGTGAATTTCGGCAGCCCCCGAGTCGGGGATGTGCGGACTGGTTGCTGAAGTCTGATTGCCTGGTCCATGAAATGTGAAGGGGGGCGAAGTTACGCCATGATGTCCTCAATCACCTTTCCGGCCACGTCAGTCAACCGGAAGTTGCGACCATTGTACTTGTATGTCAGCTTCTCGTGATTGAGTCCCAACAGGTGCAGGATCGTGGCGTGCATGTCGTTGAGATGCACCCGGTTCTCCACCGCTCGGTAGCCGATGTCGTCGCTCGATCCATAGGTCGTGCCCCCCTTGATGCCGCCGCCTGCCATCCAGCTGGAGATGCAGTGCGGGTTGTGGTCTCGGCCCGGCTTGCCTCCGGTTTGAGCAATCGGCAGGCGACCAAACTCGCCGCACCAGATGACCAAGGTGTCATCGAGCAGCCCACGCTGGGCCAGGTCGGTCAGCAACGCCCCGACCGGTTGGTCGGTCTCCTTGGCGAACCCGGAGTGGTTCCCCTCAATGTCGGCGTGGCCATCCCATGAGAGTTGGTTGTCCATTCCGCCCGAGTAGATCTGGACATACCGTACCCCGCGTTCGAGCAGCCGCCGCGTGGTCAGGCACTGCTTGGCGAACTGGTCGCACGGTTCGACCCCGATGCCGTACATGTCCTGGATATGCTTCGGCTCGGAAGCCAGATCGAGGGCCTCGGGAGCTGCGGTCTGCATGCGAAAGGCGAGTTCGAAACTCTCGATCCGGGCGGCGAGTTCGCCTTCGTGCGGCTGTTGCTCCAGATAGTTTTGGTTCAGCTGCTTGAGGAGATCGAGCTGGCCGCGCTGGGATTCGTTGGTCATCTGTCCCGCGCGAACGAGGTTATCGATGGCAGCTCCTTGCGGCTTGAGGTGCGTCCCCTGGTAGACTCCGGGCAGGAACCCGGCGCTCCAATTGGCCGCGTGCCCCTTCGGCAGGCCGCGACCCTTCGGATCGCTGAAGACCACGAACGCCGGCAGGTTGCTGCTCTCACTCCCGAGTCCGTACGTGACCCACGACCCGACGCAGGGGAACCCCATGCGGGCAATTCCGGTGTTCATCGCGAACAGGGCGGGGGAGTGGTTATTCGATTCGGTATACCCGGAGTGAATGAACGCCATTTTGTCGACATGTTCCCCGATGTGTGGAAAGATCGACGAGATCATCTTGCCGCACTGCCCGCGCGGCGTGAACTCAAACGGCGACTTCATCAGGTTCCCGACCGAGTCCTTGAAGAACCCGGTGGTACTGCTAAACGCGGGGTCGAATTCCTTGATCGACTTGCCGTTCCATTTCTCCAGGGCGGGCTTGTAGTCCCACGTGTCGACCTGGCTCGGCCCCCCATTGGCGAAGATCCAGACCACGCGGGTGGCCTTGGCATCGAAGTGCGGCTTGACCGGGGCCAGCGGACTGAGCGACCGGTCACCCATCCCCTGCGGGGCCGCAGCCGCCGAGGAAAGCAATCCTTCCTGCGCCATCAAGCCCGCCAGCCCGAGCATGCCAAACCCGCACCCCGCCTGGCGCAGAGCTTCGCGACGATTAAGGAAGGGGACGGGCATGCGATCTCTCCGTTGATGGGGCGACAGTCACAATAGCCGTAGCTTATCAGACTCAGTGGCGACGGGGAGAGTCCAGCTCGATGGAAAAGCGAGGACTGTGAGTTCACGGAATCTCGTCAGACATGTCTTCACGAACGTCCATTCGGGGACTCCAGCAGTTCATTCCGCCAACATCGGGGTCACAGGTCGCGTAGAGATGGCCACGTGGCGGTCGGTGCGGTACTCTGTTCTCAACCACCAGTCCCGGTGCCCCGTCACAGGTCGCTCTCATGTGCCAATCGACATTCCGGCGAACGATGGCTCTGGCTGGTTGCCTGACCGTGTTCATTTCGTCGGGTGTCGTCGGACAAGACAAGTCGGTGGCGGAGAGCCACGCGACATCGATCCATTGGAATCTGCTGTTCATCGGCCCGGAGCAGGCGGTCCCCATTTCCGTCACGGTCACTGCCGATGAGGGACCGCTGGTCAAGCGTCGCCAACTGGCTCAGCTGTTGCTGCAGCGGTTTGATGCGGACAAGGACGGCCAGCTTTCGGGCAGCGAGGCGGCTCTCCTGCCGGTGGGGGCCAAAGCCTCGGGACCGGGGATTGGTGACCAATGGAAAACACTGGATCGCCCGCCCGCTGATGAGCACCTCTCCATCGACGAACTCAACACGTTTGTCAACGAGCAGCTCGGTCCCGCCTTTCAGTTGTCGACTAAGCCACCGCGTTTAACTCAAAGCGTCCAGCTGGTGGAGAGACTCGACCAGGATCTGGACGGAGCGATCTCCGCCCCCGAATTCCTCACGGGGCTGTCCGGGTTGCGACAGTCGGATCTGGATGATGATGAGGCCGTCTCGGTCGGGGAGTTGCAGCCATTCCCTCGCCAGCCAGGTTTGCAACGCCCGCTGAACGCCGAGGCAATCCAGGCTCCGATCATTCCGGTGGATCGCGCAGACGAGGTCCGGGTAGCAGTCTCGCGCGTCCTCAGTACGCATGGGCGAGATGCCAACGGGCTGTCGGTTGCACTAGACCGCGTTCAGACGCCGGATGGGAAACCACAGAGCTACGATGTCGATCAGGATGGCCGACTGAATGCAGCCGAGCTGACCACGTGGGTCAACGCGAAGCAACCGCTGGTGACTATCGTCGCTACGCTGGGCAAGAATCGCCCCTCTTCCGTGCAGGTTCAACAGGGTGCCGATCCGCAGAGTGGGAGTAAGGTCTCGTTGACCGTGGGCGGTGCGGGCGTCGACGTGACTGCGGTCAACAACAAATACGAGCAGTCCGATTCCACCAAACTCTATCGCATTCGGTTCCTGACCTCGGACCGAGACAAGAACGGATACCTGGATGAAACCGAGTACGCCTCGATCCAGCTTCCCGCAGCGTTCAAAGATGTCGACGCCAATGGGGACGGGATGCTGTACCGGGACGAGATGACTCCGTTTCTGGAGTTTGATGCGATCGCCATCCAGGCCCGCATCGAGATGCTGGTCGGTGATGAGGGGAAGACGCTATTCGAGTGGCTCGATGGCAACGTGGACCGGCGACTCACCCTGCGAGAAATCCGCGAGGGGTTTACCCGTCTGGCGGTGGTCGATCGGAACCATGATGAACGGGTGGCCCAGTCCGAACTGGAGAGCCGCTACCGACTGACGTTCTCGTTTGGGCGGAATCAGACCTTTGCTCGGGACACGGGCTCGATGAACGCGCCGCTGACTCCGAGACTCCGCAGTCAGGGGACAGGCCCCACCTGGTATCGACGGATGGACCGCAACCTGGACGGGGACATCACCTGGCGCGAGTTCCTGGGGAGCCGAGAGCAATTCAACCAACTCGATGTGAACTCGGACGAGATGATCGATCTGGCCGAAGCGTCCGTCACAGCAGAGCCGCAGGTGGGAAAGTAATGACAATGACACAGGGCGGATTGGACGCATTGCGTCAGCATCAAGTGGTGATTGACCTCGCCAGCCAATATGTCGTGCTGGGGACTTTGGTGGGAGTCGACGGTCCCTATCTGGTGATTGAAGACGCCGATGTCCACGATCTGCGCGATAGCACCACGAACCGCGAACAGTACGTCGTCGAGGCTCGCCGCCATGGGATCCAAGCCAATCGAAAATGCACACGACTCCGCCAAGAGGAAGTCGTGTGCATCGCGAAACTCGAAGATGTGATCGCCTGATACCTGCGACTAAAGTCCGGAAGACTTCGGATGCTTTCGGGCAGTCTCTCAGGTGGCTTGGACTATTCGGCTTTCTTCTCTTCCTTCTTCGGCACAGCGAAGCCAGCCTTCTCGAAGGCGGCATCGGAGAAGACGAGAGCGACCTGATCGTCATCCGTCGCAGCGGCGACCTTGCCCTGGCACTTCTCGCAGCAGAACTGCACGTCGACGCCGCCGACCTTGACGGTCTTTTCGGCGTTCAGCGGTCCACCGGAGAGTGGGCACTTGGCCTGCTTGGCCTGGCCGGTAGCGACCAGCTGATGGTTGGCCTTGGTGGCAAACTTTGCGGTGTCCTTAGCGAATGCCTTCGGGCAGTTCTCACAGCAGAAGTAGACCTTGCCGCCCTTGTAGTCGACAGTCTTGTCTTCCTTGGCAGCACCGCCAGAGACGACGCACTTCTGGTCAAACTTCGCAGCTTCCTTCTTGGCTTCTTCGGCAACGACGAAACCAGCGACCAGCAGCAAACACAGAGCAGCAGCAAAACGCTTCACGAGAGATCCTCCAACAGAATGGCGAGTCCACAATCCGGCCATCGCTCAAGTCCAGCACTCCAGGATGAGTGCCGAACGCGGAGCGAAAGTTCACATTCGTTTTTTACCAAGGAATGGCGCAAACCGCTAGCGCGGATTCTTTTTCACGACGGCAGTGCCCAGTTTTTGAGTCATCGGTTTTCTGTCGTTATGTAGATCGCGGTCACGAATGAGTCGTAGCTGCCCCTCGGCACTGGGCGGGCAAGCAGGCCACCTGGCCCACGTTCTGGCGAAACGTGGCTACGACAGAATGCCTTAGGTATCCTCCAGAGCAGCGAGCTTGATGTTCCGGGTTCCTCACCCCCACAATAGTGGTAGCCCGTGTTGAGGAGACAAACTTCGTGATGCGACAACAGGTCATTCCCCACTCCTTGATACCGATCTCCTCTGCCACACGCGGTGGGAGGTTCGCGCTGGGCATCGCCTGCCTGTGGATGTGCGGATACGCGCTCGGCGGGCGTGACCTTCATGCGCAGCCGGGGAATGTGGAGAATGGCCCGGAAAGGACCGCCGCTCGACGCCCAGGAATGGATCGCTACGACCTGCGGGCCGCCGAGGATCCGGGGCGGTCGGAACGAATCTCTTTGGTCCGTAAATCGTTTGAACGCCAGCGCTGGGACGAGGGCGTTCAACAGCTGCAAGTGTTGCTCAACGAGGATCACGACTCGTTGGTTTTCGGAGATGATCACGTCTGGCGACCGGCGTCGGAGGTCGCTCTGGCACTGGTCCTGACATCTCCCGAGGACGCGCAACGTGCCTATGATGCCCGCTTTAAGGCCGTGGCCGAACGCGACCTGAAACTCGCCCAGCAGACTCGTGATCTGGCGAGTCTGTCCTTGGTGGCCAGACGTTATCTGCTGACGACTGCCGGGCAATTGGCCAGTCGGGATCTGATCGATGCGGCCATCGATCAAGGGAACGGAGACGCTCTCGCGCTGCTGGTGCGCGACCTGCTGCTGGTCGACTCACCGCAGTTACGGGATGCAGCTTGGCGCGACCAAGTGATTGAGATGATGAGGATGATCGGGCAGCAGAATCTGGAGACTCAACTGCTGAAGAAGGCCGATGGTCTCGCACCAGTTGGGGAGTCGGCCAGTCCCTGGAGCCTGGCCCGCTTCGGAGCCAGCTCTCTTCCGAACAGGGAGTGGGGGACTCTGGCGGGGCACCCCTCGGGGCAAGCCATCGCCCGTACCGAAGACTTCTCGCTACTTCCGCGCTGGCGACATCCGTTGGTCTCACATCCTTTGGTTCGCCAACTCTTGCGTGAGCAACTTCTGAGCTTCGATGATGAAGGGGCCTTGGGGCTCTCGGTCCTCTCGACGGTCGGGAGCGGCGACGTGCTGGTCACTCGTACACTGTCCAACCTGACTGCCGTGAATGCGAGAACCGGAGAAACCTTATGGCAATCGCGTGAATGGAGCCCTTCGCCGGTCGAGAGTGAGGAGGCCGGGTTATTCGCTCCACTGATTAACGACTTGGAAGAATTGAACCTGAATACCGAAAACGCCCTCAGTTACCGGATTCGCGGACGGCTGACATCCGCCGGAAGTCTGGGAACTCTCAGTGCGGATGACCGGCACCTCTATGCCTTGGAATGTATCGTGGAGGAGAGATCTCCCCAGGAGGAAGTCGTCTCAACCGGGTTCGATGAGGCTGAAGGAACGACAACGTACCTCTATGCGCGAGACCTGCACACGGGACGCATCGCCTGGCGAGCCGGCGGACCTCCCGCAGAAGAGCCACCGGGGTTGCCCGCTGCCGGGGTGTTCTTCTTCGGCCCGCCAACTCCCGACGGAGAGGAACTGTTCGCCGTCGGAGAGCGACAGGGGGACATCCTGCTCTTCTGCCTCGAAGCCGAAACGGGTCTGGTGCGCTGGGAACAGCTGCTCGCCGCAGCGGGTCGCCGATTGGAAGGCGATAGCGTTCGTCGAAGCTGGGCCGCCCCGGTGGCAGTCCGGGGATCATTGGTGATCTGCCCGACGACCTCGGGGTGGTTGACCGCTGTCGACCGGATGTCGCGGAGCATTTTGTGGTCCGTGCGGCTGGTGCCTCGCGCTCCGGTCGCCCCGGATGCCGAAGAATCGGAGATGTTCTTCGACAGCCCCCATCGCGAAGGGAGTCTGGATGAACGTTGGCCTCCACTACAGCCGATCCTGTTGCGTGATCGGGTCATTGTGGCCCCCATCGAGCTACCGGATGAGTCGGGTAACGTCTCTCCTCAGTTGCTCTGCTTCGACCTGAACTCCGGGGACAGGCTGTGGGGAGTGCCGAAGGAGCGGTCGGTCGGGGTGATTGGTGCGACAGAGGAGTTGGTCTATCTATTCGACCGGTTCTCGGTGCGAGCGGTGAATACGTTGACGGGAGTCCCGGCGTGGAACTGTTCCATTGAGGACTCGATTGCCGGGCGTCCCCTGCTGACCCAATCGGGGATCGTGGTGCCGACGCAGTCCGGCACGATGGTGCGAGTGGCCTCCACCGATGGAAAGATCATGGAACGACTATCGGTCGGTGCCCTGCCGATGCGAACGCAGATGGTCAGTCGGTTGTTGTCCCCGGATGACCCGCGTGAACTCTCGCTGGGTAATTTGCTCTCGCTGGGGGGGCGGTTAATCTCGGTCTCTCCCTTCGACATGACGGCCTTCGAATGGCAGGCCGACGAAGCTCGCTGGCAGGCCGAATCGACGACGAATGCGGACGCCTCCCACCGCTGGGCTCAGTCACAAGGTCTGCGCGGGCAATTCGTCGAGGCGGCCCGAGTGCTGCAAGAAACCGGGATGCTGGCGACGAATACGCCTAATCAAGTCGCCCGCCAGAAGCAGATTCTGCTGGCTGTACTCGTTCTCCAACTGGAGGCAGAGCTTCAGGGAGGGCTCCCCACGGACGGGCAACAGAGTCGCCTGGAGGAGGCCCGCTCGCTGGCCTCCTCCTCCGCTGACCGGGAGACCGTCCAACGGCTGGGCATCGAGCTGGCCCTGCTGGCTCGTGAGTGGGACAGCGCCTGGTCACAAGTTCGCGAGGCGATCCGCCAGCCATTGATCTCCACCGTGGACGTGGAACACCGAGTGGTCAGCCCTGACGCTTGGCTGGCGGATCGGATCTTAAAACTCGGGCAAATCCCTGAACGAGCAGCCTGCGACATCATGCGAGCGGCTATACAGCAGGAATTTCAGTCACTCTGGACCGTAGCTGCCGCCAACGGAGTGGAGCGTGAACGCCTGCTGCGAGTCTTCGCGGAAACCCCGTTTGCGGATCGGGCAGAGTTTGAGCTACTGCAAACCGGTCAGAACCCGACAACCCTGACGCGGTTGCAGGCTCTGGCTCGGTCGCGGGATCGGGCTGTGGCCGACAGGGCCACGCTCCGGCTGATGGAGCGACTGGCGACTCCCGATTGGGTCGGAGAGGCCCGCCGCCGCCTCGCGCAGTGGCCCGCTCGTGCGGATTGGCCCGATGAACTTCGCACCTCTCGGAAGGAGTTAGAGACGAAGCTCGGGGGCATCGCAGACATTCATCAGACGCAGCCTGCGAGCTGGTTGGGAGTCAATCTCGACCTTAAGAGAACGTCCGAAGACTCGATGCCCGAGAATATGGAAGTGCCTCTGATCTGGATTGGTGAACCGTGCGAGGCGCTGGAGAACTTCCGCTACACCTACGACAACACCTTGCAGAATGTGACCATCGAGCGCGGTGATGGGTCGCGGTATGGGGAGTTGCTCCTGGCCAGCAATGATGAGAACCCCGCCGAAGAAAACCCACCCGTTCTATATGGGGCCGGGTTGAACATCTACCTGATGCACATGGGAATCATCCATGCGTTTTCGGTGCCCGAGAAGCAACTGCTCTGGCAAAGCCAGACTCAGTATGAGTCGGGCATCGACTACAATTGGGACTCTGAAAACAATCCGGAGAAGTGGCGATTGCTCACCCCCAGCCAGTGCGTGAGTGATCGGTCGATTTCGTTGGAGGACTCGGAGCGCGTCTTCCGATCGGCGAACTCACGGCAACTGGTGACCCGCACTCGTCGGGGAATCCAAGTTCTTGACGCGACCAGCGGAGCCGTGCAGTGGAGCATCCCGCGCTGCCCCCAGACGGCAGTCCGCTGTGATGAGGATCGCCTCTATCAGGTGAGTGGCGGAGCATCCGCCGTCAGTTCGATCCGGTCTGGTCGGCCACTGGTCGTCCCGAAACTAACTGAATTCGAGGAGTCTTTGGTTTGGCTGGACACCTGCGGACTGACCACAATCAGTCCGGCCTCGGGTGAGATGCCCCCTTGGACCATTCAACATTTTCAGTGGCAAGCCGCACGCATGGCAGATCGCACAGACACGGAACAGGACCGCTGGGATGAGTTGGATCTTCTCCAGCTGAAACCCGTCTGGGAACAAGCGGTGACTGCAGATTGCCTGCTCGGAGACGGTCCGCCGGGGCAGGGGATATGGGTCGACAATTCGAAGGCGGTCCGACTCATCGAATGGGCCACCGGTCGAACAGTTTCTCTGGGAACTGCAGCACTGGTGACTGATGTGGGGCCAGCTGATCGTGATCAACCGGTGGTAGACGAAGAAGCCTCCGTCTACGCCTATTGGGATCGATCGCAAGTGGTCATTGCCGCTGGGGCGACCACGGACTCCAGCGGAGTCGACTGCCCGTTCGTCCCGGTGGATGGAATTCTGTCGGTCCACTCGCGGGATCGTTCGCGACCCGATTGGCACACGACCGCCAAGGGGATGCTGCTGACTCCGTCACTGACTCGTTCGCCGTTTCTGCCCATCCTCGACGCGGAAGACCTGTCGATCGCCGATTACCCCGGTCAGCGATTGCACCTCACGTTACTCGACAAGCCATCGGGAAAGGTCGTGTACGAGATTCAGACCCCCAGCTTCGGAATTGGCTGCCAAGGCTGCCTGTATGACCCGTTGACGGGGCGCTGGCGGCTGTACCTTCCGGCGGAGCGGCTGCAACTGCAACCTCGTGTTGTCCTCCCTCTCCCCCAGGATGCTGACCCGAAACCGTAGATCCGATCTCGACTCCCCCTGGTCCGCCAGACAACAGCGGAACGAATTGTCGTGCCCACAGGGATGACACATCGGCAGCAGGTTCATCAGACGAGGGGGACATCCCATGCAATTCAACTGCCGGTGGGTGCGAAGTCGCCCGATCGAGCTGGTGATCGCCGGTCTATTTTTGATGGTTCTCAACCGCATGTCATCCGCTGGCGATTGGCCGGGATTGCGTGGTCCTGGGCAAGACGGCATCGCGATTGGTGAAACTCTGGCAGAGACCTGGCCAGTGAGTGGTCCACCGATCCTGTGGTCGCGGGACTTGGGGCAGGGCTATTCCAGTTTCGCGGTCGTCGGCGACTTGGCCTACACCCAATACCAAAATGCTCTGGGGCAGTACGTGATCTGCCTGGAACGCGACACGGGGCAGACGGTTTGGGAGACGCGAGTGGGTGCCCCGTACGAATTGGTCGGCATCTACCCCGGTCCGCGATCAACTCCAGCGGTGTTCAAAGGGGCGGTCTACTACACCACTCCCGATGGGGAGGTCGGATCGCTGGATGCGGGCACTGGAACACGGCGCTGGTCCAAGCCGTTGCAAGAGGGCCTCAAAGGATCTGGCACCGAGTTCGGGTATGCCGCCTCGCCGATCATCGCCGACCAGCGGCTCTATCTTCCCGTCGGTGGCCCCCGGGCCAGCGTGGTCGCCCTCGCGATCCCTTCCGGTGAGGTCGCCTGGCAATCCGGCAGCGAGCCCGCCAGCTACTGCTCGTCGTACCCGGTGACGCTGAAGGGGCAACCGCTCCTGGTCAGCTACCTGCAGAACCATCTCGTGATCCAGGACCGCACCACCGGGCGTCAGCTGTGGCAGACGGAGTTATCGGTCGGCTATGACGAGCATTCGTGCATGCCGGTTTACCGAGAGCCGATCCTGGTCGTCTCGGCCCCGTTTCAAGCAGGCTCGACGGCTTACCAACTGGAGTGGAAGCCCACCGACCCGGCCCAGCCTTCGTCCGCAGTGCCAGAACTCTCCGTCAAGCAGTTGTGGCACCAGCCGAAATTCTCGCACGATGTCGATTCGGCCACCGTGGTCGGCGAGACGATCTATGGGTTCGATGTCCGTGATCCGCAGTCGAAGGCCCATCGCCCTTCGCGCGGTGAGTTCCGCGCCGTGAACATCACCGATGGCAAAATCCTCTGGTCGACGAAGGCACTCGGCCAATCCAACATCGTGGCTGTGGGAAACGATCTGCTGTTGCTCAATGACGCCGGTGAGCTGATCCGGATCCGCGCGGACGCCACACAGTCTATCGAACGGGGGCGAGTGAAATTGTTCGAGGATGAAGTCTGCTGGACTCCCCCGGCCTTGTCGTCGGGGGTACTGCTCGTCCGCTCGCACTCCCGCGCGATTGCCGTGCGCGTTGGCCCCGCCCCCACGCTGACTGGTCCGGCACTCCCGCTTGCTGCGAGACCTCGGCGCTGGTTCCCGAGTCTGTTCGGTCTCTCGGCACTCCTGCTGCAAGGCGAACGCGAGCACCCCTTCATGCGTCCCGAGCGAGACGAATTGCTGAGGTGGTTTACTGCGTGTCTCGCTGTCGCAGTCTTCCCGCTGCTGCTGTTTGTTTTCACCGGGAAGCGTGTGGACACCGTTCCGGACTGTCCGACACGGCAGTTACACTGGACTTTGCTGGCGACGGCCATGCTCGGCATATTCGCGACGCCGGCCCTGAATTGGCTTGATCCCACCCGGTTCTCGTTCACTTGGCCAGTCACACTCTACGCCGTGTTCCAATCGGCCATACTCGCCTCGGTCGAGGCGTCTCGTACGCCGGAGAATCGTGCGACTCTCCGCCAGTCGTACCTCACCGGGGCCGGTTGGTTAGTCACCTGCATCGCGTTTTTCCTACTCCTGCGTCAGGCCAGCTTGCCACATGAATGGGGCTTCCTGATCGGATTTATTCCGGCAGCCCCACTCGCCATCTGGGCTGCCTGGCTCGCGACGAGTGGTGCAGTTCGGATCGGTGTCGCGGTGATGATTCTACTCGGATACTCCGCTGGTTTCTGGGGATCCATTCTGGCTCCGCTGCTGCTGTCGTATTTCACATAGACCCCCATGTCATGTGTGTGCATCCGAAAAGTCGGCAGAGTTTCACCTCAGTTCTCAGACATCGGAAGAACATGGGTTCTGGAACAAAGCGATGCAGAAAATTCCTCGGTCCAGCGCCTCGGAAGTTGGAAACGCAGAGGGCGCGGAGAACGCAGAGACAGACATTCCTGCGGAACTCTGCGTCCTCCGCGCCCTCTGCGTTTCCATTCCGTCGATCTGTGGCGAGTGAATGTTCAACTCCAGATGCCGCGAGCATTTTGGGGAGAGGGGCGACTGGTTTTGGGGCTGCCGAATTTTCGATGCAAACCCCCATGCGATCTCTTACATGGTGCGGGCATGCAAGAGGCAGGCCGTCCCGGTATCCTGACCGACGACACGACGAGATCCTCCTTGAACCCAGGTTCCCCCCATGCTCGGTGACTTCCAGGCTCATATCGCTCAACAGACGCAGGCCATCCGCGAGGCGGGTCTCTTTAAGGGCGAACGCATTCTGACGAGTACGCAGGCGGCCCACGTCCGAGTGATCGGAGGTCGTCGCGTGCTCAACATGTGCGCGAACAATTACCTCGGACTGTCCGATCATCCAGCGCTGGTCGAGGCGGCTCAGAAGGGGCTTGAAGACTGGGGCTTCGGGCTTTCGTCGGTGCGGTTCATCTGTGGTACGCAGCAGATCCACAAAGATCTCGAAGCGGCACTGAGTCGGTTCTTGGGGACCGAGGACACGATCCTCTATTCGTCCTGCTTTGATGCCAACGGCGGGCTATTCGAAACGCTACTGGGAGCCGAGGATGCAATCATCTCGGATGAATTAAATCATGCGAGCATCATCGATGGAGTCCGGCTCTGCAAAGCCCAGCGGTTCCGCTATCGCAACAACGACATGGCTGATTTGGAGGCCCAGTTAAAGCAGGCCCAGTCGGCGCGGTTCCGCATGATCGCGACCGATGGCGTGTTCTCGATGGACGGGTACTTCGCGAACCTCCCCGCGATTTGTGAGCTGGCCGACAAGTACCAGGCTCTGGTCATGGTGGACGACTCGCACGCGGTCGGATTCTGCGGCCCCAATGGACGCGGGACGCACGAGAAGCAGGGCGTCATGGGCCGCATCGACATCCTGACGGGGACGCTGGGGAAGGCGCTCGGCGGAGCGAGCGGCGGCTACACCAGCGGACGCCAGGAGATCGTCGAGTACCTGCGGCAGCGGTCGCGTCCCTATCTGTTCTCCAACTCACTGGCTCCCAGTATCGTTACGGCCTCACTCGCCGCGCTCGACCTCATTGCGAACCAGCCTCAACTCCGGCAACAGCTGTGGGAGAACACGGCGTTCTTTCGAGAGGAGATGACTCGTCGGGGGTTCCAGATCTTACCGGGCGAGCACCCGATTGCCCCGGTGATGCTGGGGGATGCGGTCCTCGCGGGGAAGCTGGCCGAGCGGATGCTGGAGCAGGGGGTCTACGTCGTTGGGTTTTCGTATCCGGTAGTGCCGCAGGGCAAGGCCCGCATCCGGACACAGATTTCTGCCGGGCATACTCGGGCCGATCTGGAAGAGGGGATCGCCGCGTTTACGAAAGCCCGCGAGGGACTCTCGGCGTGACGGATGCGTGAGTCGGTCCGACGGCTAAATTCCTGCTTGCAGAATCGACAGCCTTCCGTTTCATGTTCCCTGATTCTCGCGATGCGATGAAAAAGGCCTCAGCCAGTAAGAAAAGGTGTCACGCAGAGGCGCGGAGGGCGCAGAGGAGAGGAGCTTGGCCTGCGTATTTCTCTGCGGCCTCCGCGCCTCTGCGTGACACCTTCTGAGCGATCGACATCGTGATGTCGATCGCAGCCAAAGGACTCTGACATCGTCGTCGTTCACCGACCGCTTTCGTTTCTGCGGGGAAGTATTTAGGGCAGATTCAGGAATCGAGTTCACGACACAAGTCTGGAATGTTAAGGATCTGGTCCGAAACCACTTCCCGAAAGTTCTCAAGAGGACTCACCGCAGAGGGCGCGGAGGACCGCAGAGGTCGGAGTGATCTCCAGAATTTCCCTCTGCGAACCTCCGCGTCCTCTGCGGTGAATTCCGGGAACCTTTCTCGAGCCAGTTCCAAATCTCTGCAATCCTGGCTTTGATTCGCGTTCATCAGCGCAGATTCGCGTTCCAAAATCGTCATTCCCTCGGATTGTTTTGTGAACACCGATTCAGAAACGTTCTAAAGCTGTTCTACTTCGCCGAACTGGAGGCCGCCGTTGGATGCGGGGTCATCGCGTGTTCCAGGTACGACGATTGTGTCGCTCGGCAGTAGTCTAACAGTTCACAAGCCCGTTGGATGACACCCAGGACATCGCCCTTCGCATTGGCGGCCTGTTCGAGTTCCATCGCTTTGGCGGCGATTTCTGGCGCACCGTTGCGAGCGGCTGACTCGCTAAGCCGACCGGCCATGACCTTGAGTCCGGCGATGTCCTGCAGGTCGACTGCTTCGGCCAGCCGTTCCATTTCCAGGCCGATGCCCAGAGCGGTCTCTTTCGAGACCTGCCCGGAAATTCGCATGTCGGGTTTGTATCGCTGCGAGACTTTGATGAAGCGTTCCACGATCTCGGTGTCGAACTGCGTTCCCGCACACCGCCGCAGTTCCGCAAACGCTTCTGGGGTTGACCGCGCGGGGCGGTAGGATCGCGGAGTCACCATCGAGTCGAAGGCATCCGCCACAGCCAGTATCCGAGCACCGAGCGGAATGTGAGTTCCGACGGGCCCCAGATTCTCATCGCGGCCATCAAAGTGCCGACGGTAGTTCTCAACGATCAGCGACAACTCCTCCGAAGCAAAGCTGGCCCGGATGATTTCCAATCCGATCCGCTCATGCTTGTGCATCAGCGCCCACTCTTCGTCCGTGAGTTTCCCAGGCTTACGCAGGATGGCATCGGGCATGCCGATCTTGCCGATGTCGTGGAGTAGGGCTGCGGTTTCAAGCACATAGCAATTGCTCATCGACATCAATCCCTGCGCCACATCGACGCACAAATCGGCGACGCGGCGGCTGTGAGAAGCGGTGTCGGGGTCCCGGTATCCCAGCGCGGAGATTAAGGCGGTCACCGCCGGAAAAGGAATGTGTGTCTTACTGGGCTGGGGAGCCATCGTGCGCGTGACTGGCTTCTCGTCGACGATGAGACTAGAGGAAATCTGGTCGAGTCGGACGACTTGATTCCGCCCATTTCGCTTGGCGACGTAGAGGCATTTGTCCGCCTGATCCAGGAGTTCCTGGGGAGTGTTCGGGTGCTGGCTGAGCGCGGAGACACCGAGGCTGGCCGTGATCGACAGGTTCGGGAACTTCATCGCGGCGAGCGCCTTGCGGAATCGTTCCGCGCAGACGGCCCCTTCGAGAATATCGGTGTTCGGCAGCAAGATGGCGAATTCCTCCCCGCCATAGCGTGCGACGATATCCGAGTCACGAGCGGTCTGTTCCAATGTCTTGGCAACCTGCTGCAAGACTTGGTCCCCGATGCTGTGGCCGTGCGTGTCGTTGACCGACTTAAAGTGGTCCACGTCGACCATGATCGCCGAGAGCGGCTGGTTGTAGCGCTGGGCAGTGTTCCAGAGTGAGTCGAACTGCTCGAAGAACGAGCGTCGATTGAAGCAGCTGGTCAGTGGATCGCGGGTGGCCAATCGCTCCAGCACGGCGTTCTGTTCCCGGACCTTCTCACTAGAAAGTCGCAGAGACTGCAGTGCCAACGAGAGTTCGTCCTTCTTGCGTTCCAGGCGGGACACGTCTTCGAAGCTGGCAATGGCCCCCCGTCGGCGACCGGCATCATCACAAATGGGGGACGCGCTCACGACGAACGTCTTGTCTCCCTGGGTCTGGGTACTAAAGCCAAAGAATCGTCCGCGTTGGGACTCCCCTCCCTGGAGTACCTGCACCCAAGGTCGTGGGGTCGCCACTGGCCCCGTCGCTTTTTCCTCGGCGTTCCGATCCTTATCATCCTTGTCGATCCAGGGCAGGCTGTCGGCAGACTTTCCAATCAGATCATTCATCTCGCAGCCGGTCGTCGTGGAAAACGACTGGTTGGCCAGGACAATGCGGCCCTGGGGGTCGAGTAAGAGCAGACCTTCCGCGAGGGCGTCCAGCGCGGATCGCACTCGTTGTGGTACCACTTTCGAGGGGTTCAGCTGGGTGAGCACTTTTCTCAGGTACGTCCCGAACACGACGAGAGTACAGAGAATAAAATACAGGCACAGGGCGAGCAGTGGGTGCATGAACCTCCCGCTCCAGCCCGTGTACTCGGGGGAGACGTAGCACACTTCGACGGTTCCCCAGCGCTGGTCGGCCTGGAAAATCGGGACGTGCATGTGTGTTTCAGTCGATTGCGAAGTTGTGGAGGCGGGCCATGCCTGCTCATGAGCGTCGGTCGCGATGACGAGAGTCCCGTCGGCCTGGCGCAATCCGACAGAGCGAATCTCCTGGTTTCGATCGACGATCGCTTTGAGCGAGGTCTCCATCGCCTCGTAATCACCTCGCAGCGCAAATAACGAGAACTGGATCGCAATCGATTCACACAGATGGCTGCGACCGCGCATGATCGCATCACGCTCGTTCGGGACGAGACCCAACAGGTGCGCCCCCAGCAGCGTCGTGAGCGCCATGGACACGAGGCTGATCGTGATACGACTTGTGGCGGACAGGGACTTCTTCATGACCTCTCTCGCGGGGGAGAGCGAATGGACGGGCGCACGGGGGAGCGCGCCACGGTCCCTGCGCAAAGAGGGACCTTCGACTCTACGCCGAATTCTTCCCATTGTCGGAGTATGCTTCCGGTTCAGAAAGAATCCCGCCGATTCGGGGACCGTTCTCATCGCTGAAGTTGTCCTAATGCCTCGTACCGCACGAATCGTTGGAACCATCAATCCCCGCGATACCGACCTCACTGCTCTTTGTTGCACAATCGCCGCAACGCGCAGAAGCAGAGGCCGGTGCTTCCACTCCGGCGAATGAGGCAGAATTGCCTCATGGGAACGATTCTGCGGCTCACTTCCGCTCCTCCATGAGACAGGTTGTGGAGGGACGACCTGAGAGCAGTTTCATCACGGGTTTTCGGGAACGGCAGACCGGAATGTCTGCCCCACTGAACTGAGTGGCACAGACATTCCTGTCTGAGTCAACTGAGGTCAGACTCTGAATCGGCTCTTGTCCTCATGACTTCTTTCACTTTCGGGCAGGCTCTCCCATGACCCAGCAGACATCAAGCGTCGACGACCTGCTGGCCCGTCTCGGGTTGGCCAATAAGCCCCCGATGGCCAAAGCCGGTACTTCAGGAAGTGCTGCATTGATAGCGACTCCTCAGATCCCCGCAGTGGCAGCCCCCTCTCCCCTTGTCGTGGCCTCATCAAGGATCGAAGTTCAAGCTCCACCGGCTGAGGGCCGTCGGCGCGAATCAGAGCTGCGGCTCGCAGAAACACTGCAACGCCTCAAAGGGGGAACGGCCCCCCAGCGACCCGCTGACGCTGTGGTCGCCCCCCGCCCCGCCGCTCGCGTCGGACTTGAGTCGGCTCCCGTTCTCGTCGAGTCCCCCGAACCATCGGCCGCCACGCCAGTTCGTGAGATTTTCTGGCCTCGCGCTCCTCGCAGTTTGACCGACATCGGCATCACCGAAACCGAGGTGGTTTCGCTGATTCTGAAGTTCCTACTGCACCGAGGAATCGAGGCGGGCTCTCGCATCGCCGCTCACGTGGGACTGCGGTATCCGGTCATCGAATCCCTATTACGACAGCTGAAGTCTGACAAGCTGGTCAGCTACAAGTCCTCGTTGACCGGCGGGGACTTCCAGTACGAATTGACCGATCTGGGACGCGAGCGAGGCCTGCACCTGAGCGAGTTCTGTACCTATTACGGGACGGCTCCCGTGACGTTGGCGCAGTACATCGCCAGTGTCAAAGCTCAGACGATCACTGGCCTTAAGCCTCCCTTGGCGGCGATTCGCAAGGCTCTCAGTGATCTGAACATCAACGAGACATTGCTCAGCAACGTGGGGCAGGCGATTCATTCCGGGCGCGGGATGTTCCTGTTCGGCTCCCCCGGAAACGGCAAGACCAGCATCGCCGAGCGCGTCACAAAATCATTCGGTGATACGGTCTGGGTTCCCAAGTGTATCAGTGCCGCGGGTGAGATTATTCGCCTGTTCGACCCCAATCGCCATAAACCGGTCCCCGTGACTGATACGAGAATCCTCGATGAGGTCGATGGCCGCTGGGTTCAAATCGAGCGTCCGACGATCGTTGCGGGAGGAGAACTCCGCATGGAGAATCTGGAGATTACCGTCATTCGCGGCACGGGTATCTGCGAGGCTCCGCTGCAACTCAAAGCCAACTGCGGCACACTACTGATCGACGACTTCGGACGTCAGGCAATGCCCGTGGACCAGCTGCTCAACCGCTGGATTGTCCCGCTGGAAGAACGGCACGACTTCCTGCAACTGGAGAGTGGACGCAGCATCCAGGTCCCCTTTGACGAGCTGATTATCTTCTCGACGAACCTGGAGCCCAAAGAACTCGTCGACGACGCCTTCTTACGCCGCATCCCTTACAAGATCGAGGTCAAATCCCCCTCCGAAGAGGAATACCGCAATCTGTTCCTGATGCTGGCCCAGAAGCTGGGATTCCAGTGCGAGCGGAGTGTGGTGGACCACCTGATCCAAACGCACTACCTGCCCATCAAACGCCCATTTCGCTTCTGCCAACCGCGCGACTTGCTGCGGCAGGTGGAGAACCGCTGCACTCTGCACGGGTTGCCCTACGTCGTCACCAACGAGGCCCTCGACCAAGCGGTCAGTAACTATTTCTCGATCATGTGAACCGAGTGAGGCCGGAATCGCGAGCCACGGGATTCCGGTTCACGCGACCGTCTCGCTGACCTGACCGAATGGTGAAGTGTCCCAGACGGGTCGACAGGCATCCGGAGGATATCGGTCCAGTGGACCTGGTGTTAGCCATAAAGAGGCTGGCCGACCCCCGAGAAAACATCTCGCGCATTCTCTCTTTTATCCCTCGTGGCCTCGACTGTCGCAGTGGACGCAACGGCGCGGGATATCAAGCCTGTTCACAACGTACTCACCGTGAGTCCGTCGGAGGGACAAGCGGTGGCCTGTCGTGGACGAGATGTCGCAGCGGCGGTGGCATACACAGCCGTCAGCGAGCGACAGAACTCCCCGAGGGAGTCCGTCCTCGGGGAGTGTACCGTCGATAAACAGTGATCAGGCGATTACTTGTTGGCCTTGAACCCTCCGGTCACGAAGTCCTTATGAGACTTCTCTTCCTGAGCCTTTGACACATCGGGGTTCGGGGTGGCGTCGACTTCGACCTCGCCGCGAATCCACTTCACCGCTTGCGTGATCGAGTCCAGATAGGCCGGGTTGACCCACGAGCCTTCATTGTGGCCGAGGTTGTTGTAGTACAGCTTCCCCTCGCCGTTGTTCTTGATCCAGCAGACCGGCACATGGTAGCCGTGTTCGACGGGGACGCTGCCGCCGATGGGGCTCTTCGAGTAGTCGATGCTCATGAGCACTCGGCACTTCGCAGGCTGCCAATGGCGGTACATGTAGATCTCGTCCTTAATTTTGAATTCGGTGCCGAACGGCTTGGTCAGCGGGTTCTGCTCATGCACGGTCAGCGTCACATCGGTGCCAGATCCCCAGGGGTGGCTGATGAAGACACCGCCCATCAGATCCCAGTACGGCTCGTAATCGTGGTACGTATCCCCCGCCGAATGGAAGCCCAGAATGCCGTGCCCCTTCTGCTTGGCCCATTCGGAAAACAGGTAGTCGCGGTCCGCATCGACAATCGGCAGTGCCCCGGTCGTATAGAAGGCGACGATGTCGTACTTCGCCAGGTTCGCCTTCGTGACGTCCGATTTCACATCCTGGGTGAGGTCAACTGTGAACAGCTTGGAGGTCTCACCGAGGGTCTTGATGGCGATCTCGGCGGGAGCGAGTTTCCCCTCCTCCTTGCGAGTCACCGAGCCGTGCTTGAAACCCACGCTCTGGGTGATGAACAACATCCGCGAAGGGGCCTTGTCCTCCGCCGACACAAACGCACACAGGCAGCTGGTGGCTACCAGCCCGAACAACACGCGACGCAACATCAGAGGCTCCTGAGAGTGAGGCAGAGGTTTCTCGGCTGCGATTAAAACATCGCAGCCAGGGAGTCCTTTCTATCGAGTTCGAGGCGGAACCTCCAGATTCGCGGAGAGTATTTCGCAACTAGCCTCTCTGTGCGACTCACGTTGAAGATTGGCTCACACTCTGCAAATCATTCGAAGGCCGCGAACACCAATCGACCCCGGCAGGGGTCACAGCCATGAGCCGGTGGTCGAGCGTAGCGACACCACCGGGAATAGTCCCCCAACAGAAACCGATCCCGGAGGGATGGCAGCGAGCCCCCAACGGTGGACTCGAATCCCCCTCCAGGGAGCAACGCCCGCTGGCATCCCTCCGGGATGCGTGTGCGCATCACAAAAGTCGTCCACTCTCAGAAATTTACGACAGAGGAGTGGGCCTCGAAAAAGCCGTCCGAGATTCATGACCGTTCCCGGCCACCTCGAAGGAGAAGCCTCCATCCAGCATCCCGGAAATGTGAAACGCAGAGGGCGCGGAGAACGCAGAGAACAGACTCTCCTTCCGCCCTCTGCGTCCTCCGCGCCCTCGGCGTTTTCACTCCGCACGTCCTCGCGATCGAGGTGTCACCCTCAGTTGTCGCGAGTTTCAGGTGGATAATGCCCTTTGGTTTTGGATGCCAACGTTCCTAACGCACACATGGCCGGGATGCGGGAGCTGCCTGGGCTCGTGTTCCGGTGGTGTCGCTGCGCTCGACCACTGGCGAATGACTGGCATCCCTCCGGGATACAGGAGAATTGAGGGCTCCTCCCCTTTGGTTGCGGCGATGCCGCGCCGGGTAATCTGTGGACAAACCCCACGCTCTGAAAAGGCTCGGCCCAGGAAGGATTGGTACACGGATTTACACAGATTGAATCCTCCCACATTCATTCGATTTACGGTCGTGAGGTGAGGGAGGTTGACTCACAAAACGGCATTCACCGAGAGGCCCGAGGCGAGAGTCGATGTTCAGCTTGCCGGAACCCAGGGAGTCCGCAACCAGCAACACTCCCTGCAATCACGTTGGCGCGGGTCCGCGATCGACAAGTCGATGTTCACAAGAGTAAGAGATCACCATGCATTCCGCGTGATGACTCAGGGCGTCGCCAGAGACCTGTCATCACTTCTTGCCTTCTGGCAAGCGAAAGACCTTCGCCCGGATCGGCAAATGGTCCGAGCCGACATCGGGACCGACACCGCGTTCCATCACGCCCACCTGCGGATCGCACAGACAGTGATCAATCGGAATGCGGAGTAATCTATTCCCGGCGGGCCAGGTCGGCTGCCACCCGAACATGCGGCAAGAATCGATCAGACCGGTCGCCGCCGCGAAGTCCTGAAACAGCGGTGAGGCTGGTGAGCAGTTCAAATCGCCGACCACCACACACGGTCTCGCCAGAGTGTTAATGTGAGACGCAGCTGTCAGCAGCTGCTGATTGCGGAGTTGAGAATAGGCCCGACCGACCGGAGGAAACGGGTGCAGTCCGACAATGGTCCATTCGCCGCTGGGTGCCTGAACGCGGCAGTCGACCGCCGGAATGGGGCCATCGAGATCGAAGACATGCGAGTCGACAAGCGGGTATCGACTGATTAGCGCGAGACCGAAATTATCGGGTCGGGGATGCACGATCTGGTGAGGCCAGTCGACTTTCCACGACTCAATACGGGCGGCCCACCACGGGTCGACCTCACAAAGGAAGACCACGTCGGCCTCGCTCTTTTTCAACCACTGGTCGAGGGCCTCGGCGTTCCGATTCTTCGAATAGACATTGGTCGAAACGACGACGAGACAGTCGGAGGGATCCGTCACCCACACTCCCGAGGGAGTCTCGGCTCGGATGTACGTGAACCACTCCGCAGCTGTCCCGAGGGTCATGGCTCCCGTGATGGCGGCCAATCGCCAATGACGGCGAAGCAGCAACAGGAGTGTGCTCACTCCCGCGAGAATGCAGGCTTGTTCAATAAAATGAGTTGTGAGTTCAAAGACCCAGTGCCAGCGCCCGAGATACCGGGCCACTAGACCCAGGACGACACACAGGCAAAGTCCTCGGGCGATCAGCAGTTCATCGCGGCGGATCTTCCAAGCTGGGGGCTCGGGAGTGGAGTGCGGGGGGGCGGTGTGATTCATGTTGTCGCCACGTCACCAAAGTCCCGAATCCGACCACACGATTCAGTTCCACTGCGCCAACCGGCGTGCCGAATCGGCAATCTGCTGGAGCAACGTCGCCCGGTCGGCTTCGCTCACCTGGGGCAGGCACTCCCGCAGCAGAGTCACTGCCAGTCCGTGCCGACCGGAGTGAGCGGCCACGAGACCGAGATCGCGGCAGGCCTCGGTCGATGCGGGATTGAGAGCGGTTAAACGGTACTGCACCGGCCAGAGGGCGGTCCAGTTCGATTCACGCAAATAGAGATTCTTGAGATTCATCAGCATCCGCTCGATCACGACGCGCGGGCTGGCGGGATTGAGGGTGGGCAGCAATGCTTGCGGGGCAATCTGAGTTCGCACGCTCAGCCAGGCCAGACACTCCGCCTCGGAAAGGATACGCCCCTCGGTAAACGGGTCGACATAAAGGGACGCCTGGTCGGTCATCAGACGACAGACGACATGCTGCGGCGCGGGGATTAACTCCAAGGCCATCCCCAACCGATCGGCCACCGCGCAGTACAACAGTGACAGCGTGATCGGCAGACCCCGGCGAGATTCGATCACTTGCGGCAGGAAGCTGCTCTCGGGACGAGTAAAACACTCCTCATCGCCTCGCAGTCCGAACTCCCCGGACAGGCACTGGACGATCTGTTCCAGCATGTCCCGCTCCTGCGAAGTGCTGGCCATCTGGAGCGTCAGCTGATCCGCGCGCTGCTGGATCCAGTCGAGGGTCGGCTGAAACGTCAGGTCGGGATCGGCATCGCGAGCGATCTCCAGAGCGGCGACCACAAGGTCCACATCACGGCGACCGACGAGGAGTTTCGAGAACTCGTCGTCCTGTTGAAAGCGGGAGATATCGAGCGGTTTCATGGGCACAGGTGGCTCACCCCGCTGCTCTCTGCGTGTGCGTTGTCAGCACGTCGGAGTTGCGGAACAAAGGCGGTGTAGCCGAGACCAGAGCAGGGCGTCAACGGGGGAATGGCATCCGGGAATCGATCCGGTGGAAGTCGCCGAAGCCAGTCGAACGGAATGGAGCGAGTTCGGCGGGTTGACATCCGCCAATCGTGGCCGAAAAGTATTCCTGCCAGACGGTGTCCGGCCCGATTCCGCGATGATGTCCACTTCCATTTCTCCGGGATGGCGATTTCTCCAAGCGTGATACGTTCTTGATACAAATCGTCCGCATTCGAGGCTGGTGCCCCATCCACGTGAAGACTTCGGATTGAGCCTCGCCCCCCCGATTGGGGGGAACCCTAATATTTCAGTGTAGATCTGACGACTACGGTGTTTTTTCATCCCGCGATTCGCGATGATCACACCCCACTCAGGAGACACCGAGGATCCCCCCCACAATGCGTACCGTTGCCGAGGCACTCGCACTCATCATCGACAGCGTCGAGCCACGGCCCGCTCAGCTGACGACGTTGCTGGAGTCGCTCGGTCAGACGCTGGCAGAGGATGTGGTCAGCGATCAGGACTCGCCGCCGTTTGATAAGTCGCTGGTCGATGGGTACGCCATCAGCGCGGGGGATGACGGGACGGGGGCGCGCTCCTTCTTTGTCGTCGAGGAAATCACCGCTGGCCGGATGCCTCAGCACGAGGTCGGACCCGGCACGGCGGCGCGCATCATGACCGGGGCTCCGATGCCGGATGGTGCCGACGCGGTCGTCCCGATCGAGCGCACCGCTCTCGACACCGTGACCGAGCGGGTCACGATTCTCTCTGAGGCGACGCTGCTGCCCGGCACCAACGTGGGTTGCCAGGGCACGTCGATGCAGGATGGTGAGCTGGTCCTGACCGCTGGACGACGCATTCGGGCCCAAGAGATCGCCCTGCTGGCCGAACTCGGTCGCAGCTGGGTCTCGGTTCATCCGCGACCGACAATCGCGTTGTTGTCGACGGGCGATGAGTTGGTGTCGATTGAGGAGACGCCGGGGCCCGCTCAGATTCGAAATAGCAACCAGATCATGCTGGCGGCCCAGGTCGTGGCGCTGGGCGCGACCCCGGTCAACGAGGGGATCGCCAAGGACCGGCTGGACGATCTGCGGCACCGGATCGGACGCGGATTACAGTCGGACATCCTCTGTCTCACTGGAGGAGTTTCGGCTGGTAAGCTCGACCTCGTGCCGCAAGTTCTCAAGGAACTAGGGGTCAAGGAAGTCTTCCACAAGCTCATGATGCGTCCGGGAAAGCCGCTCTGGTTTGGCTATCTGCCGCCGGAGCGGACGAGTGACAACCTGCCACGCTGGATCTTCGGCTTGCCCGGAAATCCAGTCAGCAGTATGGTTTGCTTCGAACTGTTCGTCCGGACAGCGGTGCGCCGGATCATGAATCTGGCCCCTGCCGAGCCGGTGCCGCTGCTCGCGGAGCTGGAGACCGATTTCCAGTTCTCCGATCCGCGTCCGACCTACCTCCCTGCGCGGCTCACCGCCCACGGAGCGGGTTGGCGAGTCAGTCCAGTCGATTGGAAGGGGTCGTTCGACTTGAAGTCGACGGCCTCGTCGAACGCCCTGCTGGTGTTGCCAGCGGGACCGAATCAATGGGCCGCAGGAGCGATGGTGGAAGTCATTCCCTACACGGGTCGGGAGTGACGCCCGTAGCGACGTTCGCCAGAACGTGGTGGGATTGAACTGGCGTTGAACGGGGGGGCAGACTGCCTGAGACATCAGATGTCTTTTGGAACTCAGCAGTACTCTGGACCCCGAAAGGGGTCACGGCGAATAGCCCAGGGTTGGCGACCAACGGGAGCCTACCCTGGGTTGAGGAGTCAAACGAAGATCGAACCCTGAAGGGGTTCTACATGAGTGGAGCGGGTGTACAACCCCTTCAGGGTTGAGGAAGTTGAGGATGCGTAACCCAGTGTGCGCTCCCTGCGGTCGCGACCCTGGGCGATCCTCTGCAACCCCTTCGGGGTCCAGAGGGCGTCACGATTTTCGGATTCGCACTCAAACTTCGAACATGAGTTACCCACCTGAGACATTTCGAATTCTCGTCCGATCACTCTCTCCTCTCGCATCAATCACCCAGCCACAAGGTTTCAAGGAAGGAACCTCGGATGTCCGTATCACTTCAGGAGCCGTCGCGCGTGGCGCAGGACGAAGCCGCCCCAGAACGCTCTGAACAGCGATTGATTGTTCAGGCACTGATTGACCGGGCGCGCTCCGCTCCCGTGCGCTCGCGGGCTGCCTGGGTCTTATGCCCGATCACCGCTGTTCTGCTATGGGGGAGTTTTACTCCGCTCGACTGGGGCTGGCTGGCGTGGTTCGCTCTGGTGCCGATGCTGTGCCTGGTGCGGTCACCGCGCGCGATGCAGGGGAACCTGCTCGGAGCCTGGTTCGGCGGGGCGATCTGCTGGTTCGCGACTCTCCAGTGGATGCGGTTGGGCGATGCCACCATGTATCCGGCGTGGGGGGCGATGGCCTTGTACGTCTCGCTCTACTTCCCGATCTTTCTGCTGGCGACTCGATCCGCTGTGCATCGACTGAAACTGCCACTGGTGGTGGCGGCTCCCGTCGTCTGGGTCGGGCTGGAGTTGGTGCGGGCTCACCTGATGACCGGGTTTGCGTGGTATCTGCTCGGGCACAGTCAGCACCGCTGGTCGGCCATTGTACAGATCAGTGATCTGGTCGGCGGGTACGGGGTCAGCTTCCTGGTGATGATGGTCAATGCCTGTCTGGCGGGACTCGTTCCGCTCGAGTGGCTGAAGCGGTATCAAGCGATACCCGCCGACCTGAACGCTGCCGAGACAGCGGGCGTCAGCGGCACCCCCCGAGGCCGCACGCTGGCCATCGCCTCCACGCTGGGACTGTTCGCCCTCAGCTGGGGTTACGGACTGATTCGCAGCCAGACCGAGTTCACCGCCGGGCCGCGCGTGGGACTGCTGCAAGGCAACTTCCCCAGCAGTGTTCAACCGGAACAAGGGTTAGATGACGATATCTTCCGCACCTATCGGACCCTCAACGGACTCGCTGTGCAGCATCAGGCGGAGCTGATCATCTGGCCGGAATCGATGATGCCGTACCAGATGCTCGAAGCTCCCGAGAGTTTCTCCGACGCCCAGCTGGCCTCGTTGCATCCACTGATCCCGACCCAGCGCTGGAAGGACCGGATGGTGCAAAAGGTGCTGACGAGTATGTCCGAGGAATCGCGGGCCTCGCTGATCGTCGGGGCCGGGACTTACATTGGGACCGAGGGACAGGAACGCTCCCAGCACTTCAACTCCGCCGTCCTCATTCAACCGACCGGGATCCGTGGTCGCTACGACAAGATCCACCGCGTCCCCTTCGGCGAGTACATCCCGCTCCGCGATCAGCTGCCGTGGTTGAAGTCGTTTACGCCCTATGCCGAGGGGTTCGGCCTCGACGCCGGTAACACCATCGGGGTTTTTCAGCACGACCACTACCGATTGCTGCCGCTGATCTGTTTTGAGGACACTGTGCCGCATCTGGTCCGGAATGCGGTCCAGGGCTCCCGCTCTGTCGCCAGCCCCGGGGCCGGTGATGTCGACTGCCTCGTGAACCTGACTAATGACGGTTGGTTCCACGGGTCGAGTGAGCATGATCAACATCTCATCACCGCCAGCTTCCGCTGCATTGAGACGCGCGTCCCGATGGTCCGCGCGGTCAACACCGGTGTCTCGGCCATTATTGATGGCAACGGCCAGATTCGCGACCCCGACATTTTGGTCGATTACGACAAGATGAAATTGCGGCAGCCGAACGAGCGGACAACGCTGATTGACCCCGCCACGGGAAAACTCCCCAAGCTGTCGACCTTCGTGCAGGTGGGGTACATCCCCCTCGACCCGCGCGAGAGCCTGTACGTGAGGTTCGGCGACTGGTTCGCGATGTTGTGCTTGGGAACGACGCTGTTCGCCGTGCTGTACGGGGCGTTCGTGGGCCGAGCCGCCCCGCCAAATGGGGGCTCGCCAGTTTCCATGTAGGGTGGGACCAGCCGCTTTGGGCGCAGGCCCACCCTCTCTGGGGGCAAGCGTCAGACATGGTGGGCCTGCGCAAAAGTCGGCTTTTTTTGGGGGAGGTCTATCCGGGAACTGTGCGACGACTCCCTGAGCAGGAATGTCTCACGCGAAGGCGCGAAGAAGAAGAGGAGGAAGAGTAAGAACGGGCTCTGCTTCTTCTTCGCGCCTTCGCGTGAGGCACTCTCCTGCTCCCTGCCTCACGCGACTCCCCCCATGTGCTGACGCTTCCCGCTCAGAGAGATTCTCGTGCAGATGGCAGCGTGGCCCTGCGCGGTCTCTGCCGGGAGTGACGAACACACACACACAACCAGGAACAGAAACGCCCACACATTCCAGCCCAGGTGACGTGGCTTTTGCGCAGGCCAGTCCCACCCGACATTTTATCCGTATTCAAGTAGGCGATTGCCCTGGGGGCTGAGCACTGGAGCCTCGCCACGAAGTGCGATACTCTAAACGGTGAGGGCTGTGAATATCGGTCGATGCCAGTCGTGCTTGTCCCTCCGACCAATTGGCTGCTGCCTGTTTGGGGACATCGTCACCGATGAAACGTACATTCCTGATCGCTATGGTCCTGCTGGTGCCCTCGGCCTCGCTGGTGGCTGAGGAGCCCCAGGCGGTCGCCACCGTGTCTGCTCCTCTTCGGGGAGCAGCGGCACTCTCCGGCAAGCGAGTGATGGCGCTGGGAGACAGTGTGACCCAGGACGGACGCTACTTGAGCTTTGTCGAATACACCTTGCAACAGCAGAACCCGTCGCTGCCCTTCGATATCGTCAACGCGGGACTCGCCAGCGAGACCACCTCGGGACTGACGGAAGAAGGTCATCCCGGGCCACGTCCGGGCATTCATGATCGACTCGACCGAGCCCTCGCTGATGTCAAACCGCAGCTGGTCATCGCTTGCTACGGAATGAATGACGGGATCTATAAGCCGCTCAGTGAGGACCGGCAGAAGGCGTTTCAAGACGGGGTCACCCGGCTGGTTGAGAAGTGCCGGGCCGCCGGTGCGGAGGTCATTCTGGTGACGCCGCCCGCCTTCGATGTGGATTGCCAGGGAGGCCTCGCAGCGAGTGGGTTCGACTACAACACGGTTCTGGATGTCTATGCGGAGTGGGAACTGAAGACGCGGCCCGGTGGGGCGACGGTGATTGATTTGCATGTGCCGATGAGCGCGATGGTCAAACCCGCCCGAGCGGCCAAGCACCCCTTGCACAATCCCGGTGACGGAGTTCACCCGGCGGAGATGGGTCACTTTGTGATCGCGGATGCCATTCTGAAGGGGTTGGGAATTCCCGCCCCCGCTGGGGATCTCGATGCCCGCTTGGCCACTGTTCAAGCGGACCCGCTGTACAAGCTGATCCGTCAGCGTCAGTCAGCGCGGGGGCAGGGCTGGCTCAATTACATCGGCTACACCCGAGTGAACAAAACCACTCCGCCGCACGAGAACGATATTCAGGCTGTCGAGACTCAGGCAGCCGATTTGCAAAAACAGATTGATGCCCTGCGGAAGCGCGGGCCATGATCACTGCGGTCGTCACTCGCGTGGTGAGACGGGAGCCAGGAGGTCAGAGGGGGGAGCGATTTGTCCCTCGGGAACCGAGTGAGCCTCGTTCCCCAGCGGACGCACACTAAGCAGGACCACGACCTCTAACAGGTCTTTGGACTGTGCCTCATCCGCTCGTTTGGTATCGGGCTGGTCAGCGGATGATGGGGATGGCAGGTTCTCGAAATATAGACCTCCGATCACCACACAGCTCTCCGATGTCATGATCAAGCTAGCGTGAAACTCATCCCGGCTGTTCATCGAAGGTTGCAGGTCGAGTCGGATCAATCCGCCCTCCTGCACCGTTGGACGCAGGGAAAGTTGCAAGCCGCCGGTGAGGAAATCGACCTCTCGACTCCCCTTTTCAGTCGGCAGGAAATGCCTGCGAAACCCCTGCAACTCGGTCAGTCCGACGACTGCCAGCTGACGATCCCGGACAGGGACACGCGGGGGTGAAGTGACGGAAATCGTCCCCAAAGGCTGGAGTTTTTCAGTAATCAATGGGGGAGTCAGAAGGCAAACTCCGGCACTCACTCCATCACCCAGTTCGACCCAGCCCTCGGCAGAATGGCCAATCTGATCGATGGGCCCGGAATGGACCACCCCACACAGGGGGCAGGGGCCTCGGCCAGCCACCGTCAACGATTGGCGGAAGGCCCCAGGCTTGGCATCTTTTGCCAGCCGAAACTGGAGGATCGTCGCTTCGATTTCGAGACGCTGCGAAGGCGGTTCAGGCGGACGAGTGGGTGGTGTTTCCAAAGCCATCAGTTCCGGATAGTCCTTCATGACAATCCGGCCGCGACGCGGAGCCACAGTGCGGTGAAGATCACTGGAAAATTGCGGATTGTCCGAGCGACCAGAGTCAGAAATGAGCAGGGAGCGAGTCGCTGGAAATTCTGGGGCAAGCTGTGGATGAGGTGCGGACGTCTCGGGGCGATGAGCCTGGGAGACCTGCCCCAAAACGTCGGGTGCCAGCTGGAGGGTAATGGAATCCGAGGACAATCGATCGACATTCTCCGGAGGGTTTGTGTCTGCCTGCTGAATAGGCGTGAGCGGCTCGATGATCGCGAAGTCCCCGTCCGGGCGAATCCGCCAACCGCGAACTTGCAACAGCTGAATTAGCGCTTGTTGCAGTTCGACTCCCTGCCAGCGGCATGTCACGATGCCCTTCAGTTCGGGGCCGTGGACGAGATTCCAGCCGGCGACCGGGCCTAGCTTGGTCAGAAATTCCTCCAGCGAAGCCTGATCGGCATCGACATCGTACCGGCCCGGAGAGGTCGTGGACTCGGCGAAGCGGACCCGGGCGACGTGCGTGGGCTCAACGTGAGCTTCGGCCTCGGCAGGCGGTATCGAATCCGCGACCGATGATTTAGCGGTCGCAGGAAACGGGATTGGTTCTTGCGACTCACCCACAGCAGTGGGTAAGCCTGCTCGGTCATTCAAAGGGACGGAGACATTCGACCCAGTCCCCGCGTGATGTCCAGCGGAGTGAAGCTGTCGCTTCAGTTCGTCGACCTCGCGCTGCAGCGCCTCGATCATCCGCTGAGCCTGGTGCGTCGAAAGCAACTGCTCGGCGTGACGAATTTCCGCGAGTTGCGATTCCAGCTGGGATCGGGCCAGTTCGTTGATTTGCCCTTTTAGCTGGGCGATATCGCTTTCCAGATCGGTGGTCGGGATCGGGATTCGATCCGCATGAGACGAAGGGTGGGGCGCGATCGAGACTGGTTCGGATTCGATCAGTGCTGGCAGTTCCACGTATTGGGGTTCGTCCCCATCAGGGCGTGGCGTCCATTGTTGAGGAAAATCTGGCGCGGTCGAAGCGAACTGCTCTGGCCGTGAGACCGTCTCCACCGGGGACAGATGGTCAGTCGGATCGGGAACCGGATTGCGGGGATGTTCCCGGAGCAGGTCAGAGACCTCTCCCATCGTGGCCACCCGAATGGGCTCATTTGGTGCGGCCTTCTCGATCACATCAGTCATCACGGCGGGAGGCGTCAAATTCAGCAGTGAAATGGCTGCCACCAGGCACAACATGACCGCGACGGTCAGCCCCCCAGTTGCCATTCGAAATGCGGGATTCCGCCTGACCACAGTCCGTATACTCCTCAGTCACAACGGTTCCTGAGCGGAGAATCCGCGAGACACCGTATCAGAAGTATCGGTCCGGACTGCACAAGAACTGCCGTCAAAATCGACGTAATCGGAAAAGTCGATAAAGTGTGAATCGGGCGACGCGGATGTATTCCTGATTGAAATGTGGATCTTGGTGTCAGCGGTTGGCGAACCGATGTCTGGCCCGAAGATCGAGTATGAGTCAACTCGGCTTGTCGGAAATGTCCAATCCAGTACACTTCTCTCGACCACAGCGGTCGCGAACCTTCACTGGTCAATCGTGTCCGTTTGTCGACTACCCGATAGTGTAATGGTCAGCACAACAGATTTTGATTCTGTTTGTCCAGGTTCGAATCCTGGTCGGGTAACTCAGTCTACTCAGCACCTCGTTCGCGAATGCGTTCGAGGTGTTTTTCATGAGGCAGCGACTGATTTTCTGGAGCGATCCGTCTCCCCAATAAAAAACCTCGCCATCCAGTGGGAGGGCGAGGCCAATGTATTTCGGTGACGAGAGAGCAGGCGTTACTTCGCAGCGGCCTCTTCGCCGTCCTTCTTCTTGCCAACCACTTCTGGCTGAGCCACTGCAGCTGCGGGATCGATCGGAGCGATCACCATCGCACGTGGCACAATCACATGGACCACAATCTGGTCTGGTGAACCCTTGACCGTAGCACCGCTCGGCAAGAGATCGGTCAGATCGCGGACATGAATAGCCTGTCCCAGTTGCAGCTTGTCGACCCGCACCACGATCTCGTCGGGAACATCAGCTGCCGAACAATCAAGATGCAGGCTGTGCAGAGGCTGCTCCAGCACACCGTCCTTGAGAGTCCCAGGAGCCGTGCCTCGGACGTGGACCGGAACGACGACGCTCACTCGTTCGTTGGCGTCAATCCGCACAAAGTCAATGTGCGTAATGTACTTCGAGAAGGAGTCCCATTGGACTTCCCGAACCAGAGCGGTCTCCAACTTGCCGTTGCAGCTGATTTCGACCAGCTTGTGCCCGCTGTAGACCAGCGGACGCACGACATCCTCAGCGACGGAAAGCATGGCCGAATCCTGGCCGTGGCCATAGAGATTGGCCGGAACCAAACCTTCCAAACGCAGGCGGTTAGACGCCCGTGTTCCCTTACCCGTGCGCTGCTGTGCTTCGATTTTCGTTGCGTTGGCCATGACCTTCGTCCTCAAACGGCGCGATCCGAACGATCGCCCCCTGTTCAAACACCACCACCGTAGTTCGCCGTTTTGTCAGGCGAGACGGCAAGAAGCCTAGTATCTTATCGGGGGGCGGCGCGACACGCAACTTGAAGAGGAGCAACTAATCCAGTGAACGCACGAACACTCCGCAACATGACTCCCACACTGAAGCAGTCGGCAGAAAATACTCTTCTAAACGTGATCTCGATGAAGTCGCATGGCAGCGGCGGGCAAAAGTCTGACGACTTCTGCTACGGAGATTCTATTGCCCAACGCCAGCACTTACCGGCCATCTCGCAGTCGATCGCCGAGAAAGTTATCGAGATCGTCGATCTCGTAAATCTTCTTGATCGTCGTCTCGAAGTCATATCCCACCCGGCGATAGCGCACTTTCTGATCGTCCAAAATCACGTAGCAGGACCGATTGTCGCCATCACGCGGCTGCCCGACGGAACCGACGTTCACGAGGATCTTGCGTTCTGTGAGAGCCCACTGGAAGTCAATCTCGTCCGGGCTGAGGAACGAGTATTCCTCCGTAAACACCCCGGGAATGTGTGTGTGTCCTTGGAAACAATACTTGTCCACTAGACCGAAGATGCGTTCCATCTTCCGCTGGTTATAGATGTCTTCCGGAAAGACATACTCGTTCAGCGGATTGCGTGCGGACCCATGGACGAACAGATGTTTCTCCTCACGCTTCATGCGTGGCAGGTCACCCAGAAATTCCCAGCGCTTCTCATTTCCGACGCGATCACCGGTCTCCAGCATCTTCCGCGTCCAGAGAATCGCCCGCTCCGCTCCCGCATTAAAGCCAGCGGGGTCGAACAGCGCTGCCTGGTCATGATTCCCCAGAATGACAGCGGCACAGTTCTTCATGACCAGATCGATGCACTCGCGAGGATTGGGGCCATACCCAATGATGTCGCCGAGGCAATAGATCTCCTGAACACCCTGTTCGCGAATGTCAGCCAGCACCGACTCAAAGGCTTCGAGGTTCCCGTGAATGTCACTGATGATGGCTCTCAAGTCGCTCAACTCCCGGACCGTTGCCTCCCGTGGGGGGCAATCTGACTGGACCATTCCTTGAATCAATCACTCATTGTGTCATCAGAGCGATTAGGAACGCAAGCCTATAGTTGCCGGACACATGGGGTTCGCGCGTGAGACGCACATGGAGATTGCCGCGAGGAACGCTCGCTGAACTGCGCAGGCTCGGTGGATTCTCGGCGCGGGCGGCACAACCAAGAGGGAGGCCGTGGTTTCACCAGATCGTGAGAACAAGATCATCGGGGAGTCGGGTGAGGGACCGCGTCATCTCGGGGGCGGTTGTGTTCTGGCGGGCGGGGACCAGAATTGAAACGCGGAGGACGCGGAGAATCTCTCGGGGATATGCCCGAATTCCGATCGATGCCTCGTCCTCTGATTATTTCTATTTTTCCTCGGCGCTCTCGGCGTACTCTGCGTTTCACACTCCCTCGGAAGGGGAAACTGTGGGGAGTTCCTTGTGCCGTCGCTGGAGAGACCCAGTGCGTCTCACATTCCCGCTCATCCTCAGCAGCGGTTCCGTCTTCCCCGAACTTCGGCCAATCGACACAATATGCTTCGCGGAAAGCCAGGACGCTTCCGCTTTCAGGAGGAGATGGCGTCATGAGGGATTCGATGTCGCGGACCAGCCGGTTACGACTGATGCTGGTGTTGCTGGTGTCACTGGTCGGCTGTGACCAGGCGAGCAAGCAGTACGCGGTCACGCACTGGGAGAATCAGCCTCGGCAAAGTTACCTCAACGATGTGTTTCGGATTGAGTACGCCGAGAACCGGGGAGCGTTCCTCAGCTTGTTCGGGAATCTGGAACCTGCTGTGCGTTACGCGATCCTGGTGGTCGGGAACGGAGTGCTGCTCGTGGCGCTCGCGGTCGCGATACACTGGCTACCGATGGATCGCTGGAACTTTCTCGCCTGGGCCATGGTCTTTGCCGGAGGGATCGGCAACCTGATCGACCGCATCCGGATCAATGCGGTCATCGACTTTCTGAATCTGGGGATCGGGCCGCTACGCACTGGCATTTTCAACGTGGCCGACATGGCGATTACCGCCGGGTTTGTGATGCTCCTGCCGCAGATCTTTCGCGGTGATATCCAAGAGCCAGAAGCCGCATCAGTGCCAGCCGCCACGACACCGGGAACACCGTCATGAAGTGGGGGTTCGCGGATATCACGTACGACGGACGTCCGCGTCCGTCGTGTGACCGACGGACGAGGACGTCCGTCGTACGGTGCCTCTCTCATCTCCTGATTGTGATCGCTTGCCTCAGTGGGACACTCACTGCCGAGGACCGCGTCACGCTCATCCCCGAAGGAGCGGTCGATCCCGTCATCCTCATCGGCTCGGTCGAGGAATACACCGGGCAGTTACTACTGCTCAAACGCCCCGGTGCCGACACTCCCGATCGCTATCCCGCGAACTCAATCCAGTCGGTCAACACCTGGCGATCTGCGATTCACGAACAGGGGATCACTGAACTCAACGCCGGGACCAATCCCCTCGCCGAACAGTCGCTGCTCAAAGCACTGACCGACGAACCCCGCGACTGGATGAAACGCGAGATCCTCTCTCAACTCGTCCGCTGTGCCATCCGCCGTGGCGACTGGAGCACAGCTGCGACCCGGTTCCTGCAAATCTCCAATGAGGACGCCGCGACGCCGCACTGGAACGTCGCCCCCATTCAGTGGGCTCCGCAAGCGCTGGGCGATGGGCCGAAGACTTTGGCTCGTGGGTGGCTGAAAGAGACTGACTCCCCAGCAAGGTTGCTCGCAGCGAGCTGGCTGCTCCTCGACCCGGTGTACGGGGAGGCGGCGGAGAAACAGCTTGACGATCTCGCGCGCGACCCTAATACCATTATTTCGAATCTCGCGCGACCTCAGCTGTGGAGGGTGCGACTGGGGCTGGAACTCAGCGAGATGGAGGTCCAAAAGTGGCGGACCGAGGTCCGGCGAATGCCACGCTCTCTGCGGGCCGGTCCGCAATACCTCGTCGGTCGTGGCCTGCTGCAACGACGAGAACCGGGGGCTGCTGCTGCGGAGTTTCTCTGGTTGCCGGAGGTCTACAGTGACAATGAGGATCTGTCCGCCCGCGCTCTGGTCGATGCGGCGGGGGCACTGGAACAGACGGGGCAGACCGAGGCTGCCCTAACCCTCTATGACCGTGTGATTTCGCAGTACCCGTGGTCCCCGTGGGCGAACGAGGCCCGTCAAATACGATCGGTCTTGTCCTCTCCCGCCGATTCGAGCGAGAATCCGGCTCGCGAGTGAAAGCGAGCACCACCAAGCCCAGCGGTTGCAACCGCTGGGCTTTTATAAGCGACACTCGCGTCACACTCGCCACGGAGGGCGGCATGCTTGCAGTTCCATCTGACCGACCTCGACCGAACCCTTATACACGGGCCATCCGCTCGCTGGTCTGGGTGGTCGGCTTCTCCTTGATCTACTCGCGTGTGGCCCAGGCCGCCGACGGCAAGATCTTCGACAAGGGTGTACTCGATGTCCGCGAGTTGTTGCGGGCCGGGGGCTTTATTGGATACGTCACGATTGCGCTGAGCGTCGCGATGGTCGCTCTCATTGTCGAACATTTGCTCACCATCCGTCGCAAGACGTTGATCCCTGACGGCTTTGCCGAGAAGTGCCAGCCCCTGATCGCCAGTGGCCAGCTGACACAGGCCGAAACGCTCTGTCGCGAGCAGACGAGCTTGTTGTCCTATGTCGTCGGGA
Source organism: Planctomycetota bacterium (assembly GCA_031431195.1). Classification (GTDB taxonomy): domain Bacteria; phylum Planctomycetota; class Planctomycetia; order Planctomycetales; family Planctomycetaceae; genus TH-plancto1. Next base: position 4,069 of record JANPCU010000365.1, on the reverse strand, counting down.
TCGGACTACAAGAGGCCGACCTGGGCACCGCCTCGATGGTCAAGGCCATGGAGGACGCCGTCGCGGAGCAGGCCGCACGGCTGACTCGTAAGATTGAATACCTGTCGCTGATCGGGGTCATCGGGCCGATGCTCGGACTGATGGGGACCGTGTGGGGTATGATCCAGGCCTTCGCCGAGTTCGCCGAGAAGGTCGCCCCCCGCACAGCTGACTTTGCCCCCTCGATCTCCGAGGCCCTCGTCACCACCATGTTCGGGCTGCTCGTCGCGGTTCCGGCGCAGGTCGCCTTTGCCATGTTTCGCAACCGCATCGACAGCTACATCGCCGAGACCGCCGTGACCGCCGAGACAATCATCGCGCCACTCAAGCGAAAGATGCTCCAGCGGAAGCCCGAGACGAGGCCCGCACCGACCGTGCTACCAACGCCCGCCTCGCCCGGTCCGCTGCCCTCCGAGGGAGGTCGCCGCGCGTGAGGGTTCCCTCGACGAAATTCCGCCGACCGATGCGGATGGACATGACGCCACTCATCGATATGGTGTTCAATCTGGTCATCTTCTTTCTCGTCGCGTCGCACTTCGCGAACGAGACCGATATCCCCCTCGAACTCCCCCAGGCGTCCACCTCCCAGCCCGATGAGGAAGACCCCCGCCGCCTCGTCATCACGATCACCGAGCACGAGCAGCTTTACATCGCGGACAAATCGATCGACCTGCCCCAGCTGAAGGATCTGGTGAAGGACCAACTCGATCGCCACGGCCCCGAGTTCGCGGTGCAGATCCGCTCAGATCGCCGCGTGCCCTATCGAGCCGTGGAACCCCTGCTATTGGAATGTTCGCGGATCGGAGTGCAGCGGTTCGGCTTCAAGACCGCCGGGGAGTGAGGCCAGCGGTGGGTAATAACCTCCCGTCGCTGCCCTCGCCAGAGAGCGGGCACGCCCACATTTCGATGAGTCAGTTCTCTAGGAAAGGGCGAGCCCTCGGCGTCAGCCGGGGTGTTCACACCAGGGAACATACGCTGGCCCGATTGGACTGATGCGATCTCACCGGGAGCGAGGCCGATCATGGAGCGACGCTGTTGGGCTTGGACACCTCGGCTGACGACGGGGGCTCGCCTGGATTTCACAGAACACACCTCGCAAAGTCATCCCGCCCAGTCGGCGAACGGGTGATGGAGGTTCGTCATCGGCAGTGCGACCGGGCCGCCCTGGCGATGCGATTCCAAGACCGCCAGTACCATTTCGATCGCGCCGCGGGCCTCCTTCATCGAGCACTTCGGCTCGCGATCTTTCTCAATCGATTCGATCAGATCGCGGGCCGCTGCGGGGTTGCCACCGGCGTAGGCAAACGCCCCCGAACTGACTGATTCGCTCTGTTTTCCGTAGCGTTCGCTCAGCGATGAGCTAAATTTGCGGAGGTGAAGTTCAGTCTGTGATCCAATTCCCGGTGCGGGAAGTGCGGCGAAGGGCGATGTCTCATGCTCGGTTTTCGGTATCTCAAGGTTCCGGCGACGACGTACGTCTTGCAGTCCAAGGCGGGAAAGATCGTGCGCCAGGGGCCGGGGCTGTCGTTTTTCTATTTCGCTCCGACGACGGTGATGGCTCTGGTGCCAGTCTCCAGCGTCGATGTGCCGTTCGCCTTTACTGAGGTCTCCTCCGACTTCCAGGACGTGACCGTACAGGGGAACCTGACCTCGCGCGTGGCCGATGCGGTGAAGCTCTCCGCGCTGCTCGACTACACGGTCGACGTGCGAGGGCGATATCAGAGCGAAGACCCTTCGAAGCTCGGCGAGCGACTGGTCCAGGCCATGCAGACCGCCGCCCGCTCGTTCATCCAGTCGCAACCGCTCAAGAAGCTGCTCGGGTCGTCAGATGGATTGGTGGAGCAGATCCGGTCGTCACTGAGCCAATCGGGGACCGTATCGCAGCTGGGGATTGAGGTTCTCGATGTGACCGTGGCCTCGATCAAGGCTGATCCCGAGATGGCCAAGGCACTGCAAACCGAGGCCCGTGAACAGTTGCTCAAGCAGGCCGACGAGGCGATCTATGCCCGCCGCAATGCCTCGGTCCAGCTGGAGCGAACGATTCGTGAGAATGAACTCCAGACCGAGATCGCCGTGGCCCTCAAGCAGCGCCAGGTCAAAGAGGCGCAGATGGAAGCGGAGATTGCCGTCGAGCTGCAACGCACCTCGCTGGTCGATACACGCGTCGCCAACGAACGGAAAGAGGCCGAGTCGCGCGGAGCCGCTCTGCAGGCCATCCTCGCCCCGGTTCGCGATGTCGACTGGCGGACGCTGCTGGCCATGCAGGGGAACGCCGATGCGTCGACGATGGTCGCGTCCGCCTTCGATCAACTCTCTCGCAATGCCGAGAAGATCGGCCAGCTGAACATCACTCCCGATCTGTTGCAGGCACTGCTGCCGCGTGACAGGTCGACCAGTTCGGAGACGAAACAGCAGCGGTCGAAGTCGGTTTAGAATCTGGTGCGAAGCAACTTCCCGAGAGTCCTGAACAGGGTTCACCGCAGAGGGCGCAGAGGACCGCAGAGGTCAGGGTGAGATCTGGAATTTCCTCTGCGAACCTCCGCGCCCTCTGCGGTGAATTTCGGGAACTTGTATCGAGTCAGTTCCTGAGTGTCCGAACCAGGGAGATGACATGGCCGCCTTCTTCACGCCTCGCATCACCATCGTCACGCGCGAAACGCGGATGAAGGGGCTGCTCAAGCGCTGGTCCACCAAGGGGATGATGGGCTTTAATTTCAAGCGGAATCGTGTGGCAGCTGCCGTCCAGTCGGGCGACCTGGCCGCTGCCGAGGCGGCTCAGGAGGAGGATGTCGATTCCCTGTTGATGGATATCGAGAGCGAGGACGAGACCTACCAGGGATCTGTGGCTCTCTTGAACCGCGAGCTCGATTTCGGGATGCCGGTGCATGTCATCGACCGGGCGTATGTGCCGACCTATGACTTTGGGCTCTGCGAGGCGGTCGTCGTCGTCGGCCAGGATGGACTGGTGGCGAACACCGCCAAGTATGTCGGCCATGTTCCGATTGTTGCTGTGAATCCCGACCCGTCCCGGTTTGATGGCATTCTGCTTCCGTTTCAGGTGAATGAGGCCCGGGGAGCAGTGTCGAGAGTGCTCAATCGCCAGGCGATAACCCGCTCAGTGACACTGGCGGAAGTGACCTTGCAGGATGGCCAACGGATGCTGGCCTTCAACGATCTGTTCATGGGGGTGAAGTCCCACGTCTCGGCTCGGTATCAACTTCGCGTCGGCGGGCGCGAAGAGCAGCAGTCTTCGAGCGGCGTGCTGGTCTCCACCGGAGCGGGATCATCGGGCTGGATGTCGTCGGTCTTCAACATGGCCGTGGGGGTCGCTCAATCGCTCGGGGTCGCGAACCCTGCCAGCTTGCGTCGGCAACTCCAGTGGGAGGACCCCCGACTGCTCTGGGCTGTGCGAGAGCCCTTCGTGAGCCGGACCTCGGGGGCGTCGTTAATCGCCGGTGTCCTCGAGGAGGGGGCAGCGATCGAGTTGGAATCGAAGACCCCGACGGGCGGCGTGATCTTCTCGGACGGCATCGAGTCCGACTTCCTGGAGTTCAACACTGGAACCATCGCCCGCATCGGCGTGGCGGACCAGCGAGCGAACTTGGTCGTAAAATAATCAGTTGGGGCATAGCGCTACTGAGACTAATTCAAGCCGGAGCGGCGTCTCAATCGTCGATGAACTGACACCCACGGGTTTGCGTCCGGCAGGGACGTAACCTCGTTGTGGTAGATCGAATTTCCAATTTCGTCACCCTAATCTTCCATTACGAGGCAGACCCGGAGCCACGAGGCGAGTTCCAGCGGCCTTCGTATTCGCGATTCACAGGAGATCGAGAAGCAGCTACCAAGCCGGAATATGATCGGCAACTTCTGACAACAAGCGATCAGGTCAAAATCCAACGACAAACACCCCGTGGGGGCGTTAGCCTCCACGGGGTGTTGTGTATGAACAGGTTGGTGACACACGATCGTATTTGGGCACCAGCGTTTGGTTCGGTTGCAGATGCTTCCGAACCAGTTTAGCTGGCTG